>JBMYMN010000038.1:0-18975 GCA_049597355.1 Luteolibacter sp.
CAGCTAAAAAACTGACCCGAAATTTTCATGATGTGCTGCCCAAAGTTTTCTTCCTTCAGAGCCTCCATTGGTCAATTTTTGTCATGTATGCTAATCTTGGCGGGTGTATCTGAGGCGCAGACCAACGGGACTTGGATATACAACGGCGGGGGTAACTGGACTGACCACACCAAATGGTCACCCACTCATGCGTCAGGAGCCGGTGCCATTGCCAATTTTTCAACCATCAACATCACTGGTGACCGCAGCATCAACGTCAACTCACCCATTACGATTGGCGCCTTATTGTTGGGAGATACAGATAACAATCGGGGATATAAATTTCAGCAAAATAGCATCACTTTCGACAACAATGGTACGGATGCAGTGTTGAGTTCGGACTCCGGATCCACTCATCGTTTTGACTCCACTAGTATCGTGCTTAATGACAATCTAGTAGTTACCCAGACATCTAGCAGTATTGAGTTGAAAAGCGGCATCTCCGGCTCGGGTGGTCTTTACATAAACTCTGGCAAACTTCAGTTGCGCGGCATTCCTGACGGGGCCAACACATACAGTGGCCCGACTGTTCTTAACAATGATGCTCAAGTCATGTTTCGCAACGGTGGTTGGAACAATGAGAGCGTCAACAGCAATATCATTATCAATGGTGGGATCTTTAACAAATACTATGACAGTAGCATGACTATTCCGTTAGGGACTGGGGCCAGACAAATGCAGATTCTGGGTGGAACCAGTGGCTTCTCTGGTAACAGAAACTTCAATGTATCACTCAATGGAAGTGGACAAACGGTGGTCTGGGGCAGCACCTTTTTCAATCCGGATAAACTCGTTTTGACATCCGATTGGGCGAATATTTATGGCAAGACAATCCTCAACAACAGAATTGATCTTAATGGCGCGGACCGAACCATAACAATTCTTAGTAATAATGATTCGGGTGGGGGCTATGGCCAGATCAGCAATGTGATTTCTGACAGTTCTGGAAGTGGTGCTGGCCTGATCAAGGAGGGCCTGGGTGTTCTTTATTTGGCTCACAACAACACCTTCACTGGGGGCGTCGAAATTAAAGAAGGGGTTGTCCGGGTTGGGCATGCCAATGCACTCGGAACCCAGACCGATGGTGGCCTCAACTTCACAGGAGGCGGTACCAAGTTGGATATACGCAATAACATCAGCCTCAAGAGTTTGGCATCCACTGAGGTCTACTTCGGAACCATCACCAATGGTGGTGCTACAGCCACCACTTTAACCATCGACCTGTCTGCCGACTCCACTTATCGCGGATTGGTTGAAGATGGTTATACTGGGGGCACCACATCGATCACCAAGACTGGTCCCGCCACCCTTACCTTCGGAGATGCGGCCAGTTATCACAGTGGTGAAACCAAGATCAACGAGGGAACATTCATACTCGATCAAGATTGGGACTTTGCGGCCTCCGCAATCACCGTGGCATCCGGAGCGGTTTTCGGAGGAGATGGCCTACTTGGTGGCGACTTGACTTTCGCCGATGGTGCCAAGTTTGCTTTTGATCCGGCCAAGACTCTTTCAGTGGACGCCTACAACAGCTTTCTGGGGTTGAACACTGATCTGGGTAACCTCGGATTGGCCGATCTGGTGCTTACGAATGCGGCTAGCGTGGATGATGGTACCTACGTGCTTATTAACGGTGCCTCGACCATCGATGCGACGGATCTCCAGAATTACGGCTCAGCCAATGCCGGCAGCTTTGAAGGCAAAACCGCTTATTTTGATCTGGTAGACTCGGACTCAGATGTAGATTCCTCCCTCGACCTCGTTTTGGTGGTTGGTTCTGTCGATCCCGACACCAGCACCTACACAGGATGGAAGGCTTCGCACGGTCTTGAAGGTGCATCTGACGATTCTGATTCCGATGGCGATAATATCGCACTCATCGTCGAGTTTGCCCTCGGTGGAGACCCAACCGCAGCCGACATGGACATCCTACCGACCATGAAAATGACCGAAGATCTGGGCAATACATACCTTGAGTTGATGATTACCCGTCCTGTGGGACTAACAGGTATTTCGTATTTGCCCCAGACCCATACGGCAATGTCCGGTTGGCCCTCAGATTCCACCGGTATCATCAACGCCAACCCAACTCCGTTGGATAATGGAGACGGCACCGAAAGCGTAACCTACCGTCGGGCGCAGGCCATTTCCGATTCAACGAAGGCCTTTATGCGATTGCAGGTCCAACCCAGCCCTTAGTCACTTTCTAACAGTGTTCAGACGGCAGTGGCCTTTGCCAGTTGATGATGGTTGGATGCCACTTTGCCTTGCCGCTTAGATAGTGGGGGGATTAGTCGAACCATCTCCAAGAGCGGGTGGATGTTTGGGGAAAGGGTTTTCACTGGCCTCAGCTCTTGCCGGGAGGCACCTGCCTTTGTGACTGTCGCGTGTGACTTAGTTAATTTTCAGCTTCAAGACAGCCTTCTTGCCGGCTTCGAGCTCAACCGTAGAGATCACTGGCTTGTCCTTGCCCGGGATACTAATTTCTACCTTCTGGGCTGACTTTGAGCTTAGCTCGCATTCGATCTGTTTCTCGTTCCATTGCATGCGGTGGATCTCGATGCCGCCTCGACATAGTATGCCTTCAATGGAGCCTTTTTTCCACTCTTTGGGCAGGGCAGGGAGCAGCTTGATCTTGCCGATATCCGAACCCACCAGCATTTGGATGATGAGGGCGGGTTGGCCACCACTGATATCCATGTTGAACAGGTGACGGTGGTTGTGCATGGAAGCCAAATTATTGAGCCAGAAGCGGTTCACCAAGTGGCGCAGGCAGAGGTAGGATAGCTCGCCATCGCCAAGCGTGGAGACAACTTGTCCAAGCTGGACGAGCCCGAAGGACATGAAGCCGCGGTCCTCAGGGTCTTTCCAATATTCGGCGAGCTTGAACTCCACGCTCTTGCGAAAGCCTTCCAGCAACTTGGCATCGGCCTCAATTTCTTGCGGCAACACGTAGTATAGAGGGTAGAGTTGTGAAGAGTGGCGATGGGCATCTTGGTTTCCAAGGCGCGGAGTAAGCCATTCCTTGATGATGCCGTCCTCGTTCAGCATGTATGGTGGCATCTTCTTGAGCATGCCTTCCCACTTGGGGATTTTGTTGGCGTTGATGCCGAGGGTGCGGGAGGCGTGGATGAGGTTGTGAAGGGTTTCCTTGGCTACCGCGATGTCCATGGTGGCATTGTAGCTGGCTTGAGCGCGTTGTTCTTTGGGAACGCCGGAAGGCCAGTTCTCGGGCGATTGGCAGGGCGAGAAGATGTATTGACCATTTTCGTCCTCGTAGCAGTAGTCCTCAAAGAACAGGGCAACCTGCTCCATGTATGGAATGGCATGCTTGGCCAGGAATTCTTTGTCGCCGGTGAAAAGGTAGTAGTCGTAAAAGAAACGGGCAGCTTTGCCTGCGCCCGCGACCCACATGCCGCCGGCGAAGTTCTTGGAGTATGCATTGTTGTAGCCGTTGGTGGTTGTGCGCGAGGGCAGGACAATACCGCGCGCACCGAATAGATGCTTGGCGTTCAGCTGCATGTCGGGAATCAGCGATTCGATGTAGCTGGTATAAGCCGGCATCAGCTCGGGCATGTTGCCCGGCAGGTTGGCGGCGATGGCCGAAGGCACGTTGCCGTTGTGGGTGAAGTCACTGGCCCAGTTGGGAACGTAAGTGCCGCCCCAGTTGCCCTGCAGGTTGGGAGGCAGATTGCCGGTAGAGGAGATGATGTTGTGGCGGCCGGCATCAAATTGTTTTTCGATGAGGGCGGGGTTGATCTTCTGCCACGTGGAGAGTTCTAGGAGTTCCTCAGTGGTCTTTTTGTGGTCTTCGGCAGTGCCGCCCACGTCCAGCTTTACGCGGCCAAAGAGCTCACCGTGGGCCTCGGCCTGGGCCGCGAGGAGTTTGTCGTAATCGGTGCCGACCTTGTCGAGTTTGGCGGCGAGCTCCTTAAAGAGGTTGGCACCCTTTTTCTTGGGCAGGGCGATATCAACGAGGAGCAGGACTTCATCGGCGTCTTCAATCTTAATGCCGCCGTCTTGGGTGGCGGTGGTCTTGCCACCCTTGGTGATGACCCTGGCATGGCCGTTGACTCCGGTGATGCTGCCTTCGTAGGCCTTGAGGCATTGCATGCTGAAAGAAAGGGAGTTGGCAGTGGAGCTACTCTTGATGTCGCCGAAGTGTTCTTTGAAGGAGTCACTGGATTTCTTGGCGATGTCGGTGTCCTTGTTGAATTCTTCACTGGTCTTGCGTTGCACCAGTTTGAGAGTGGCGCTGAGACCACCCGCTTTTTCAGCCTTGAGACGCACCACAGCGGCTTGATCCGGACGCGAGCAGAACATACCGCGCTCGAGGGTTCCGGCGTCGTTGGTCCATTTGATGCGTGCCTCACTGCTCATAAAGTCAACCGAGCGGGAATAGGCCTTGGTCTCGCCACCGGGTTGTTCGATGAGCAGATCGAAGGCGGGCACGAAGTAGTCAGGATACATGAACCCTTCCTGACCGGAGTGCTTGGCTTGAAGGCTTTCGGCATCCTTGTATTTGCCATCGGCGATCAGCTTGCGAATTTCAGCCAGATGCATGGACTGATCCGGAGGTACGACAGGTTCGCCCATGGGCATGAACAGATCCTCACGGGTGAAGATGATGCGTTCCTCAGTGGGGTGGCTGAAGGCGAGCATCCCGAGAGTGCCGTTGCCTGTGATCAGGCCTTCCTCCCAGTTCTTGGCGGGACGTGAACTGATGAAGCCGCGATCTGGTATGGGGAGAAGTTCGGCTTGGCTGGTCATGAGGCTGACGAGGCTTGTGGCGAGGGTGGTTTTTAACATACGCAATCCGTTCATGTGGAAAGAGGGGTTGAACCGGATGTTGGGCACGCAAAGCCGAGTCCGCAAGTGTATCTGGCTGTTGAGCCCGTGATATTGGCATCCATGAAGTGACTGATTTGGATCGCGGTCTAGGGCATGGAAGGCCAATCCATTCATCCCCGCTCAGCTTGCTTGCACCTTAGGCCGTGATCGAGTTTCTGTGATTCATGGTATTTCATACCTCTTGTCACTCGCTCTTGGGTGTGTTTGATGGCGAATATGGGGTGGAATTAAGAATTGCGCCCAGGCGAGAGGACTTTCCATACTCCCTGCCTGCCAATTCCTGGTGCTCGGGAGGCAGCCAACCCATATTTAAGGCCCACCCGCCGCCCAACCCACAGGCCCACCCGCCGCTCAACCCATACCTACATCACTGATGAATATCGACCCCATCGACCTCATCGTCATTGCCGTCTACCTCCTCGGCATCACCGCCATCGGCATTAAAGTCGGCTATCGCAAGAACGCCAATAGCAACCAGTATTTCCTGGCCGGTAAATCCCTCGGCTGGTTTAGCATCGGCGGGGCCATGTTTGCCTCCAACATCTCGACCATTCACTTGGTGGGTCTGGCTGCGGCCGGCGCCAGTGCCGGTTTGGTGGAAGGCAACTTCGAATGGATGGCGGCCTTCTGTTTGATCGCGCTCTCGTTGTTCTTCGCACCTTTCTATTTCCGCACCGGCATCCACACTCTGCCTGAGTTCCTCGAGCGCCGTTACAGTGCAGCAGCTCGAACGTTCCTCGCCGCCATCGCCATTTTCGGTGCGCTGCTCGTGCACATTGGCATCAGCCTTTATGCAGGCTCCAAGGTCTTTGAGGCCTTCCTTGGGGTGAACATGTATACCTCCATCCTGCTCATCTCGGTGATCACGGTAATCTACACGATCCTCGGCGGCCTCAAGGCAGTGGTGGTGACCGAAACCATCCAGACCTTCCTACTTCTTGGTGGCGCCTTGCTCATCACGTACCTAGCCATCAATCATCTGCCTCAGGTCGGTATCAACAGCTACGATGAATTCAAAGGTCAGCTCGAACCCAAGCAACTCAGCATGATCCACCCAATCCACGATGAGGCGGGCAATCTCAATAAGTATTCATGGCTTTGTATTCTTTTGGGCTACCCTGTGCTTGGTATCTGGTATTGGTGTTCGGATCAGACCATTGTCCAGCGCGTGTTGGGTGCCAAAACCGAGCGCGCCGGTCAGAATGGGGCTATCTTCGCCGGTTTTCTTAAAATTCTCCCCCTGTTCGTGATTGTGCTGCCTGGTGTGGTTGCGTTGGTGCTGGTCAAGGGAGGTGCGATGGAATTCGCAACCAATCCCGATGGTAGCCCGGACTACAACTCTACGCTTCCCAACCTCATCAACTTGGTCATTCCCACCGGTCTCAAGGGCTTGATTGCTGCAGGTCTTCTTGCTGCCCTGATGAGCACCATCGCTTCGGCTCTCAATAGCTGCGCAACCCTGATTTCCTTCGACATCGTCAAGCGCATGAGGCCGAAAGCACCCGATGCCAGTCTGGTACGCATCGGCAAAATCAGCGCGGGTGTGATCATGGGCCTGGCCATTCTCTGGTCCACACAGGGTGGTCAGTTTGGCACCATTTTTGAGGCGGTGAACAAGATTCCTATGATCTTTGCTCCTGCTGTAACCACGGTGCTGGTGCTTGGCATCTTCTGGCGGCGCGGCAACAATAAGGCGGCGATTGCGACCTTCGCGGTCGGTTGTTTTCTGGGCCTGATTTACTTTATCTTGGACATGCCCAACGTCGGCAAGTTGCTGATCAGTGATGCCCCCGAGGGCTTCAAGGGTCTGGTGTCCGATCCTCGTGTCGGGCCCGGAATTCCCTTCATGCTGGCTGGTCCCATCCTCTGTGCAATCTGTATTCTCACTTATATTGTGGTGAGTTTCACCACACCACCGCCGCCATCCGAGCAACTCCAGGATGCCTGTTGGGGTAGCCCGCTCAAGGCACTCAAGAATGGCAAGTTCACCGGCATCACGGACCCGCGAACCCTTTCGGTGTTGCTGTTTCTGCTGATGGTCGTGCTTTACATCATCATTAAGTAATTCCAGCACCATGGAATACAATTGCCTCGGCAAGACCGACCTTCACGTCTCTAACGTGAGTTTTGGAGCTTCCGCCCTCGGTGGGGTCTTTCGTGATATTGATGAAGAGGATGGCATTTCCGCGGTGCGCGAAGCCCTCGAGGATGGTATCAACTATTTCGACGTGGCTCCCGCTTATGGTGGCACTTTGGCTGAAACCGTTCTCGGCAAGGCCCTGCACGGCATCCAGCGCGAGCGTTATGTACTTTCCACCAAAGCGGGCAAATACACCGAACCCGGCAGTTACGGTAATGACGAACTCAATTACAGTGAGAAGCGCATTCGCCAGGGCCTAGACGAAAGCATGAAGCGTCTCGGGGTGGATTACATCGACATCCTTCACCTTCACGACTTTGAATATCAGGGCTACTCCAAAGTTGATATGGCATTTGAGGAGGGCTTCCCAACTCTGGTGAAGCTCAAGGAAGAGGGTAAGATTGGCGCGGTCAGTGCCGGCATTTATCCGATGAAGCTCTGGTTTAAGGTGATTGATGAGGCTCCTGTTGACTGCATCCTTACCCACAATCATTACTGCCTCAATGACACTCGTGGTGAGGAGCTCGTGCCAATATGCCACCAGAAGAACATCGGCATGATCAATGCCTCTCCTTTTGCGAGTGGTCTGCTGACCGGTGGCAAAGTTGCGGACTGGCATCCTGCCAACGCCGAAGAGCGTGCGCTCTTTGAGAAAGCCGCCAATTTCTGCGAGCAGTCGGGCGTGCCTATCGCCAAACTCGCTCTTCAGTTCTCACTCAACGAAACTCCTTTCCAGACGACGATGTTTAGCACCGCCCGTCTGAGCTCGCTCAAACGTAACCTCGAGTGGATCGAGGAGCCATACGAGGAGGAACTCATCGAGGAGGTGCGCCGCATCCTCGAGCCTGTGCAGGACCATCAGTGGAACTACGATGCCGGCGTTGATAACGTCAAATAATCTAACCCTTCATTCATGAAACACATCATTGCATTTCTTGCGCTGCTAGCGCTGCCCCTGTCCGCGCAGGACAAGTCCAAGCCACAACCCGAACACTTCGATCCTGTCAAAAAGAACATCGAGGGCTGGACCGTGTGGGTGGAACCCGTGCTTCTGGAGGGTGAACATGCCGAAATGGGAGCCAAGGCCCTTAGCATGCTCGGCAATCATCTCGAGCGTATCGCCATCTTATTGCCAGAGAAGCAGCTCAAGGAAATGAAGCAGCTCGAGATCTGGGTTGAGCATCAGCATGAACTTGTGCCCATGCAGTATCATCCAGGCAAAGACTGGCTGATTGATCGCGGCTACGACCCGCGACTCGAGAAGAAAGTACACATCACCCGCGCCGAAGCGCTGCTCTCACGCCACCATATGCTCAAGCATCCTGCGGTCATCCTTCATGAACTTGCACACTCCTACCATGACAACGTGCTTGGTTTTGGTGATAAGGACATCTTCAAGGCCTACCATTTGGCAATGAAGGAAAAGCTCTATGATCAAGCATTGCTCTATACCGGCGAAAAAGTCCGCCACTACGGTGCCACCGATCACAAGGAATACTTCGCTGAGGCCACCGAAGCCTACTTCTATCACAACGACTTCTACCCCTTTGTGCGTGCCGAACTGAAGCTGCACGATCCCCGCGCATACGCCCAAATGGAACGTGTCTGGGGTAAGGTTCAATGAATTCTGCCATGTCCAAACGCATCGACAGTCACCACCACCTGTGGGCCATCAACGACACGGACTACGTGTGGATGACCGACGACCACGCCGTCATTCGCCGCGACTTCCTCGGTACCGAAATGAAGTCCGCCTTTGCTGAGGGAAGCATCGCCGGTAGTGTCGCCGTACAGGCTCGCCAAATCATCGAGGAGACCGAATTTCTGCTTAATTTATCCGAACAGAATCCTGAGATCCGCGGTGTGGTCGGTTGGGTGCCCTTGCGTGAGAACGCCGGCGAACCCCACCTCGAGCGCTTTGCCGGCTATCATAAGCTCAAGGGTGTGCGCCACGTGGTCCACGACGAACCGGACGATGACTTTATTCTCGGCGATGCCTTCAACGAGGGTATTGCTCGCCTTAAGCAATACGATCTGCTCTACGACATCCTTATCTTTTACAAGCATCTGCCGCAGACGATTGAGTTCGTCGACCGTCATCCCGGCCAACCCTTCGTGGTCGATCACATCGCCAAGCCGCGCATTGCCAAAGGTGCCTTCGATCAGGAGTGGGCTGACAATATGAGGGAGCTTGCCAAGCGCGAGCACGTTAGCTGCAAGGTGTCGGGTGTGCTCACTGAAGTCCGGGATGAAACCTGGGATCTGGAATTGCTCCAGCCCTACTTCGATACCGTGTTTGAGGCCTTTGGTCCCAAGCGCGTGATGTTTGGCTCCGACTGGCCGGTGCTGCTCCTACGTGACAGCTACGGCGTGTGGTCCAAGACTGCCCAGCAACTTTCCGCTTCGCTAAGTGATGACGAAAAAGCCGCCTTTTGGGGCGGCAATGCAGCCCGTATCTATCGGCTTTAAATCTTCGCTTGGCTATCACCTCCGCCTAAAGTCTGGCGTTAAACCTGCTCCTAAATATCCATGAACCTTCTTGCCACCAAAAAAGGACGTCTCGTTACCTTCGGCGGTCTCTATCTCAGTGAGGGCCTGCCCGCTGGCCTCTTGATGATGGCCATCGCCACCGAAATTCAGCGACGCGGCATGGGCACCGCCGCACTGGGTGTTTTTGTGACGATGCTGGCCCTGCCTTGGACCGTCAAATTCATGATGGGGCCCTTCGTCGACAACCTACACATCAAACGTTTTGGTGCCCGCAAGCAATGGATCGTGGCATCTCAGTTTATTATGCTTTTTGCCATGGCGGCGGCCATGTTTTGCATGCCCGCAGAGGTGAATGTAGATAAAATCGAAGGCAGTGGTGTGATTGGCACCATCAAGGCGCTGTCAGCATCCGGTATCGGATTGTTTGCCGTGCTTCTTCTCATTCACAACAGTTTGGCAGCGACCCAGGATGTGGCGATTGATGCCCTGGCGTGTCAGGTGCTCAAACCTGAGGAGCGGGGTTTTGCCAATGGGGTCATGTTCAGTTCCACCCACGCAGGATATGCCATTGGCGGCTCCGGAGTGCTGCTGATGAAGGGCATGTTCGGCGATAATTTCCAGGCAGCCAGTGTGGTCATTTTGGTGCTGATGGCGATGATTCTCACCAGTGTCGTTCTATTTGTGACCGAGAAATCGGCAGCGCAACAAATGGAAGATGGAGAGATCGCCGCACCCAAACCCGGAGAGCACGGTCTCGCACGGGTGGGGGATCAGTTGGTCGATTACTTCATGACCATCTTCAGGTCGGTGATCTGCACACGCAACGGTATCCTGACCCTGTTGTTGGCTATTACTCCGATTGGTGCTCTGGCATTGAGTATGCTGCTCTCCGCGCTCATTGCTCCACGCCTGGGCATGACCGACAAAGAGCTTTCGGTGCTCAATTTGGCAACCTCTCTGGTGTGGATTGCCTTTTGTCTGCTCGGTGGTTGGCTGTCGGACAAATACAACCGCCGCCTGCTCTTTGCGATTGGCGCGACCTGCACGATTATTCCCAGCCTGTGGATGGCGTATCAGTTCAAGCAGGCCGGTTGGGCGACTCCGCCTGATGCCGCTGCTGATGGCAGTTGGCCTCGAGAGGAAGGCTTGATGGTGGCTTGGTGGATTGCCACCGGCACCTTCTCCATTTTTAGTGGCTTCTCCTATGGCATTAAGAGCGCGTTTTATATGGATTTGGTGAATCCCAAGATTGCGGCGACACAGTTCACCGCTCTCATGGCTCTGACGAACCTCACGAATAACTACAGCAAAGTATGGCAGGGTCAGGCCATTGATGCCGATGGTTGGAAATGGCCGATGTGGAAGCTGCTTTACGTTGATTGCGCAATAGGTCTGCTATTCCTTGTTATTCTATTCTTTATTCGGCCTGAATCGGAAGGGGCCAAGGCTGCAGGGCCCATGGACGAGTAGTCGATCTGATCGGTCCACACTCAAAACCCATTGTCACTGAAGGAATTTGGTGGCAGATTTTCGTCAATGGAGTTTTCCCCGAGCATCTTCAATGACGTGCTGGGACCCGTGATGCGGGGCCCCAGCAGCTCGCATTCCGCTGCGGCCAACCGCATTGGAAGGCTCGCGCGTGACCTGGCGCAAGAGCCTGTCACCAAGTTGGCTGCATACTACGACCCCAATGGCTCGCTGGTGACCACCCACAAGGACCAGGGCACCGACCTCGGTCTCTACTCCGGCATTCTCGGCTGGGAGCCCGATGACCCTCGCCTGCCCACTTATCCTGCCGCTTTGCGCGAAGCCGGGATTGAAGTGGAAGTGCACTACACATCCTACGATGCCCCGCATCCCAACTTCTACCGCCTCGAGATCACCGGCGAGAGCGGTACCGTATATCACTTCGACGCCACCTCCACCGGGGGCGGCATGATCGAACTCCAAGCCATCGATGGCGTGCCTTTGGGTGGGCGGGAGGCCTCAAGTGGTGGAACAGGGGACTACCACTCCACCTTGTTCTGGTTGGATGACGCGCCCGCCGACGAACTGGTGATGGGGAGTGAACTCGCGGCGCAGTCTGAGGACTGGGCTTGGTTGCCTGGCGCGGATGGAGGATTGCTGCGCTTCGATGCGCGTGTGAAACCTTCGAACGAACTCGTTGAATCCTTCACTCAAGAACTCGGTGCCAAGCGTGCACGCGTGCTGGGTGCTGTCCTGCCTATCCTCTCGCGCAAGGACATGAGTGTGCCCTTCACTCGCTGCGGTGAGATGGAGGCCCATCCCGATTTCACCGACGCGCCCCTCTGGGAGAGTGCTGCCTGTTACGAGGCCGCGCGTGGCGGCATCACCCCCGAGGAAGTCATCGAAAAGATGAAGGCCCTCGCCAAGATCATGAAGGGTGCGGTTGATGAAGGTTTGAGCGGCACCGAATACGATGATCGCATCCTGCCATCTCAGAGTCCTAATTTCACCAAGGCTGAAGAAGCCGGAAAGCTCATCCCCGCCGACATCAACAACCGCATCGTGCGCTACGTCTCGGCCATCATGGAGGTGAAGTCCTCCATGGGCACCATCGTTGCCGCGCCCACCGCTGGCTCCTGCGGCGCCATGCCCGGTGCCGTGCTTGCCGTTTGTGATGCCATGGGGGCTGATGAAGATCAACGCGCCAAGGCGCTGCTCATCGCCGGTCTGATTGGGGTGTTCATCACCCGCGACGCCACCTTCGCCGCCGAAGAAGGTGGATGCATGGCCGAATGCGGATCGGGTTCTTCGATGGCTGCGGCTGCGATGGTCTATCTCGGAGGTGGCACTACCGCTCAACAACTCGCCGCCGCCTCCATGGCGCTGCAGAACTGCTTTGGCATGGTCTGCGATCCCATCGCCAACCGCGTGGAAGCACCCTGCCTCGGCAAGAACGTGCTGGCTGCGAGTAACGCGCTCTCTGTGGCCAACATGGCCCTCGCCGACTACAAGCACCTCGTGCCGCTGGATGAAGTCATCTTCGCCATGGCCAAGGTGGCCGATCAGATCCCGCGCGAACTGCGTTGCACCAATCTGGGTGGTCTTTCTATCACGCCGACCGCGGACAAGATCGCCGACCAGCTCAACGCCGGTTGCGCCTGCGGCAAGATCCAGTGCTGATCACTCTATCTTTTTGCTGATGTCCTCCCACTTCTCAGTGGTAAAGGGAAAGGCGGGGAGGCCGGCCTCGTTGTAGAGGTAGGGGCCCGTCGGATTGTTGGTCCAGGCGTAGCGCACGGCCTTGGGATTGCGGATGTCGGGGTGGTGGACGAGCAGTTCGTTGCCTTCAATCCATGCCAGCGCCCAATGCCAAACGCCTTCAGGGTCTCGGATGCTGATCCATGGCAGTTGCGTGTTGCCCGGACTAACAACGGGCGCACCGGAGCCATCCTTCTCGGCGAAGAATAGCTTCTTGGCGTTTTCAAAGCGTATGGCAAAGGTGGAGCAACGCTTTTGATAGCCGGCGTATATGGGGCCGCTGGCTTGGATCTTGCGATCGTATTGATGGTGCAGCGCCCAGTGGGCGAGGCGCTTACCAATGTCGGTTTTGTTAGGTGGGTGCTCTTTGGGTCCGCCGATTTCCACGGCAGTGGCGAGACCCACATTTGGGATTTGCTGCATCGCGCGCATCTGAGCGGCGCGGATGGCGGCGCGGCCATCACCCATGGTTGGGTTGGCTGGATCCGATTCGCCGATGCCAGCAAGCTGCACCACATGGAAGGGAAAGTCGCCCTGCCCCCATTCCTCGCGCCAGCCTTTGATGAGAGTTTCAAGCTTATCGTAGTAAGTGAAACCCTCCCCAGCATTGGCTTCGCCCTGATACCAGAGAGCACCCTTGATGGCCGTGCCGATGAGGGGTTGAAGGGTGGAGGTGTAGAGTGTGCCGTAGGGACGCTTCTTTTTGCCGTTTTTGGTCTGCTCACCTTCCTGTGGCTGATCCTCGGGACGGGTCCAGGTCTCGATGGCACTGCCGCCCCTCGTAGCGTTGAGAATGCCGACGGGCACCTTGAGTTCCTTCTGCAGTTTGCGGGCGAAGGTCAGGCCGACCTTGGAAAACTCGCGCACTTCTTCACCACTGGCGCTGTACCATCCGGTATCGGCGCGGTATTGGCGGATGGCGGGCATGCTGACCTTGGTTAGATTGTCCTTGGGGTCGGGAACGTTGTTGCGTACCTTGCCCGCCATGTTGGATTGGCCGGAGGCGAGCCAGACTTCGCCGATGAGAATGTTGGTGTAGGTGATGGTGTCCTTGCCGTCGCTCATCTTGAGGTCCCGGCCTTCAGGAGCGGTAGAGAGATCATCGAGGCTGTCTGCTTTCAGAGCTTTCAGCACTACCTTCCAATTGCCTTCGGCATCCGCCTTCGTGGTGTGGGACTGGCCGGCGAAGGTGACTGTAATCTCGCTACCCTCAACCGCCCGGCCCCAGACAGGCACTTCCACACCCTGCTGCAAGACGGCCTTGCTGCGGAATTGCGGAGCGCAATCCAGCAGTCTAACCGGCTCGGCTTGGCTTAGCGAACTTATGGCCAAGCTAGCCAGGCTGATTAAGGCAATTGGGGTCAGTAACTTCATGATCATTTGTCTTATTTGCCCTTAAGGGCGGCGCGTACGCCGGGACCTTGCTTGACCTTCTTGTTGAGGAGAGTTTGCAACTCCTTGGCCTTCTCTTGGTTTTCGGCGATCACGTTGTTCTGCTCGCCGATGTCTTCCTTGAGGTGATAGAGCTGACCCTTCACAGGTCCTTTCGGAGCATTCTTGCCGCCCTTTTGGGTGCCACCTGCGATGAACTTCCAGTCACCTTGACGGATGGCCAGACCACGGGCTTCGGAGACGAGGATGTCCGAACCTTCGGCATCCTTGCCAAGCAGGGCATCGAGATAGTTGCGGCTGTCGATGGCCTCATTGTCCTTCAGCTCAATGTTCAGCATGGAGGCGAAGGAGGCGAGGAAGTCGATCTGGTTGATGGTGGCATCACTGACCGCCGGCTTCACCTTGACGGGCCAGCGCAGAATGAGTGGCACACGGTGGCCGCCTTCATAAATCTGATACTTGCCGCCGCGGTAAGGGCCAGATCCGTCGTGGCCGCGGTCGACTTCGGCTTTGGAGGTTTTCACCGTCGTTCCATCATCGTAGCCGTCGTCATAGACGGGGCCGTTGTCGCTGGAGAAGATGAGAATGGTGTTCTCGGTCATGCCGTTCTTCTCGAGAGCTTCCATCACCTGACCTACACACCAGTCCAATTGCACCATGGCGTCGCCACGATAGGAGAGCTCGCTCTTGTCCTTGAAGCGGGGGTGGGGCGTGCGCGGTACGTGGATGTCAGCAGCGGACCAGAACAGAAAGAAGGGCTCCTTCTTGCCCTTGCGGCTGGCGATGTATTTGTTGGATTGCTTCGTGAACTCGTCGGCCATGGTTTCGTCGTTCCAGAGGGCGGACTTGCCGCCCCACATGGTGCCGATGCGGCCCACGCCGTTGATCACCGAGTGGTTGTGACCGTGGGAGTTCTTGTAATAGGTCATGGCCTCGGGGGTCTTGCGGCCGTCGGGGTAAACCGTGCCTTTGAAGTCAGCGGGTTTCTCGCCGACGTAGAGTGGGTCCTTGGGGTCGAGGTTCACCACGCGGTGGTTCTCAACATACACGCAGGGAACGCGATCGTTGGTAGAAGGGAGTAGGAAGGAGTAGTCGAAGCCAACTTCGAGCGGGCCTGGTTTCACGTCGCCATTCCAGTCGACCTTGTTCTTGCCGTCGCCGATGCCCAGGTGCCACTTGCCAATCACGGCGGTGTGGTAGCCGGCCTTTTTGAATAGAGCGGGAAGAGTGAGTGTGCCCGGCGTAATGGTCATGGGGGCATCTGGACGCAGGATACGCACGTCGTGACGAAAGCCATGGATGCCGGTGAGCATGGAGAAGCGCGAAGGCGTGCAGGTGGCGGCAGAACAATGGCCGTCGGTGAAGCGCAGGCCTTGGGAGGCCAGCTTATCCAGATGCGGGGTGGGGATTTTCCTGGCGCCGTAGCTGCCGAGATCGCCCCAGCCAACATCATCGCCGTAAATGATGACGACATTTGGGCGATCCTGGGCCTGAGCACTCAGGAGGCCGAAAGCGGCTGTGAGAGAGAAAAGAAGGTGCAATTTCATGGGTTGCATGGACTGGATGATGCGGGCTTTGACAGCCCAGCCTATCGAAATACCCCCGCCAGGAATCGAACCTGGATCTAAAGTTTAGGAAACTCTTGTTCTATCCGTTGAACTACGGGGGCTCGTGGGAGTATCTGGATACCGTGAGGGGCAGGGGGCGGCAAGTCGCAAGAGTGCCTCCGGAAGCTTAGGTTCTTCCCCTGAAGGCCCATACTTATGAGGTTTCAGTATCCTATCGCTGGCTCAGCGAACCTTCTTTCGAAACGCTCTTATCTCCTTTGGTGGTCGTCGCTTCGTATCGATAGGTGAATGTCTTCGTGCCTTTGGGGACCGGCACGGTGAACTCAAATGGGAAAGAGGACTTCTTCACGGATTTCCATTTGCCGTCACAGGCGTAATGAAATTCAACCGATTTGAACACCGTGCCGTTGGCCTTGGTGTAGGAGTAGACACTTTGCAGTTCGGGGCCGAAGTCGAGGAGCAGGGCCTCGGTTCCTCCGCCGAAGTCGAGCCTGTCCTGATCTTTCGACCATGAGCCAGGCTTCTCAGCGAATATCTTGTCCTGGAAGCACGGCTTGACCGTGAGGCCCTTGATGTTGATGGACGTCAGCCCCATGGCGGGGACTTCAACCTGGATGGTCCCGTCTTTCACGGCGCCGGTGGACGTCTTTTTGCCCTCTTTCCAAATTTCCACCACGCCTTCCTTTTCCCCAAGCAGAGCCATAAGCTCCTGGTTGAGAGTCAAGGTGGTTGTGGCATCCTTTGTCGACTGGTTGGTCAGCATCAGGATCAGGTCGCTCGAGGTTCTTGCGGCAAGATAGTTGATTTGAACGTTGGAGGACTTCAGCAAGTCCTTGGGCATGTAGAGGTGCATCTTGCTGCCATCGTAGAAGGTCCCTGGCTGAGCTCCGTAGACCTTGCTCCGGCAATAGGCGTATCCTTCCGCGTATTCGGACGGGAAATCCAGCGCGCCATTTGAGCGGTAGTAGACGTCTGACACCAAGTAGTCAAAAATGAGGGCGGCATGCGGCCACGGATGGTTGTAGTGCATGGAGGTGACCCCATTGAGCTCCTTGTGTTCTCTCAGAGCGAAATTCGCCATGCCATGAGCTGTCGTCCGACCCGCATTGATGTGGTATCCGGGAAAGCTCTCATAGCGGCCGATGATGGCTGAGCGCGCCATGTCATGCAGCAGAGCATCATTGGTATCCGCAGCGATTCTCAGAAACCATGACGCATACTGTGCCAAGTACTTCGCGCGGTGTCCCTGGCAGGTGGGGGAGGATTCCGGAGTCAGTCCGATCTCGGAGACTTCCCAGGCATCGACGGATGTTTCGGGGACCAGCATGTCCTCGAATCGGTTGCCGCCCCGGTATCTTGGGACTTTCCCTCCTGGGTTCACCGTCACCTGCTGATTGGGGATGACCGGACACAAATAGACGAATTGGGCGAACCGACGTGCGCCTGTATGGGCCGCTTCCAGAAAGCGTTTTTCGTTGGTGGCCTCATACAGGAGATAGAGCTCCATCCATTGAGGGGCATAAGAGGTCCAGAAGAAGATGCCTCTTGATTCCTTGTCGTTGAAATCAACCGGGAGGGTGTCCATTCGATTCGCGATGTAGTCATCCGCTCCCTTGATGGCGGCATCGAGATACGCTTTCTCTCCGGTTGCCTTGTAAAGCGCCAAGGCGTTCTGCCAGCGATCGCCATAGAGCTGGGCGGTGAGATTCAAAGAGCGATGGATGGGCTTGTCATAGATCTCCTGGGCCTGCTTCAGGTAGTTCTGCATGCGGTTCTGCGAGAAGGTGAACACCGCTGAATAATCCGACATGGGCACTCCCGGTCCCTCCAGGCGTGCGGAAGTTCCATCGCGCTTGATGGTGGGGTCGGTCGCAAACAGGAATCGTTCACGGGAGTAGCCGTACTCCACCATGGGGCGGGCCCGATGGATGTAAATGTCCTCGTTGTCGGTCACGAAGGCGAGAGAGAGCGGGTGGAGGCCGGTGATGTTTTTGACGGCTCCGGGCACATCAGTCGAATAGCTGCAGCCACGCAGAGAAGGGTCGAAGCGGCTGTACTTGCTCATGCAGTATTCAATCATGTTGTCGAATGTCTGATTGAGAGTGACTGTGGTGTTTTTCCGATAATCCCGGAACCCGTAGTACTCACGGCCCAGGAATTCATAGGTGTCCAACAGGCTTTGTTTTCTGCAGATCAGATGAGCCTTGAAGGTGTGGGAGTCGCCAGCGTTCAGCTTGGAGGACTTGCCACCGAGGACCGGTGCGAACAGAGAAGGCTGAGCCAAGCCTTTGCCATTTCTCACCATGACTCCAAACTGCGAGTTGTGGGTCTTGGGCAGTGGCATGAAGGGGATGTGCTTGGGGTCGGCGAGCACGCCAACGGTCATGCCCTTGTGGCTCACCAAGGCCGATGGGACGGGGCATAGAAATGCTTCGGTCAGGTAAGGTAGGTTGGGGAAGCGCTTTTCCTGCCAAATGAGAGGCTGCCAAATTTCATCCACGGCTTTCGGGCTCCACGATGGTGCTCCGGTATAGCCCACCGAGAAGTAGCCTGCGGTCTTGGGAGTCAGTGTCCACGTGAGAACGGGCTGTGTGCTTTTCGGGGCGCAGATGACCTTGGCTGACAATGTGAAATGTTTTTGCTCATCAAATGCCCATTCAATGCCGTCCTCGGTTGCCTTTGACATCACCGCACGGACCCGAGTGTAGGGAGCGGCCAGAAAGTAGTTGGCGGTGCGTCCCTGCTCCAGCTCGCGGTCAGTTGCCGGATCAAAGCCATCCATGACGTGTTCACTCGGATCGATTTTCTTCAGTTCCGTGCGGCCCCATGTCGGGACTTTGTAGAGCACAGTTTCCTCCTGATTCTTTCCCACGTCAGGGCGCCGCATTGATTTTTGCGGACTCTTCGCCGAGTAAAAGATGGTGAATTCAGAGTCAAAGACCAGCGATGGGCCGCCATCATGGCTGATGCCAAGCTTGGTCTGCTCAACGACTTTCGCTTGGTAATCTTTGCCGGTGAAGGTCGCGCTACGATCGCTGCCAAGGGCATGCGTGGCGATCAATGTCAGCGATGTCGCGATGATGATGGGTGCTTTCATGTCCGAGTGTTCCCTTGATGGTTGAGTCTGTCTTGTGTGATTGATTTTTTGAAGATCTGGAGAATCAGAGTATGTGGCCTGTGAGAATGAATGGTATTTCAGAAAATATCACTTTGATGGCGCTTCCAGGGCGGTCTGAAGCCAGGCCCGTGCCTTTTTGCGATGTGCGCTTT
>JBMYMN010000039.1:0-18950 GCA_049597355.1 Luteolibacter sp.
ATTGCTGATGTCGCGCTCAAATGTACCGCTCGACTCGAAGCGACCCGTATTGAAATACAGGATGGCTGCGGCAGGCAGTCCCACACCGTCCACGGCACGAACCACCGCGTTGTCGGAGATCTGAAGCCTCTTGTTGCCGGAGCCGAATTGGTTGGTGCCGGTGAGGGCAAGCGTGCCTTGTCCGCCAACATACAAGTGGCGGTCACCGGATGCGACCACGTTACCAGACAGGATTGAAACGTCATCGCTCGAGCCAGTGTTGTTAAACAAGCGGATGGTCTGATCACTGTCGAAGGTGATGTTGTTGGTGATTTCCACCGGTGCGGTCGAGGATGGTGATCCCAAATGCAGGACTTTGCCATTGAAGCCATTGCCAGAACGCCAGTTGATGTCATCGCCGCCGTTCGCACTGACCGTAAAGGCAGCATCGCTTGCAGCGAATCCACCACCGTTGCTCCAATAGAGGTCATTACCATTACCGGTAGTCGGTTCAAACGAGCCACTACCCTGAACGATGGCAGGGTTGGTGGAAGGCGAGTCGTAGATCACGCCTCCTGCTGGAATGTTGGAAGGATCGGCTTGAAGGTAACCGTTGACGATGCGAATGGCACCGTTGGCTCCCGAGTTGTCCCCGGACAGAATCAAGGTCGCACCACCGTCCACGTAGATATCGCCGCTGAAGGTATTGTCTCCCGTGAGCTGCAGAGAGCCGCTTCCCTTGACCATGATATTTCCAGCCGACTCGATCACACCGGAGTAGCTTTGATCACCCGATACCTTCAGGCCGAGATTTGTGGTGCCAACAAAGCTCACCGTGCTGCCAGCCTGGCCGCCAAGGCCGGCCAGCAGACCGCCAAGTGTGCCGTTGCCGCTGCTGCCGGTTGTCCATTCGCCTGAGCCGCCGACAGCGACCGTGAGGGTTGTGCCGTCGTTGACCGTAACTTCACCCGCGGAGGGCATTGCGGCAATCTTGGTGAATTCCAGTTCACCCTCGTTGATGGTGGTGCCGCCGTCATAAGTATTGGCAGCGGTAAGTTGCAGGTGACCCGGACCAGTCTTGATCAGTCCTCCACCACCCACCGAATCGCGGATCACGCCGGTAATCCGACCGCCGGCTGTCGACATGTATCCATTTGCAGAACCCGGAGTGATCGAAGCCACTGCGTTGGTCGCCACAGTGCGGGTGGCTCCGTTAAGATCGAGCTTGTTCTGGAACTGCACCACTTGGCTTGGCTCGGCATTTTCTTCGTTGAGCACGAGTGCGTCGGGCTTGAAGAAGTCACTGCCCCAGACCACTTCATAGTTGGTGTCGTTGTTGATCGAGAGCCTACCCCATGTATCGGGCTGAATGTGGCTGAAGCCACTGGCACCACCGGTGATTTGGAGCTGTCCTGGCCCGGAACCAAGAGAGCGCCTTAAATAATAAGCCAGCCGGACATTGCCGCCATTAAGCTCGAGGTTACTGCCTGTCGTCGCGGTAGCATTGCTGATGCCCCCTGGAATGGATTGGGCATTGGTCCAGCCATTGCCAAGGGCCAAAACACCCTCATTGACGATGGTCGGTCCGTCGTAGGAATTGTTTTTGTTGGTGAGCAACAACATGCCGGGACCCGTCTTGGTAAGGCCTGAAGGATTCTGCGTATCGCTGTTTTGAATGAGGCCCTCAATCGAGCCGTAGCCGCCTTGACCGGCGGGGTCTTTTTGCACCGAGACGATGCGTGGTGCACCATTCAGATCGAGGGGGTTCAGGAAACGGGTTTTGCCGTAAACGTTTGCCCAAGGCCCCATCAGAACCAAAGTGGAAGGATTGAAAAATCCGGTGGCTGCACCATCACCGGAGGCGCCCCACACCACTTCATAACTGGTGCTGTTGTTGATTTTGATTTGTAGGTCACGGTTACCACTGAAACCGCTGACGCCGCCTAGAATCTGGACCTCGTTTGCACCCGTGCCGAGTGCGCGATTCATAGTGGCATTGTAATATCGATTGAGGATGCCTTCGTTGATCAGGACGTTGGTGTTTACGTTGGTCGCGTTGTGCGGAAACATAACGAAAGCGCCATCGTTCAGAATCGTTGGGCCTGAGAAGGTTCCGCCGCCGGGAGCGCTCCTGAGTTGAAGTTTGGTTCCATTGACGGTGAATCCGCCCACGCCATCGACGGTGCCGTTAAACTGCACTTCGTTGTTGGCGTTGTCGGCGGTAATGATGACGTTGTCATTCAGGGTAACAGGGGTGATAATCTGAGGGGCCCTGGTCGTGTTGTTAGTGATCGATGATGAGCCTCCGTTGTCGAAAGTGAGTGATGCCCCTCCATTTGTCAGCTTATACGAATGGCTGCTGTTGGTATCGCCAAATACCAAGGAACCCAATGTGATGGCTGCGTTGACGCTTACCTCACGGTGGTTGGTGATATCGATGGTCGAAAAATTGGCCGCTGCGCCCACTCCATTGGGGATGCTGGCTGGATCCCAGTTGGCGGCGTCGTTCCAGTTGCCATTGCTATTCAATATCCAGTTCTCAGCATGAAGAAATGGCACAGATGTTGCCGTTAATAGAGCAGCGATGACGCCTGCATGCTTGTGGTTGTGGTGTGGTAGTCTCATGTCTGATTGGGTTTTGTTTTTCTGCCACGATAAATGCGGAAAGTTCGCAAGACGCACACGCGTGTGGCGTGGCTATGCATCATTCAATAATCATCATAATGAACTAAAATTCCTCTTTCACCATAACGTCATGGGGGGCACGTGATCGCGTGTATAGCGCTATGCCCATACAATATGAACAGGTTCTCCTTGTGAGCATTTTGGCCATCGAAGCGGGTTCGCCGCGAATGAGAGCAGTTCGGAAATGGATCTGCTGAAAATCGATTCATAAGGAGCACTTGCTACGGGCGCCGCCTATCCATGGATGTAAGGGCTCTTCCATTTCAAAGCTGACCGGCCTTCACCAAGCATCTCTTGGGGTCGATAAGTCGTACACAGATCGTTACCTCCTGATCCGACCGGACGCCTAATGAAACGATCCAATCTCAGAAAAATGGCGCCCTGATCCAAATTCGTTATTTTTTGAATAAAACCAATTTACATCGGTTCTAAGCCTACGATGAAAACAATGAAAATGGCTTTCTTACCTTGTTTGATCGGTAGCCTGATCATGAGCATACTGACCAGTTGTAGCGTAACTGACCTCTATTACCAGCCACTCACCCAGCGGCCATCAATTCCATGGAAACATAGCTCCTCGAGTTGGGGTGGCTATATCGAGTCACAAAAAAATAATACCATCACGATTCGTTACGAGGCCTATAATCAGCCAACAGCTGAAGTCGCGCTCTACTTCACAGAACTTCGTGCGGCAGAACGTGCGCTCATCGATGGCAAGCGCCATTTTTATCTGGTGCAACCGCCAACCCTGAATTCTACACCAGAACAAAGTTATTTTCCCCCCTACACGATCGCCGGCTATTTCGAAACCGAACATTATCAAGTTTATGACAGATGCTGTGAGACGGGAAAAAAAATCAACAAACGCTGGGTCTGCCGAGAGATATGGCACCCCCCGGTGCATGTGCCTGAAGAATTCGTGACAAACTACATTCATAAAGCCAGCATGACCATCGCTTACTGGGGACGAGCCACTCAGCGCCGCGACGCTGCCGCCATTGCAAACGCCGCCCTAGCAGACTCTGCAAATCTGGGAGTTCCCAAGCTCGACGAACGCGCCATGGCCACGCTCAATCATTCGCAAATCGCACTCAACGATGTGAGGTAGACTTTGTAAATTTTCTAGCACTTCCGCATAATGTCTGACTTACCCACTCACATCGCTCAGAGTCCCACAAATCCTGTCACTAGTCCGCAACTTCCTAGTCCTTACCCACATCCGATCAGGGCGCACAAGTCCTGATCCATCAGAGTGCTTTGATCAGTCGGCACAGCCGCTTTTCTCGCGCCATGTCTCTCGGCGCATCCCGATAGGTTACATCGTAGTGATAACAGAGAAGCTCACCCGCAAAGGGAATGGTTACCCCATTAAGCGCCAAAGAGTCGAGGTATTGGGACAGGGTGTCTCCAGCGGCCTTGGGGTGTCCGAACCCGGCACAGGTATCGAAGAAAATCTGAAGGTAGTGGGCAGGTCGTGCGACTTGGTCGTGCCTGCCTTTGGGACTTAGCCCCATCCTCCTCAAACGATGCATGGTGAGTAGAGAGATCGCAATAACTGCCACACTTACAAGTCCCAACCAAATCCACTTTGGGCCAGAGGTCGGGCGGTGGGTAAGGCCCTCCTCCACAATATTCACTTCCTCAATTGCTGTTGCAGGGTCTGGTGGGGCGAGACCTGAGGTTTGAGATGTAAACACTGGTAAACCCGAGGCCGGCGTCGTTTCGAATACCACCCAACCTTGATCTTGGAGAAAAATCTCCGCCCATGCGTGGCCGTCTTGTGCACGGAAAACAAACTGATGATATTCTGGATAATACTCACCACCATACCATCCATAACTGACACGTGAAGGGATGCCCATCTCACGCAAAACCAGTGCGGCGGCAGACGCATAGTGGACGCAAAAGCCTTTGCTGGTTTTGGGATCTTCAAGAAAACTCTCAACCGCACTCTTTTTCTTGTCTGGATAATCTAGCTGCATGGAGTAGCTGAAATTATCTGTCATCCATGCTTGCAAGTCCGTCAGTTGATCCTGCAGAGGAGCGTCGCGCTTGAAAGTCATGGCCAATTCCTTGACGAGTTTATTCAAACTTTCACTGCTCGAACTGGCGAGGTAGCTACTGTCCACATATCCGGGCTCGATTTGCTCACCTCTGGCAATGAGATCACTGAAATTGCGAGGTGCAGAAGCGGCTTGATAAGGATGAATGGTACCCAAATCATGATTCGGCCGCGGATGCATCCAGGTGCCTTCATTGAGTTTGATTAGCTGTGGCAAGCACACATATTTTACACCTTGAAGGGTGGCGAGAGCATCTGGGCCGTTGGAAAACTCGTGATAGAGGATGGTGTAGTCATGCTCCGGGGGCGGACCGAATGTATCGAGTTGAATACGGCCATCGGCGCCTGACTCGATCACTACATCAGTGGACAAATTGGGTGAAGTCCAACGATCCCCATCGAAGATGTGGTGAGAAAAAAGATGAAGGTAGATATCGCCGTTCTCACATAGTTGGTCACACTTCTTCCTATCGGTCATCTTAAGGCTAACTACTGGCCGCGCTGAGGGAGAAAGGTTGGCGAATTTGGGAATGATGGCCCCATTCGGTTCGTATAAGCTGCCGATCTTATATTGGCGGCCCAATGAACTTCGCTTGTAATCATATACGGGCACCTCTGACACCTGCTCAAGCGGTGCAAAGTGTGCCTTAGTCGTGGCCATCAAATACAAACTGAACTCGCGTGTGCTCCTGGGGGCAAAAATCAGTATCAGGTAGATCAAGCCAAGTACGATGATGATGAGAAGCCCACCCACCACCCCATCCAGTAAGCGTCTCTGGCGAATACTGTTAAGCCGCTTGGGCAAGCGTGAAGATCTTGAAAACAACAAGGCTGCAGTACCGCTGATGAAGAAGACCAGAGCGATCAGCCCTCTGAGCCATACCTCGGCATTGAGAGGCCAACCGCGCAGGGCCATAACCGCAAAAACTGTGGAGATAAAGAAAGCGAGCAGGGCCATCTTATGCGGTCTTGGCGAGTTGAAAGGGTATGCCGAGCTGCCTGAAACTCAGTTTGCGGATGTTCACAACCATCACCGCGGGGTGGGATGTAGGTATAAGGTGCTTCCAGTGGTCTGTTGGCGAATCAGATATGACAATCAATTGCTCATTCATAGACACCTGCTGCAAGTATCGTGTAAGTTCTCTCTCACTGGTGTGGCTGGAACGCTCTGCCGTAGCCAGAAGTGCCAGACATTCGATGTATTCAGCACGCACAGTACATGGGAGGCGGGTCCAGTTGTTGAAATCCGCCTGCAAGGTAACCGAAGTTCCTTGAGCTTGAAAGTATGTCAAGGTGCCCGCAACCGTTGATAGACTGCGCTCAAAGCGGTCACGGCGAATCATTTGACCCTCTTTGGCACAGGAATGATACATGATGTGGCAGTGCTGCGAATAACAGCCCGGCGGATCATAGGCCCCAACTTGCAAACCCCGCCCTAGGGGAACAGATCGGGCAGATGCCAGTTGATGAATACGCGCCATCTTGTCACCTGATTGATAGCAGCGTATGCCACGTGGTTCTCCAGAGAAATCGGCCATAGCGCTACCCGCATCCAGATGATGACCCACCTGATGATTCGCCTGTATGCCGCCCCACAATAACTCTGGCGGGGTGATGGCTTGCGGGTACACCAATGTCGCGCAGTCGACTGAAGTGCGCTGACTCGAATCGAAAAGCCCCATAGGAAAACTGGAATTCATTTCACAGGCCACATCTGAAAATTCGGCACGTCCGGGTATGCTGAGATGCTCCCTTAATACCGAACAACTGCCCGCTAGAGTTAGGGGGGCTTGGGCATACTTTACGACTTGATGCACAAAGCACATCCGGATCTCCACCTGCCTGGCATGTAACCATCGACGTCGGTTAATCAGCTCCAGATCCGCATGCACACTTCGCATGGCGAAAAAACGCGCAGGCAGCTTCAGCTCAAGCTTTAGACCAGCCATGTTGAGCCGGGCTAGCAAGGAAGCTCCTGCGACCATAAGTAAACCACAGGCTCCGATGGTCATGAATTCGCCGTCCTGAAACAGGATGCCCATCACCATCATCAGCAGAGTGACTGCGACCACTGCAATGCCCCTACGGGTGATCCTACACTTCATAACGCTCAGCTCACCCTCGTTTGTTCAAGCACCTCTCTAATCACCACTTCGGAATCACGCCCATCCTCGCACAATACCCGATGGCGCATGACATGGGAAAACATAGCCTGCACGTGGTCGGGGAGCACAGCGGTTTCATCATCAATGAGCGCCATCGCCTGCGACGCACGCAACAGCGCAATTGAGGCCCGCACCGAAACCGTGTGCTCACCGCCAGCATGGCGTCGTAAGGTTTCGCAGAGTGAAACTACATATCGGTTGAGTTCCGAGCTAACTGCGATACTTAGCACCTTGCTCTGTAATTCGATGATATCCTCAGGTCTCAGCAAGGGCGCCTCCTCCATCCGCTCACTGATACCGTCTGCATGCGCTTCCAAGATCTGTTGTTGCATATCCTGATTGGGAAGAGCCATGGATATGGAGAGCAGGAAACGATCGAGCTGAGGTTCGGGAAGAGGAAACGTTCCGATGATTGAGCCGCTATTCTGGGTAGCGATGACCATGAAGGGCGGCTCAAGAACTCGGGTGGCGCCATCGATGGTCACTTGCTGCTCGTTCATCACCTCAAGCAGCGCTGACTGTACCCTTGGAGAGGTGCGATTGATTTCATCGGCCAATACGCAGTTGGCGAATACCGGCCCCGCCACAAACTCAAAGTCACTGGTATGAGGTCGGTATAGATTGTATCCTAAAATGTCGGAGGGTAAAAGATCAGGCGTGAATTGGATGCGCTTGAAGGTGCCACCCATACCACTGGCCAGTGCGTGGGCAATGGACGTCTTGCCAATTCCTGGTGGGCCCTCAATCAAAGCATGACCTTTGGCCAGCAACGCGATCAGCAGCATTCGGGCGGGCTCTTGCGCACCAAATACCGTGTCCGTCAGGCGGTCATGTAGTTGTTGGAGTTTTAACTTCGGCACAGTGCTACAATATGATGGTGCTGAAATGATTGGAAATCATCAATGTTCACGTGCCTGTCTCCACCTTTTTCTCCGCCACTTTTTTCATGATCAAGTCCAGCTCCTCCTGAGTTGGCGTGGCGATGTCGACGCCCTCCTTGGGGATCTCCATGTTGAGTGTCCAGAAGATGCTGTTGGCAAAGGTCTGGAAGAAGTTTGGATCGGCCCATGTTGAGTAGTAGTGGGCGGAAGTCATGCCGACCGAGCGGCCGCCGTTGTCGCGGGTGAAGGCCCAGTAGGGCGATTGCTCGCGCCACTTCTCCGGGTGCTTGGCATCCTTTTTGCAACCGGGCGCGTCGGCGAGGTGTATGAAGGCCACCTGATCGTTCTTTGGATTCCTGGAATCTTTTCCCTCTGTAAAAAAGTTCCAGTAGAACTCATCGTTGAGCACGAAGCTCTCAGCGACTCCGTTAGCGATGGGGTGGTTCTTGTTAACCCGGATTTCTTTCTTACTCGGCTTGATCGTAAAGCAGCTCTTGCAGCTATTGCCCTTGTCCACCCAGTAGTAGACCGCACCGATCCATTCCATCATGTACTGGGCATTCTCTTGGTTGTGATGGGCAAACTTTTCGGATGGTGCGTCAGTCGCCCAGTGGATGACGATGAGTCCCGTCTTCTTCTTTTTGAGCACTGGATCGAGCATGCGGGTGAACTCGGTGACACCGCCGCCGATCTTGAGCGCGTGTTGCGGGCCACCATCGGAGGAGATGATAATGAGATCGGCCATCTCCACCATGGACTGATCCTTTGGGTAGCCATAGTGCAGAGTCACCTCGAACTGGTCGGCATACTTGGACTGGGCGATCTTGTCCTTGAGCAGGACTGCCACCTCGGTGTTGTTGTGCGCCTTCAGGTCGTGGGTAGAGTCTCCATAGATGATGAGTGCGTTCTTCTTGGCGGCGAGGGCGGCGGTCAGCGTAGCCAGAAGAAAGGTGAGGACGAGGAACGTTCTTGTCATGGTTTGAGGTTCTGCCAGTAGGCCACAACTGGCCAGTCGGTCTCACACACGAGCACCTATCTGAAACCCACACGGCTTGTGCCGGCCAAAAAGCTCGATAAGCTGGGCGACGATGATCAGAATCCCCCAGCGGCAGATGTGGATGGCACAAGTCCTATGGATCGCCACATTGGTCGTCATCACTTGGCTGTTCGCCTTCAATGATCATCCATTGAAAGCCTTGTGGCCCAGCTTGGTCGCCTTGGCAGTGGTCTTTGGCACGCGACAGGTGCTCATCGGTCTGTTGGCCGGAGCCATTGCAGGGGCGCTGATCCTCACTGAAGGCAATCTTTTTGGTGCCATGGACCAACTCATCCGCAATCAATTACTGCCCATATTCGGCTCGGAGTGGAAGCTGGGTGCTCTCGCTTTCACGCTTCTCTTGGGTGGTTTCGTTGCCTTGATGGAAGCCAGCCGCGGGCTGCATGCGCTAATGAAGGCGGTGCTCGGAAACGGCCGGAACTCTCCACGCGGGGTGCAACTCGGGGTGACAGGCTTCGGTCTGTTGGTTTTTTTCGATGGTCTGGCCAATACCATGCTTGTTGGCCGACTGATGCGCAATGCGGTGGACCGAGTTGGAGTGTCGCGCGAGAAGCTCGCCTATCTTGCGGATGCTACCGGATCCGCTGTCGCCTGTCTGGCTTTTGTCTCCACTTGGATTGCCTTTCAGTTGGCCATGATCCGCGAGGGCTATGCAGCGGTCGGACTTGAAGCTGGTGCCTACCGGCTGTTCTTTCTCTCCCTGCCTGCCAATTTCTACTGCTGGTTCACGCTGGTGATGGTATTGGTCTGTGCCTTGCGCGACTTCAACCTTGGACCCATGCGCCATGCCGAGATGCAAGCACGCAAAGAATCAAAAATAGACTCCGCCACACAAGATCCATCCCACCGAAACACCCACTGGCTATGTGCCGTCATCCCGGTAACCGTTCTGGTCTTTGCCGTACCCGTCATCGCCTATCTGATGGGAGCGGATTCCATCTGGCCCATCACTCCCGCGGCCTTTGTCGAAGCCTACGGCGCCGCGGAGAACTATGTGCCGCGCATTCTGGTGCTGGCGGCCTTGGTGGCCTCGATGGTGGCGGCCGTATTTCTGTGGACGCACCGGCGTAAGTATGCTTCGCAAGATGAACCCTCGGTGGCTAAGGTCTATCTGAGTGGTATGCGCGATCTACTCGGACCCATTGGCATTCTGTTGGCTGCCTGGTTGCTGGGTGGCGCCACCAGCGAACTGGGAGCCGGCAAGGCCATTAGTGCACTATTGGGGAAGCAGGTCTCGTTGACATGGATTCCCCTGCTGGTTTTTCTAACAGGTGCCGCCATCTCATTTTCCACAGGAACATCTTGGGGCACCATGGCCATCCTCATGCCTTTGGTCATCCCGGTGATCCACAACATCGGGGATGGGGTCATGGACGAGTCATTGGTCGCTGCATGCATCGGTGCCACCTTCAGTGGTGCGGTCTTCGGTGACCACTGCAGCCCCTTCAGCGACACCACTCTGGTGGCATCCATGGCCGCCGGAATCCAGCCGATGGATCATGTTCGCACCCAGCTGCCCTTCGCCTTGATCACGGCGGGTGTGGCCGCACTCGTAGGCTTCCTACCCTTGGGTCTGGGCATGCCAGCTTGGCTATCACTGATTGCCGGAACAATCCTGCTATTTGTCCTGCCTCTGTTTCAGCGGCGTTGACGGTCAAACTTGACTTTTTTCCTTCCGACTTCTTCTGGTCTATCAACCGTTCGGGCCATGAGAACTTCGCGGGGCATCCTGTGGGTATTGGGTGGGTCGCAACCTTCCAGGTGCCGTGAGAGGCGTGTCTGAGCCTTGGCAAAGCCTCGGGAAGTATCCGAATACATCATCTGCCCTTTGGACGTGAAAGCCTCAAGGTTGACCTCCTGCTCGGCAAAGGCAATAGAGGCACATGCTGCACAGAGTGAAATTACATGGAGCGGATTCATTGTTTGGATCGCTTGATATCGGGTCTCTTGGGGCCTTTGTCGAAGAAACGCGCGCCAGCGCCCATGCGATTGTGGTCACCGACATCGTTGCGAGCTTCCTCGGCGAGTACCATAAGATTTTTCACCACTTCCGGATTGGCCTCGGCGAGATTGGTCTGCTCATCGATTTCGGCCTCGAGGTCGTAGAGCATGGGTTTCGAAATCGGACCCATGTCCTCCTCCTTGGCAAACTGCGGCCATAGGCGGTGCCCTGGCAGATGCAGTTTCCATTTGCCAGACCTGACTGCCTGTAGGCGTGTCTGTTGGTAGTAGTAGAAAGTCGTTCGTGGGCTGATAGCACCTTGAACGCCGAGCCAGACCCGACTCAGGTCATGGCCATCGATGATGCGATCGGTCGGCACTTTGCCCCCGCCAAGTTTCGCAAGGGTCGGCATGAGATCCATGGTGCTCGACATGGCCTTGCTGGTGACGCCAGCCGGTACTTTGCCGGGCGCACGGATGATGCAGGGCACGCGCACCCCACCCTCCCAGATGGTGGTCTTGTCGCCGCGCAGGGGCGAGGCCGTTCCACCGTGCTTCACGGCATCGGGGCCGATACTCTTGAGGTGGTGCTTGCTGCGGCCCAAGTACCAGGGGCCATTGTCGCTGAGGAAGAGTACGTAGGTGTGTTCGTCGAGTTTTAGCTTCTTCAACTCGTCGAGAATGCGACCGACGTTCCAGTCGATCTCCTCCACCACGTCGCCGTAGATGCCCGCCTTGGACTTGCCGAGAAATTGCTCAGAGGCCTCCAAGCGCACATGCGGCATGGGATGCGCCAGATAGACCAAGAAGGGTTTCTCATGGTTGCGCTGGATGAAGCCAATCGCCTCATCGGTCAGGCGGCGGGTGATGGTCGCCATCGAGGCGTTCTTTTCGATCATCTCATCGTTGCGCAGTAAGTGGATGATGCTGTCGTTGCTCGAAGGCGTGCCAAAGAAGTAATCGAAGCCCTGGTAGGTCGGCAGCAGCTCTTTGGTGTAGTTGGTTTGCGTATGCCCGGCCAAATCCCACTTGCCGAAAGCGCCCGTGGCATAACCCGCCTCCTTCAGCACTTCAGCCATAGTGATTTCCTCGCTGTGCAGGCGAGGATGAGTCTCTACGCGATTGTTGAGCGTCGCCACACGCAAGGGATAGGAGCCCGTCATCAATGCTGCCCGCGAGGGGCCACAAACCGTCTGCGCATAGAAGTGCGTGAAGCGCATCCCTTCCTTCGCCATGCCGTCGATGCGCGGTGTCTTGATGGTCTTCGAGCCGTAACAGCCCAAGTCGCCATAGCCGAGGTCATCAACGAAGATAACGACAAAGTTGGGTTGGCGAGCATTTGCGAGTGAAACAGCGAGGAAGAGAATGAGGAGTAGGCGGATCATTTGGACTTGGGTTTGCGGAAGCCAACAGGAAGCGGCTCGCTGGAAGCTTGGTGCCGGTAGGTCTGAAGCAAAGCCTGCAATTCCTTGGCTACTTCGGGGTGTTTGGTGATCACATTGGTCGTCTGTGCAAGATCACTCTCCAGATCGTAAAGTTGTGCCTGCGGCGCGTCAGCTTTGTATTTACCGTTCTCAATGTCGCTGTTCTTACGCCCGGCATACGTGATCGCGGCGGGACCGCCAAAGGCATGGGCGCCGCGCTTGGACGCCGTGAAGCCGCCACTGCCACGTGCCGGTATATACATCCACTTGCCCTTGCGCACCGATAGGTGGGTCTTCTTGACGGCCTGAAGTAACAGGGTGTCGCGGATGGGCTTTTCAGGATCGCCGGTAAAGGTGGGCAACACATTGACGCTGTCGACAGCCTGACCTTTTGAAATCTTGCCCCCACTGACAGCGGCAAGGGTGGCCATCAGATCGACATTGCTGATGAGTTGGGAGGAGCTGGAGCCAGCCTTCACCTTACCAGGCCAGCGCACGATGAAGGGAACACGATGACCGCCCTCCCAAGCGCCGAATTTGAAGCCCAACAGTTCACCATTGAGCGTGTGGCCCTTATCCCAGGCATCTTGGCCGCCGACGTTGAACATGCCGCCGTTGTCACTCGTGAAGATCACCAGCGTATTATCGACTACCCCCTTCGCTTCCAAAGCCTTCATCACTTCACCAACCATCCAGTCCAGCTCATGGATAAAGTCACCATAGAGCCCGCACTCACTGGTTCCCTGAAAGCGCTTAGCCGGAGTGAAAGGGTGATGAATGTGCGTGGTAGCAAGATAGAGAAAAAAGGGCTGCTGCTGTTTGCCGATCCAGTTCACCGCCTTCTCGGTGAGATGGGTGCCCACTGCGTAATCGTCGTACAAGGCATGCGCGGCGGCGGCACCTCCAATGGCCTTGTAGTCCATTTTCTCGAAGATCTCCTTGGTCTTGGCCTTCTTGCCGAAGACAAACGGGTCGTCCTCGACGAGGCCTACAACCCGATGATTTTCGACGTAGACGAAGGGTGGGTGACTGTTGACGATGGGAACCCCGTAGTAGTAGTCAAAGCCAAGCTCGAGAGGGCCAGGCTTGAGATCCCCGTTCCAATTCGGCGCCTGCTCGCCGAAGCCCAGGTGCCACTTGCCGATGCAGGCGGTGGCGTAGCCGCCATCTCCCAAGACAGAGGCTACGGTTTGCTTCTTGGTGTCAATGACCAAGCCGGTCCTCAAGAAGACGGGCGGGTAGAGATTTCGCCGAAAAGGGTATTCGCCGGTCATCAATGCATAGCGCGAGGGCGTGCAGACGGCAGAAGCGGAATGCGCATCGGTGAAGCGCCGGCCCTCTCTGGCCAACTTGTCGATGTGGGGCGTCTTGACCTTGGTGGCCCCGTAGCAGCCGAGATCGCCGTAGCCGAGATCGTCGGTATTGATCAGGACAATGTTGGGCTTGGCGGCAAATGCGGCTGTGCTCAATGCGATGCCGAAAAGGAAAGCTGGCAGTTTCATTTCTTAAGGGGCTTTGGATCTATGATGTAAGCAGCAGGGCGACTGTTGGCAGAGATATATTTTTCGAATGTGAAGGTGGAATCGAGCAATGACTTCGCCACTTGGGGGTGTTCTTTGCAGACCTTGTGCTTCTCACCGATGTCCTTATTGAGGTGGTGGAGGCCGCCAAAGACAGCGAAACGAGACAGGGCATGAATTTCACACAATTGAGACATTTATAATATACCCGCCACTACCAGCGCCCCTCCCCCACGAGAGCCTATCAAGAATCCACATCCCCTCCTGCACCTCGAATTGGCGCGTATCTTGCTTTGTGCTGACCTAACCCTCTCTGAAACCCGTGTTTACCGGCTACGATCCCGGCCAATTCTACGACGAAATGTTCTCGTCGGACGGTCTCGTGCGGCCCCATGCCGCGACCCTGCAGGAGCGCTTCGACCAACTGGACCCCAAGGATTTCGAGGCCCGCAAAGAGATTTGCGAACTCTACTTCCTGCGTCAGGGCATCACCTTCAACGTCTACAGCGACGATCAGGGTACTGAGCGCATCTTCCCCTTCGATCCCGTGCCGCGGGTGATGCCCGCCGAGGAATGGGAGCATCTTGAGGCCGGCCTCACCCAGCGCATCGTGGCGTTGAATCTGTTCCTTCACGATATCTACCACGAGCAGCAGATCATCAAGGACGAGGTCATCCCCGCCCACTACATCGAGAACGCCAAGCACTACCGTCCGGAGTTCCGAGGTGTGGATGTCCCCGGCGACATCTACATCCACATCTGTGGCTCGGACCTGATCCGCGGTGACGACGGCCAGTACTATGTGCTCGAGGACAATGGTCGCTGTCCCTCTGGTGCCTCCTACCTGCTTGAGAATCGCAACGCCCTCAAGCGTGCCTTCCCCCGCCTGTTCGAAGACATGCAGGTGCGCTCGGTCAGTTCTTATCCACGCGAACTGCTCAACATGTTGCATTACATTTCGCCAGGAAGACAACAGGACCCCAACTGTGTGCTGCTCACTCCCGGTTGCTACAACAGCGCCTACTTCGAGCATTGTTACCTGGCGCGTGAAATGGGCATCGACATTGTCGAAGGCCGCGATCTGGTCGTGCACGACAACTTCGTCTTCATGCGCACCACTCGCGGACTGCAGCGGGTGGACGTGATCTACCGCCGCATCGACGACGACTTCATCGATCCTGTCGTCTTTCGCAAGGACTCCGTGCTAGGAGTGCCCGGCCTGATGAACGCCTACATGGCCGGCAACGTGTCACTGGCCAACGCCGTCGGCACCGGTGTGGCCGACGACAAAGTGATCTACTACTTCGTGCCGCGCATCATCGAATACTACCTCGGCCAAAAACCCATCCTGCCCAACGTGCCGACCTACCTCGCCTCCGAGGAGAAGGACTACAAGTTCATCCTCGATCACCTGCCCGAACTGGTAGTCAAGGCCGCCAACGAATCCGGTGGCTATGGCATGCTGATGGGCCCCAGCGCGAGCAAGGAGGAGATCGAGAAGTTCCGCGAATTGATCATCGCCGATCCACGCAACTACATCGCCCAACCCGTTATCTCGCTGTCGCGCGCGCCAACTTGGTGCGAGGGTGGCATGGAGGGCCGCCATCTCGATCTGCGCCCATACATCGTCTACGGCAAGGACGTGAAGATCGTTCCCGGCGGCCTCACCAGGGTCGCCCTCAACAAGGGCTCATTGGTCGTCAACTCTTCCCAAGGTGGCGGCAGCAAGGACACCTGGGTGCTTGGGCACTGAACACTGAAAGCTGATGTTATCCCGCGTTGCCAACACCTTTTACTGGATGGTCCGTCATGTTGAACGAGCCGACAACCTCGCGCGGCTGATTGACGTCAACCAACAGTTGCTCTTGGACAGCGAAGAGCTCGACCGCCAACAGCTCAACGCCATCTGGGAGCCCATCATCCAAAGTGCAGGCGACGATGAGGCCTTCCACGCACTGCACGCCGACGCCAACAGTGCGGAGGCTGTCGACTTTCTGGCGCTTGACCGGCGCAACCCCAATAGCGTCTGCTCCTGCGTGGCTCATGCCCGGGAGAACGCCCGCATGGTGCGCGATCAACTCTCGGATGAATTGTGGGAGGAACTCAACTCGCTCTACCTCTTCGTCAACTCGGCCAATGCCTCGCGCATGCTCTCTCAGGAACCGGTACTCTTCCACCAGACCATCCGCCGTTCCGCTGTCACCTTCCTTGGCATCGCTGCCTCGACCCTTGCTCGCAATGAAGCCTGGGAGTTCATGTCCCTGGGCCGCCACCTCGAGCGCGCCGACAAGACCACCCGCTTTCTCGACATCAACAGCTATCTGCCGGTGGATGACGAAAGCCCGCGCGGTGCGTCCTTCGATGCCCTGCACTGGTCGGCCATTCTGCGTTCCTGCGGAGCACTCGGCGCCTACCGGGTGACAAAGCGCGAGATAGATGCGCGTGGCGTCTTCGACTTCCTTGTGTTCGCCCGCGAGTTCCCACGTTCGGTCAGCTTTTGCATCGAGCGCGTGGATCAGGCCTTGCACTGCATCTCGGGCAGCCCACAGGGCAGCTTTGTGAACGAGGCCGAGCGCCGGACCGGCAAGCTCTTGGCCGAGCTCAACTTCGGCTCCACCGAGGAGGCCTTCGACATCGGCCTCCACAGCACCCTCGACGGCCTGCAGCAGCAGTTCAACGCTATCGGCGACGCCATCTTCGAGAGCTTCGTGCTGATGCCCGAAAAGTTTCAGGTTTCCATCCCATCGGATCCCAGCTCACCATCCGCCAGCGCCTTATCGCACCAATGGCAGATGCAACAAATGCAACAGCAACAGTGAGTGACGCCGGTCAGTCAGCCGATGGCACGCGCCTGTCCGTGCTGCACCGCACCACCTTCCGCTATTCGGGACCAGTGACGCGTAGTCAGAACACCCTGCATCTGGAACCGCGCACCTTTCCGCTGCAGAAGACCATCTCAGCTATCATCCGGGTGTTGCCAGCCACCCGGCTCAAGCGTTTCAGCGATCTTTTCCAGAACGTCACCCACCACTTCGAGCTGCCGCAGGCACATGACAAGCTCGAGATCGAGAGCCGGATTAAGGTCCACAATCTGCCGCTTGAACTGAGCGCCGAAGCCATGGCCGCAACCCTCGACGAATCCCGCGCCGCCGAGGTCCGCGAGATCATCTGGCCCTACCTGCAGGAGACGCGACAGGTAGAGAAGAATCCGGAAGTCTGGAAGCAGGCCTTGGACCTAACGCGGGAACTACCCGCCATCCACGATAAGGCATCAACTATCATGAGCTGGATTCATGAAAAATTCAGCTACGAGCCCGGCTCCACTGCGGTGCAAACCCGGCTGGCTGAGTCCTATGCCATGCGCCGTGGAGTCTGCCAGGACTTCACCCATGTGATGCTGGGTATGTGCCGCACCATCGGAGTCGCGGCTCGCTACGCCTCGGGCTATCTCTACAACGGCCCCACCGATCATCTAGTCGGCGCCCAGGCCTCCCATGCTTGGCCCGAAATCTACCTCCCCGGCATGGGCTGGGTAGGCTATGACCCCACAAACAACAACCTTGCCGACGAGCGCTACATCAAAGTGGCCGTCGGCCGTGACTACGATGACGTGGCACCAGTGGAGGGCACCTACATGGGTAGCGGTCATTGCCAGATGGAGGTGCTCGTTCAGGTCGAGAAGCTATGATGAAACGTGTGGTCGGCATTGACGTGGGTGCTACACAGAAAGGTTTCCATGTGGTGTTGCTGGAAGGTGGACGCTTCAAACCGGCACACTTCAAAAACATGGCCAAACTGGTCTCGTGGGTGAAAATGCATCAACCGTTGGCCATCGCCATCGATTCACCCTGCCGTTGGGCCAGAGATGGCGGTTCACGCAACTGCGAGCGATCTCTGCAAATCAACGGCGAGCGTATTTCCTGTTTTAGCACACCCACTCAAAGTCGGGCATCCAGCTCTAGTTTCTATGATTGGGTGCGCAATGGTCTCGGTCTCTATCGCCTGCTGGAGGCAACCCACCCCATCTACGACGGCGGTGTTGTGGAGCCTCCGGTGCTCTGCGAAACCTTTCCTCAGGCTGTCGCCTGCATGCTTGCAGGGCGCAAGGTTTCAGCCAAGTCCAAGGGCCGAATCAGGCGTCAAATTCTGAGCGAGGCCGGCTATGATGCCACCGGACTACGCAACATCGACCTGGTCGACGCCGCCCTTTGTGCGCTGGCTGCGGAAGCGCTACTCGATGGCCGTTATCAAAAGTTTGGCCAAGCTGAAGACGGTTTTATCATCACGCCACAGCAAACGCCCGACGACAAAGAATGATAAGAGGTTTCTGAACCCTCTTCTTGAGGCATACTCATTCATGGGCTATTCATGAAGGATGCCCTTACGATTTCTGACACTGGCCCTCATGGCAGGGCTGGCCGCACCGATGGCGGCCAATGGTGTTCCCTGCTCACTGGATTCGCTACTCAATGCGCCACACAGTTGGAAGATCTCTACAACCGAATTTGAAAAGACATTCACCCTAGGAAATCGCAAACTTTATCGCTGGCTAACCGCTGACAAGACCCGGGCAAAGTTGGCGACCAACGTGATTCCCGGCACTCGTGTTGAACTCACAGCCTTTGATGGCAAGGTACAAGCGCAAGAGGTCATTGCCGACTTCGCCGAGGGCAAACTCAACCTCGTCAGTGTCTCTTTCTACAACCGCGGCGATAACGGTACCATCTCAGCGGAAGTGCTCAAGAAGCGCGTCACCGTCATTCGCAATGTAATGACTGAACAGCTCAAGACCCACCCCCGTCAACGCACGGCGAAACCGAGCAACGGGCTGTTGACCGAAGGTTACAGCTGGAATTCCAATCAGATCGCCACCGCACTACTCGAACACAACGAGGGCGCCCTTTCCGGCGGCAGACAGGAGTTTCTCAGGCTGCGTATCGCTCGGCCTGGCGCCAAAGGCATGCTCGCCGCATCACTCAAGCACGAACGGGGTGGTGCCGCTGTCCGTTTGGGTCAGCTGGCCCAAAATGTAGTCAAATCCCATAATGGCGACATTTACGTAGCGAACCTTCCCATGGTCGATCAGGGCCAAAAGGGCTACTGCGTATCCGCCACAGTGCAGCGCCTTTTTGAATATTATGGCATCGGTGCAGACATGCATCAAATCGCGGAAATCGCTGGCTCCGATCCACGCCGAGGCACCAATACCATTACCATGGCAGCCGAACTCGACAAG
>JBMYMN010000040.1:0-18687 GCA_049597355.1 Luteolibacter sp.
ACAATTCAACACCACAGAACTGAAGAAGTTGCAGGAACTGTGAATTATTTTCCAATTTGCAGGAATTAGAGGTGACTCTGGTAATTATATATATAAAACAGAAAAACATATATGAAGATGCTGTCAGTTATGTTATATTTGTGTGGCGCCTCAATCGCAGTTTCCGCGGTAGTGATACAGGAGGTGTATTACGATCAACCGGGCGCTGATGGAGATGCAGTGTTTACGGAGCTTCGGGGAACACCGGGACTGTCACTGGACGGCTGGTCACTAGTTGGGATCAACCAAGATGGTGCCACCTACCGTAGCGTTCATTTGATGGGAGGGGTCATTCCTTTGGATGGAATGTTTGTGATCTCTACTGCAAATGCTGAGCCCTCATTATCCATAGTCAGTGATTTGATTGGAAACATCGATTGGCAGAATGGTCCCGGTGATACCATTGAGTTGCGCGACGGATCCAATGTGTTAATCGACGCTTTAAGGTATGGTGAGGCTGGTGTGGATGGTTATGGTGAAGGGTCGCCTGCAATCGGTGCTGCAGAAGGTTTCAGTCTGTCTCGCGATGAAATGGGCACCGATACAAATGACAATGCATTGGATTTTCGCGCGGTTTTGCCCACGCCGGGCCTAGGTCCTGATCCTGTTCCGGAACCTATGTTTGCCGCACTGGGTCTGGTGGGACTGATGTGCTTGATGCGAAGGAGGCGCTGCGGATGAATGGGCGGTATCGTAGGCTCATTGGCCGTCAGGCTTGCTTGTCAGGAAAGATTATAAACAGCCGATTTGATAAGCCATGAACATTTTCCCAGCATTTGTCGGTTGGTGTTTGCCAGTTGTATCATTAGTAAAGGCATGACCTCTGTGCATGTGGAGGAACTGCATGGTGTGGTTCATCATCACATGCCAAGAGAGGGTATGGAGGTCTCAGCACACCTGTTGCACTGCCAATTCAACCGTCGGAGTGCTATCCATGTCTGAAGAAGTTTGTCTGGTGCGCTTGGCGATGAAGGCTGGCTCGGTAGGCAACTGCTCTTCGAGCATGTCGGCCCATGTGCGAAGATATTGAATGACGTTCTCTCGCACATGATGTGGGTAGTGGGCATTCTCGGCTCCAAGCCGACGGCGTATTGTAGGATCGCTCAGTCGCTCGAGTTGTTCAATATCTGCAGCGTTCAGACCGAGACCCTCAAGCGAGTAAAATACGAAGTCCATGGAAACACCGGTTACGGCACAGGCTCCGATATTTTCGGGTTCCCACGCACCCTCATCGAGTGGTGGACGGTCGCCATAGTCCGGTTGTGGCGGGGTGGTGGAGACATGGTTGCGCTGATGCGCCTGCTTGCCCCAATCGCCATCGTGCATCATTGCCTGCCGTTGAAGATCGGTGGCGTCAAGACCGGTGACAGTTTGGATGAGGTGGCCACAGTTGCAGTTGGAGAAGCTGGACCATTTGTAGGTGACTTCCGGTTGTTCCAGCTTGGCGGCAGTTTCGCGTAAAGCGCGAATTAGTCGGGGGTTTGCGGTGGCCATGGAACTAAGATGCGCAGCATAAGGCTGTGGTCAAATCCGATTGAGTATGAAAGACAGAGATGAGCCAATGCATTGTCTCGGCTGGTGATGAGTCGCTCTGTTTAGCCCACTAATCGCTTCGCTTAGCCCACTAATCGTTGCTCTTAGCCTATGAATCGCTGCGCTTAGCCTATGAATCGCTGCGCGATTGGCATCCTGCGTCCCATTCCAAAGGCCTTTGAGGTGACCCTCAGGCCCGGAGCTGCCTGGTGACGTTTCCACTCATTGAGATCCACCCGGCGCTGAATCCAGCGCACGATGTTTTCATCGTGACCGCGTTGGATAATTTCATCGGCACTCATGTGATACTCGATATATAGCTCGAGGATGGCATCAAGGACCTCGTATTCGGGAAGGGTGTCCTGATCTTTCTGGTCGGGACGAAGTTCAGCACTTGGTGGTTTATCAATGGTGTTCCATGGGATGATTTCCCTCTCGCGGTTGATCCAGCGCGCAAGTTCAAAGACTTTGGTTTTCGGTAGATCCGAGATGACGGCCAAGCCACCGTTCATATCGCCGTAGATGGTGCAATAGCCGACAGCCAATTCACTCTTGTTGCCAGTGGTCAGTAGCAGATGGTTGTCCTTATTGGATAATGCCATGAGCAGTAGGCCACGTAAACGGGCCTGGATATTCTCTTCGGTAACATCTTCGGGCCGATCGCCAAAGATTGGGGACATGGTTTCCTTGATGGACTCGAAGGCGGTTCCGATGGTCACCTCGTCGCAACGAATGCCAAGATTGTTTGCCAGCGCGACTGAGTCATCGATACTCCCTTGTGAGGAGTATTGGCTGGGCATGGTCAGGCCGTGGACCATGTCACCTCCGAGTGCTTCAGCGGCGATGGCGGCCGTTAGAGCCGAATCGATGCCACCGCTCAGGCCAAGGCAAACACTAGAGAAGCCACATTTGATCACGTAGTCGCGCACCCCCAAAACCAGAGCTTGGTGAATCTGGGCGATATCGGGCTGATCCATCTCCACGTCATTTTCGACTGCAGCAAAAGGGTCGACCACCCGGCATTGTTCAATAAAGCCGGGAAGCTGCGCGGTGATACGCCCATTGGTGCCGGCAACAAGGGAATGACCGTCGAAGATGAGTTGGTCGTTGGCGCCAATGGTATTGCAATAGACCACAGGAACCTTGGCCTTGTGGGCGATGCCGGCAATCATCGCGCGGCGCTGGATGGGCTTGCCGAGGTGGAAGGGCGAAGCGGACAAGTTGAGTAATAGATCCATGCTCTGTTCGCTGAGTTGTCGGACGGGATCTGCATCATAGTAGGGACGCTGTAAATGATCCACAGTCCAAATGTCCTCGCAGATGGTGATGCCAATGCGTTTGCCCTTCCAATTAATGATCTGGTTATGATCTGCAGGTTCGAAATAACGGCGCTCGTCGAAGACATCGTAGGTGGGTAGCAATGTCTTGAAGATTCGATGCTTGATCTCACCGTTCTCAAGCCAGGCCGCGGCATTGCGGAAGGGTTTGCCTTTATGATTTGGGTGGTTCTGATCTATATATCCCACGATCAGTGGAATGTCCTTGGTTTCACCGACGAGATAGTCGAGTGCTTGGTGGCATTTTGGAACGAATTGGGATTTGAACACCAAATCCCGAGGTGGATAACCCGTTAAGGACAGTTCCGGAGTCAGCACAAGATCCGCGCCTGCCTCAATGCATTCGCGGTAAGCGGCTAGAATTCGCTTCGCGTTGCTAGGAAAATCCCCAATGACTGGGTTGATTTGGGCGATTCCAATCTTCATGTTCAGAGCTAGGGAACAACGGGGACAAGACCGGGAGAAGGCCAAATTCACGGCATGACACGAGAGGTTGCAAAAAAATACAGGTTTTTTGCAACTTCAACTCGTACGGGTGGTTTCACCATCATATACGGCAACAAACAAATCGCATTGCCGATGCTTCGCAACCCAATACATCCAAGTCATGAAGACCACATTTAACATCATTAGTATCCTCGTTCTTGCGGGAACCCTCAGTTACGCCGAAGGCGATCGCAAGCGTCACGGCAAGCGTCCCAATCCCGGTGAGCTCCTCAAGAAGCTGGACACTGACAATAGCGGTTCCATATCCAAGGCCGAATTTATGGCCGGTGATCGTTCCAAGGAGAATCCCGAGCGTGCCGCCAAGGCTTTCGAAATGATGGATGCCGATGGCAATGGTAAAATCACTGTTAAGGAAATCGGTCATCGTCGCAGGGGAGGCGGTGCTCGCCCTGCCCCCGGCGAGATCCTTGAGAAACTCGATACCAATGGTGATGGAAACATCAGTAAGGAAGAGTTTCTTGCCGGTGAGCGCGCACAAGATAATCCTGAGATTGCTGGTCAACTCTTCGACAAGTTGGATGCTGACGGAGATGGTATCGTCAGCGGAGAAGAATTCAGCAAAGGTCCGCATCGCGGGGGTGATCGTCCCGGTATTGGTCGTCCTGACAAACAGGGGCGTGCAGCCAAGCCTAGTCTAGAGTGAGCTTTCTTCTTGGGGGCCAAGAGTCGAAAGTCCGTAGTCGGTGAAGCCGGCTGCGGACTTTTTTTGGGTAACTTGTTTGCAGTCAGCCCATGGTTACGGCTGGGCATGTCGGCCTGATTTGATCTGATTTGGCCTGTTGTGGATTGTGTTGCCAGCGATGAGTTGCTTGTTCGCACTAAACTGCATGAGAGCCATGAACAATTTGCATTTCGGGAATGCTGTCATCTGGAGTGGCGGCTTCTCCGGTGGATGCTGATGAGTCAGCCATGGCCATACCAAGACTCCAAAACATGACACAAAAAAGCTCGGTCCCTTGATGCAGGAGCCGAGCTTTTGTTGAATGGTATCTTAAACCAGAAGTTCCTTACTTGGAAGGAGCGGTTTGGCAGCTACCGCAGCAGGGAGCTTTGGGGCAGCAGGAAGCGGCAAAAAGAGCGAGCGCAGCAGCGGTGATGGCAATTTTAACGATTTTCATATTGGTTGTGTTGTTCGATTGGGCGCAAACAATACATCTGCGCTGATGTGGGAAACCTAAAGATTGGATTCGATCCCGCAAGCTTTGAATTTCTTAAGTTTCTTTCATATCTCCCTCGACCACAACGCGACTTGCTCATATCACAACTTGTGCTTGCAAAAACCGGACAGCGTTGGATTTCGAGTTCAGAGCCCACATTGGGATTGGGTCATGTGCTTGAAGTTGATGGAGATCGCGTGGAAATTTATTTTGGCGCGGCCGATGAAAAGCGTGTCTATGCCATGGAGAATGCACCCATCGTTAGGGTGAAGCTCGAAGCTGGGGATGACATCGGGGATCAGCGGATTGTCGAGCGTGTGGATGAAGATGAGGGCCTGCTAATCTACCATGGGAAGGGCTGGGTTCTCTCCGAAGATGAGCTGCCAGACCACCTCAGTTTCGTGCGACCCGAAAAGCGCCTGCTTGCAGGACTTTGCGATGCGCCTCGCGAATATGATTTACGCAGCGAAACGCTGAAATGGAATGCCCGCATCCGTCAATCACCGGCACGGGGGTTCATGGGGGCGCGCATCGAACTCATTGCGCATCAGATGGCGATTGCCCTTGAGGGGGTGAGCCGACTTCAACCGCGATTGATGCTGGCCGATGAGGTGGGACTGGGTAAAACGATCGAGGCCTGCCTGATTCTCCATCATCTACTGATCACCGGGCGTGCCGGGCGCTGCCTAATTCTGGTTCCCGAGCCCCTCATACATCAATGGTTTGTGGAGCTTCTGCGCCGCTTCAACATGTCATTTGCAATCTTTGATGAGGAGCGCTGTGTTTCGATTGAAACGGGAGAGCCAGGTGCTAATCCCTTTCTCGACTCGCAGTGGATACTCACTTCGACCGACTTTCTTGCAGGTGACCCCGAGCGAGCCCAACAAGCAGCAGATGCGGATTTCGATGTGATGATCGTCGACGAGGCTCATCACCTCGATTGGTCACCACAAGGAGCCTCTGAAGCATACCAGGCAGTGGAGTTGCTTTCCGCCAAGGTTCCCTCACTTCTTATGCTGACGGCCACCCCGCAACAGCTCGGGCCCGAAGGTCATTTTGCCAGATTGCGTCTGCTCGATCCCGAGCGTTATCACGATCTTAAAGCATATGCCAACGAGACCGAGGGACACGTCGAGTTGGCTCGGGTGGTAGATGCTCTGTTGGCTGGTGAAAATCCTGCTGAACTCGCCGACATGTGTGCAAATTCGCCGAGTGCTGTTGCATTGAATGAGAGAGTGCTGAATGGTGACGAGGACGCACGTGAGGAACTCGCTTCTGAATTGATCGATCATTTTGGTACGGGGAGGGTGCTATTTCGCAACACCCGTGAGCGTCTTAAGGGCTTTCCCGAGCGCAAGGCCCACATGCATCCGTTGTTGGATGGGCAATCCCCCTTTCAATGGTTGGCCGACTGGTTAAAGAAACAGGCCGAGGACGAAAAGGTGCTGCTGATCACCAGTTCCCCCGAAATGGCAATACGGGTTCAGGAAGGTTTGCTCGATCTCATGCAAGTGGATACGGCTCTCTTTCACGAAGATCTCAACTTAGTACAACGAGACCGCAATGCGGCATGGTTCGCTGATGCCGAGGGTGCGCGTATCCTGATCTGCTCGGAGATCGGATCAGAGGGGCGTAACTTCCAGTTTGCCCGTCACCTGATACTTTTCGGTTTGCCGCAGGATCCGGAATTGCTTGAGCAGCGAATCGGACGTCTTGATCGTATTGGTCAGACGGGAACGATCAACATTCATGTGCCCTACGGAGTTGGTAGCCGTTCGGAACTTCAAGCCCGCTGGCTACATGAAGGATTAAACGCTTTCACCAAACCGCTGAAAGGTGCGACCGCGCTGGCGACCACTCTGCTCCCCGAAATGGAAGAAATTGACGAGACCGACCAAACTGTTGTCTCTCAATTCCTAGAGCGGAGTCGCAAGCTGGCGGATCAAATTTCCGAGGAATTGGCTCATGGTCACGATCACCTGTTGGAACTTGGTTCGCCAAAGCCGGAGCTTTCACTCGATCTGATTGATGAAATTTGCGAATGTGATGTGGATGCTCGTTTCGAGCGATTTGTGGTTCGCCTAATGGATCATTTGGGTCTGGATGTTTCCGACCTCAGTCCGCGCACGTATCACCTTGGTCGAGGTCAGCGCCAGTCCGAGGCCTTCGCCGATCTGCCCGAGGATGGACTGGCTGTCACCTTCGAACGTGAACAGGCTTTGGTGCGAGAGGATCTTAATTTCCTGACGGCTGACCACCCACTGTTACTGGGAGCCATAGAGCAATTCATGACCAGCGAACGAGGCAATGCCAGCTTTGCGATTTGGAAACGGCGCGGTGGAGAGAAGGCCATCTGGCTCGAGGCTAACTTTATTCTTGAGCCGCTGGCTCCATCCCGCCTTCAAGCCGATCGCTTTTTACCACCTACCATCCTCAAAATATGCGTGGATCACCAGGGTAAGCCGCATGAGCCGAAATGGCCGCGTAAGGCTTTGGAGCCGGGTGATCCCCGGAAGCTGGTCGGGCAAGAGGTCTTTCGTAAAAAGTTCCTACCCTTGATGATGGAAGCAGGTAAAAAAATTGCCGAGCAGCAATCCAAGACCATCATTGAGGAAGCCAAGACTCAGGCCAATGAGCACCTTCAGGCCGAGCTGGAGCGGCTTAAGGACCTTGCGCACCGCAACCCACAGGTAAAGCCCGAGGAGATTGAAGCCTTACAGGAGCATCTGAGAGAAGTTGTGGAAGCCCTGTCCTCGAGCCGGATTCGTCTCGATGCATTGCGATTGGTGTGGGCGTCCTGAAGTCTTGCCTCGCATCGAGCTCCGACTAATTTGGCTTGAACATGTCCGACTCCATTGTGTCTGAACCACGCTGCTGGGCCGAGATCAACCTCGGTGCCCTGCGTCACAATCTTTCAAAAGCGCGCGAATGGAGTGGTTGTGAGTTGATGGCGGTGGTCAAGGCAGGTGCTTATGGCCACGGGTTGGAATCCATTGCTGAAGTTGCTGCTGACGAGGGTGTCGCCTATCTCGGTGTGGCACACGTCGGTGAGGCTCGACGTATTCGCGAGGCGGGAATCTCCACTCCCATTTATTTACTCGGACCGACATGGGAAGGCGAGCGCCAAGAGATTGTTGAGCACGGATGGGTGGCCTGCATCTCTTCCATGGAGGAGGCTGAAGATTTTAACCGCATTGCGGCACAGGTAGGGGTGCTTTCACCAATGCACATTGCTGTGGACACGGGCATGGGCCGAGGAGGCTTCCTCCCGCATGTTCTGATTGATTGCATGGGCGAGCTCAAGGGCCTTTCCAATTTGGAACTCGTTGGCATTGGTTCGCACCTGCCATCAGCCGATGAGGATCAGGCATTTACAGAGGGTCAGGTTCAAATATTTGAACAGTTGATTGAATCGATTGGTGGGTCGCAGGACTTCATGTGGCGGCACTTGCTCAACAGTGCAGGACTCATGGGTTACCGTAGCCCGGCCTCAAATTTGGCCCGCCCTGGTCTGATGCTATACGGCGTATCATCCAATCCGGAAAAGCAACGGGAGTTGGCAACGGTGATGTCGCTTAAATCGCGAATTACTCTTATCCGGACTCTGCCGGCGGGTCATGGCGTATCCTATGGCAGGGATTATATCACCGAGAAACCGACTCAGGTGGCAACCATTGGAGTCGGTTATGGCGATGGCTACCCGCGTCATCTATCCGGGCAGGGAGCCGAGGTATGGATTGCTGATAAGCGCTGTCCGATTCTGGGACGCATCACGATGGACCAGGTGATGGTGGACATCAGCGATCATGCGGATGCGAAGATCGGGGATGTGGTCGAACTCTTTGGCCCGAACATCTCTGTGGCTGAAGTCGCGGCGAAGGCCGGTACGATCGCATGGGAAATTTTCACCGGTATAACGCCGAGAGTGATGCGCATCTATGGCAATTGATGTGAGTTCACCAGCCATCGTCGTAGCCGCCCTTTTGCCTACGCTTGCCTTTTTGGCTGCCTTTGGATTTGCCACCGCCATATTTTCCACGTGGGCCATCGTCCCCATATTGTCCGCCGCCACTGAAATTGTTGGAGGAACCGCGGCGAGGTTGACCGCCACCGCCGGAATAAGAATTTCGCTCACCACCTACAGAGTTGCCGCCGGGCTTGAAGCGAGGTTTGGGTTCTGAGGCATTGGCCTTGAGCACGCGGCCACCCACCTCACTGCCATTGATGGCTTCGATAGCGGCCTGAACCTGGCTTTCATCAGCAAGAACGACGAAGCCGAATCCCTTCGATCGACCGGTTTCTCTGTCTTTGATGATGGTAGTCCGCTTGACCGGTCCGAATGAAGAGAACAATTCACCGAGTTCTTCCTCGGTGGCGGAATAAGGCAGATTGCCAACGTAAATGTCCATGATGCTAAGGCAGTAAAGCTGCACTATACATCACATCTTTAGCCCAAGTCCTGTGTTTTGCAAGACAAGCCTTGTCCTGAGCCTGTGTCAGCGCATCAGTTGGCGCATCAATTGAATGGCTTCAGGATAGTCCTGTCGAATTTGGATGGCTTTGGTTGTGGCCTCAATAGCCTGTTGCCGTTGGCCGACTCGTGCATGAATGGTGGCGCGGGCGTAGGGAATGGTGGCGTCATTGGGATTCGTGGCCTCGGCATTGATAAGCGCTCCGATGGCTTTTTGTGGTTCCTGTAGACTGTTGTATGCCAGCCCGAGATTATACCATGCGCGGGAGTTTGAGTCGTCTAGCTCAAGTGCATTTTCAAGAGAAGCAACACATTTGCGGAGATTTTGGGCTTCGTTCCAAGCGAGACCCAACTTGTAGTGATACTCGGGTTCCTTTGGGTTGAGGTGCACTGCTTGCTCTAGAGCACTGATTGAGCCCTTGATGTCACCGGTCATACTGCGGAGGATTGCCAGATCATGATGAAAAGGTGGAGAGTTGGGGTCCCACTCGATGGCCTTCTTGATTTGCGCAATGGCGGCTTCGGTATTGCCGCGTAGAAAAGCGAACTGACTGAGTTGCATACGGCCAAGCGGTTGGTCGGCGTTGTGATCGAGCATGTGCACCAGCTCGCGTCCGGCCTTACTCTTGAGATCGAGGGTATCAACCAAGGCCCAGGCCGCAGCGACCCGTACCGAGCGGCTGGAGTCATCCAAGAGGGATTGGATGGCATGGCGGACCGATGGGGTGTTCTCCCTGGCCTGGACAGTGAGTGAGCGTAGGGCGGCTTCGCGCACCAAGGGACTCTTGTTCTCGAGCGCTTTCACAAGCGCTTGGGAAACTTCCGGATCCATCACCCAGCGCTCTAGCAGATGGGCAGCGGTTGCTTGCCATGTGGCAATGGGTTCGGTTTTGAGCATTTGGATGAGTCCGAGGCGTGCGTCAGGATCTCCTCGGCGCGCCTTGCCAATCAGGATGGCACGCGTGCGAGTCGGGCGATTCATTCTTTCGCCATACCATTTGTCCGTCCACTCCAGGGCCCAGTCGGCATCCTTGTCGCTGTGACAGCGGTTGCAGGCATTGGGAGTGCCGTATTCTTTGGTTAGAAGGGGATCGGGAATGGTAAATCCGTGATCGCGGCGGGGATCGCGACCCATATACGTGGTGTGTGGCATGTGGCAGTTACGGCAGTCGTTGCCGGCACTGCCCACGGCATGGTTGCCATGCTTGGTGGGGTGTACCACCGGCACGTTGGGATACTCCGGAGTGGGTGCTGTGTGACAACGCATGCACAGCATGTTGTCGGCAATGAGCAGTTTGTTGGTGTGTGGTTCGTGGCAGTCTCCGCAGCGCACACCGGCATGATGCATCTTACTCGATAGGAAAGAGGAGAAGACGTAGTTCTCGTCGCGAACCTGACCGTCGATGTGATAGATGTCGGTCTCGTCAGTAACGGTGAGGTTGTAGTGATCGAAGAAAGAATCGCCTGGCACCATGTCACCGGTAACCTCGCCGCGCCGAGCGTGACAGGCAGCACAGGTTTCGAGCATCTGGTCCTTTGTCTGGCGGACAATGGTGGGATCCTTGAAGTTCTTCTTTTTTGGATCATAGCCCTTTGGTGGGTTATTTTGCCATTCGACATGCTTTTTCATGGGCCCATGGCAGGACTCGCAGCTGACAGTCATCTCCGCCATAGTCGTCTTGTAGCTGTTAGTACGGGGAATATAGTTTTTACGCAGGCGGGTGTTGTGGCATGAGGCGCACATGGCGTTCCAGTTCATGCCTTGGCCGGTCCAAGAACCCCAGTCGCCGGGAAGGCGTTCATCCTCGCCATAGACGTCGAAGAGTTCTTTCTTGTTCGGATCCCAGGTGACATCGCAGGTCTGCAGACGACCACCCGGAGCGGGGATGAGAAACTGACGCAGGGGATCGTGACCGATAATGCGTTTGATGGGGTAGGCGCGGCGCTGGTTGTCCTTGCCCAGAGTCAGGATCTTGGCAAGGCCATCGGCATTGAGGAAGGTCTCGCTCTTCTGCTTGCCGTGTTTGAGGATGCGCTTGGGCTTGAAAGCGTCTTCGTCGAGCGCTGGGTCGTATTCGCGCTCCGCCATGCCGTGATGGGAGTTCTCCCAGGCGGCGTGGGCCTCGGCGTGACATTCCTTGCAGGTCTTGGAACCGGCGTATTGGGCGTGGACCACATCATCCGGCGGGATGATGGGCCCGTCTTGCTGAGCGACGGGTTGATCCGGTTTGGAGGTGGACGCGGTGTCCTGCTTCTCTCCGCAAGAGGACAGCCATAGGCAGGCCATGCCGATAAGGCAGGCCGTGAGCCGAAGGGGGAGACGCGTCATGCGCGTGATTCAATCGGCAATTGGCCGGGAAGTCCAAATGTTACTTCAGCTCCTTAACCTTGATGTTGCGCCATTGGACCTGGCCATCCTTACCGGAATGTACCTGCAGGCCGAAGAAGCCCTTGAGGAATTCATCATTGATCCAGTGGGCAGCGGGTTCGCCATTCACCCATGTTTTGATGGTCTTGCCTTTGGCTTGAATTGTGAGGCGGTTCCAGTCGTTTTCCTTAAGGGTCTTGCGTACTTTGGCATGCTCTTGAAGCCACATAGGATACCACCAGCCACCGTTGCTCTGGCCATAAATACCACCCGACCAGCCGCGCTCGCTGAAACCTTCCATCTCTGCCTGGGGTCCGAACACGATGATTTTACCTTCGCCTCTCTGACGGGCGCGGAACATCACACCTGAATTGCTGTTGATGATCCACTTCATTTCACAGCTGAAGATGAAGTCGCTGTATTCCTTGTCGCTGGACAGGTAGGTGCTGGGGGATCCCTTCACCACCGTGCCGGTAACTACACCGTCTTTGATTTCAAAGGTGCACTTGCCACCAAGAGGGGTCCAGCCTTTCAGACTGTTGCCATCGAGAAGTGCGCTAAAGCCCTCCTCAAGAGTGGGCTCTTTATCGGAGTTGAGGAGCATGTTCTCCGGCTTGGGAGGGTTTGGTTGTTTGGCGTATTTTTTGACGTATTGAGCCTGAGTGGGGTCGAGTTTCTGAGCATTTGCGACGCCAATGAGGCAGATCATGGCGATTAGGGTGGTAACGGATTTAACAATCATGATTTGCATGTGTATAAGGGTATGGGTCGGTTCGGCTCAATGCGCGGGATCGATGGTGATCAATCTGTTGGCGGCACCGAAGCACTTGTGGCCAGTGGATTTCTGGCCGAGTACTTCATGAAAAGTCTTGGGAGCGTGTTCGCGATGCTTGGCGATGACGTTTTTGAGAGACACGTCTTTGATCAGGTTGTTCCATTCGTGCTCGTCTTGGTTTAGATCGTAAAATTCCTCGGAACCATCGGCGTAGTGGATGTAGCGGTAACGCTCGGAGCGGATGGAGTAGTTTTTGGGCCCAAATTCTGTACGAGCCATGTGTGGCCAATCCGCGGTGGGGTTTTTAAGCAAAGGCAATAGTGAGTTGCCTTCAAGATTGGCGGGTGCCTTGAGTCCGGTGAGATCCATCAGGGTGGGATAGATATCGATGAGTTCGGCGGGTTTCTTGCAGGCCTTGCCTTTGGCAATGCCCGGGCCGGCCATGATCAGCGGAATACGAGTGCTGTCCTCCCACAGGCTACGTTTGGCCCATCGCTCCTTTTCGCCGAGATGAAAACCGTGATCTGAGAGCAATACGACGATGGTGTTGTCGGCATGACCGCTCTCATCCAGTGCGTCGAGCACCTTACCAACCTGATGGTCCACAAAGTGGACACAGGCGAGGTAGGTGTGGACGAGGTTTTTCCATTCCTTGTTCTCGACAACCCATTTGTGGGTAGGAGCAACGTGCTCATCGCGAGTGAGTGAAATGGCGTAAGGGGAGAGATCCTTGAGGTCGTCTTTCTTGATCACTGGAAGTTTGGTGCTTTCGATCGCGATCTTGTCCATCCACTTCTTGGGGGCATAATGTGGCACGTGTGGACGGTAAAAGCCGGTGACAAGGAAGAAGGGTTTGTTTTTGTCAGCTTTCTTCAGGGCATCTATGCCCCAGTCAGCAATCTTATGATCGGGAGTTTGTTCATCCGTTTCGGGAAAGGTGCCCCAGTCCCAGAGCCGGTGACCGCTGAATGTGGTAAGCTTCTTTTTTGGAAGAGGGCCCATGCCGCCGAAAGGACCCGCCCAATTCGGCAGGTGTATTTTATTGCTGGCTCCATGGAAAAGTTTGCCGGCGCCTGAAACCGCATATCCCTCGGCCTGGAAGTGTTTGGGAAAGGTGGGAATTTTCTTGGCGACGTCGGACTGCATGATGTCCGGGTTGAGGAAATAGATGCCGGTGGTGCTGGGGTATAGCGATACACCCAAGCTGGCACGCGAAGGGTTGCAAACGGGTGCTTGGCAGTGTGCGTTGTCAAAGCGCACACCACGGGCCGCCAAGCGATCGATGTTGGGGGTCAGGGTCTGGGGATGGCCATTGAGACCACCGACCCAGTCGTTGAGGTCGTCGATGGAAATGATGAGGACATTCGGTGGCTGTTTTTGCGCACTGCCAAAAGACAGGCTGAGACCGAGGACGAGGACGGAAAGGATACGCGAAATCATGGGAAGATGGGAAATTTTATCTACGCATTTGCTCGCGCCAATCTTATTCACGATCCGGCACGTCCAAGGGTATGCCCTGCTGCTTGATCATGCCCTGAAGAGTGAGCACGTCGATGTCCTGAACAGCCTTCGTGTGTTTGATGGCCAGCGAAGCGGCCATACCGCTGGCCTCGCCCAGGTGCATCCAAGTGGGCTCGAGGCGGATGGCGCAAAAAGCAACGGCACTCGAAGACACGCAGACGGGCACAAGGAGATTGTCGCATTCCTCCTGCTTGGGAGTGATGGCGCGATATGGGATGTCGAAGTTTTTGCCTTCCTGCCAAATACGGCCTTCGTTGATGAAGGAGTGTTTGTCGTAGGCGTAGCGTGCGATGTGGTGACAGTCGATGTAGTGCGAGCCGATGTGGATGACGTCAGGTTTGTCGCGCTTGTCGATGATGTCGTGTTGGGTGATTACCACCGGGCCAATCATGCGGCGTGCCGCACGGATGTAGAGATACCACGGCCAATGATTGTTGTCAGTCCACTCGTCCTTGCAGAAGCCGTAGCGGGCCATGTCCTTGCGTACGGCCTCCGGCAAGCGAGGATCGGTCTTCATGAACCACAGGAGGCCGTGGGTGTAATCGCGATATTTGCGGTGGATGGCTTCGCGTTCTTCGAAGCTTGCCTCGGCCCACGCGGTTTGTGCGCCGGGCATGTTCATCGACACAATGGCCGCTTGGCGGTTGTTGCATTCGCGCTTTTTACCGGGCATGCCGTAGAGCGCGAGCACGTTGCCAATTGTCTTGAGTTTGTTACTTTGAAAGCTGCCAATGAGCAATTCATACTGCTTAGGGTCGTAGCGGTCGGGCTTTTCGATATCGACCATGTTCTCAGGATCGAGAGTCAGGTTGAGCCGGATGTTGTAGCCGATGGGATGCGAGCTGGCGCTGAATTCCTTGGGAGGCTTGCCAGGCATAATGCCGGGCAATAGTTCGCCATCTTTATCGTAGGGAGAGACGGGAATGGGATCGTCGAGGTAGCGCACCCCGGCAAGAGATTCCTGGTAGTGGTCACGCGACTCACGCCCGGCGTGATAGGATACGCCCGCCTTGGCCATCAGGTCGCCTTCGTAGGTGCAGTCGATAAAGACTTTGGCGCTGTAGGTGATGTCGCCCCGTACCGTGAGCGACACGATGCTAGCCTCCTTTTTCTGCACGGACTTGAGGAGTTGCTTATAGCGTATTTTCACATCGGCTTCCTTGAGCATTTCAAGAAAGACCTTTTCCGCGACATTCGAATGCCATGTGCGCGGGTGGCGTTTGTCGGGATATTTTAGTTCAGTCCAGCCCCGGCTGCGCAGATGGGCGGCCAGTAGAAACTTTTCACTCAGTCCGCCGAAAGTACGCACATCCATGTGCTCGGCCTCGTCGCGGTTGAGTCCACTGGTGCTGAGTCCACCGACATGCTTGGTTGGTTCTAGCAGGACCACTGAATGGCCCTCGCGAGCGGCTGAAATGGCGGCGGTGATGCCGCTTGGCGAGCCGCCGTAGACCACGACATCAAAGCGTTCGGCTCCCAGTCCGCTTGGGGCTAAAGCCATGGAGGCGAGGATGGGCAAAAGATACTGCGTCATGGTTAGGGATCGAGTAATTGTGCTGTGCAAAGCAGCCGCTCTACGCCGCCAAGACCAGAATTCTTACCCATCTCACCTCTATGAAAAGCATTCTGAACACTGCACAAAACTCAGCAGTGTGGCCGCCTATCCCCTGCGCTGTAGGAAGAGATCGATGCCATCAATCAGCGCCAGCCAGCTGGCCTCAATGATGTTTTCGGAAACGCCCACTGTACCCCAGGTGGTCTCGCCGTCGGTGCTGACGATGAGCACGCGGGTCTTGGCAGCGGTGGCGTCGTGGCCGTCGATGATGCGCACCTTGTAATCGAGCAAGGAGACGTCCTTGATTTCCGGGTAAAAGGGAAGCAGGGCCTTGCGCAGGGCAATGTCGAGAGAGTTCACCACGCCATGTCCTTCTCCGACAGTGAGCTCGCGCGTGCCGTCCACGCTGGCTTTCACTGTGGCCTCACAGACCGGCTGGTGGCCGTCGCGGTATTGGCGGAAGCTGGTGTGGTATTCATCGAGATCGAATTTTTTGGTGTAATGGCCGAGTTCGCGACGAATGAGGAGTTCGAGCGAACCACCGGCGGCCTCGAAGGAATAGCCCTGATTCTCCAGCTCCTTGACGGTCTTGAGCACGGACTTGGATTCATTAGAGCCCTTTTCAAGTGGCAGACCGATCTGCTCAGCCTTGAGCAAAATGTTGTCCTGGCCACTGAGTTCGGAAACGAGGATGTTCTGGGAGTTGCCGACACTTTCTGGCTCGATGTGCTCGTAGCTCTTGGAGTTTTTTTTCACCGCGTTGACGTGCATGCCTCCCTTATGGGCAAAGGCGGTGCGTCCAACGAAGGGTGCGCGGGCGAAGTGTGGGTTGTTGGAGACATCGTCCACGAAGTAGGAGAGCTCACGCAGCTTTTCGAGGTGGGGAACCACTTCAAGGCCCATCTTTAGCTGGAGAATGGGAATGACCGAAGTCAGGTTGCAGTTGCCGGTGCGCTCTCCGTAGCCGTTGATCGTGCCCTGAATGTGCACAGCGCCTCCGCGAACCGCTGAGATCGCGTTGGCGACACCGAGTTCGCAGTCGTTATGAGTGTGGATGCCGACGGCGGTTGCCGGAATGCGCTCGCGCACCGCTTCGACGATGTCCTTCACTTCCGCGGGAATGGTGCCACCATTGGTGTCGCACAGAACCAAACAGGAGGCACCTGCATTGGCGGCGGCTTCGAGAGTCTGCAGCGCGTGCTCGGGAGAGTCTTTGTAGCCATCGAAGAAGTGTTCGGCATCGTAGACGACCTCTCGTCCATTCGCCACAAGGTGGGCCACGGTATCGCCAATCATCGCACGATTTTCTTGGACTGTGGTTCGTAGGACATCGGTCACCTGCATTTCCCAGCTCTTGCCAAAGATGGTGACGACCGGGGTCTCGGCTTCGAGGAGTAGGCGAACCTGAGGGTCTTCTTCAACCTTCGTGTCGGCACGGCGGGTGGAGCCGAATGCTGCCAGCTTGGCATGTTTCAGATTCAATTTTTTGGCCTCGCGAAAGAACTCCACATCCTTGGGGTTGGAGCCCGGCCAGCCACCTTCGATGTAGTCGATGCCGAACTCATCAAGATGGCGCGCGATGCGCAATTTATCCAATCCGGACAACTGGAAGCCCTCGCCCTGAGTGCCGTCACGCAGGGTAGTATCGTAGAGAAATACGGGCTTGGACATACAAGTCTGTTTCAGAGGTGGGCGGGGAGGCTAGGGAAATGGATGTGGAAGGGCAAGAGATGAGTGTGGGGATGAAAATAGCCCCGCAATATCACGCAACACCTCGTACAGGGTGGTTCGAAGCCCGCACTTGCCAGATACTTAGGAATTGTTTAATACATGGACGATCCTTATGAAAAAGCACATATTGATGTTCATCACTCTGGCTGCGGCCTGTCTCTCTCTTAGTTCTTGCTGGGTGCTTGCTGCATATTATGCCAGAGACAAGGGCATGAAAGTTCAGTCACCGGTTACCAACGATGGTGGTGGCGGTGATGAATACAACGATCAGTACGAGGGTTACTGAGCCCAGTGGCCATGCCAAAATCCGTTTCAGAGGCTGCGATTGGCGTGATCGGAGGCAGCGGTCTCTACGAAATTGACGGACTTGATTCGGTTGAGCGGCACAGAATTGAAACGCCATTCGGGGATCCTTCCGATCAGATCACCCGCGGCGTTCTGCATGGCAGGCGTATTTGTTTTTTGCCGAGGCATGGAGTCGGTCATCGGTTGATGGCCCATGAGGTCAATCATCGGGCCAATATTTGGGCATTGCGTTCACTGGGTGTGCGCTGGCTGGTCTCGGTGAACGCGGTGGGTAGCCTATGCGAAGAGATGTCTCCTAGAGATATCGTGATACCGGATCAACTCATCGATCGCACTGGAACTGCGGCGAAACACAGCTTCTTTGGTAGAGGGATTGCGGCACATCTTGGGTTTGCGGATCCCTATTGCCAGTTGTTGCGGCAATACCTGCTACATGCGGCTGCGCCAGTGGTGACCACCACGCTTCACTCCTCGGCCACTTACCTATGCATGAATGGTCCGGCATTTTCCACCCGCGCAGAGGCTCGTATGCATCAGCAAATGGGTGCTCATATCATCGGCATGACCAATGCACCGGAGGCCCGCCTGGCCCGCGAGGCAGAAATTGCTGCGGCCTCGCTTGCTTTGATTACAGATGATGACTGTTGGAGAGCTGATGAGGCGGCCGTTGACGTGGATGCCGTATTGGCCAACATGCGGGCCAATAGCTCTCAGGCGAAATCCATCCTTCAGGCAGTGGTGGACTTGATTCCCAAAGAGCCAGAAAGTCCGACGCATCGCTCTTTGGATTCGGCCATCATCACCCCCCGTGATTTGTGGCCCGAACAAACCATACAAGACCTCAAACCCATTCTAGGATCACGCGTTTGATGGCACCAGCTGCTTGCATGGTTGCGGTAAGCCTCTAATCTCCACACCAGTGAAAGTCGGAATTATCGCCAATCCACACAAGCCGGACTCCATTGCCACGGTCCGTGCCCTGCGGGATGTTCTCAAGGCGCGTGGTATCGATTCGGTGTTGGATCATGAGACTGCGGCCATGACAGGTGATGCAGACGCAGGCATTGAAGCCGCCGAGTTTGCCACACAGGTGGATCTTGCTGCTGCGATAGGAGGAGATGGCACCATGCTGCATGCTGTACTGCGCCTCGGTGACTTCGACCTGCCGGTGGCTGGTATCCACATCGGGCGTCTCGGTTTCCTTACCACTTGCACTGACAAAGACATGGAAGCATTTGCCGATGCGGTGGCTGACAATAAATTTAACACCAGCGAGCGCACCTTGCTCGAAGCAGTGGTCTGCCGAGGCGGCGAAACCTGTCAGACCTTCACCGCACTGAACGAAATTACCCTGGCACGTGGTGAAACCGGCCGCATGGTATCCTTG
>JBMYMN010000041.1:0-18534 GCA_049597355.1 Luteolibacter sp.
GAAAGGTGTTTGGTCACCAAGGAGTGACTACTCAGTCGTTTGAGCGATCTTCTCTCCCACCAACTTGATTTCTCCTTTGCCACGAGCAATCGCATACATGAGTTGTCCGTCAACCAACTGAATTTCAGTAAAGACGCCTTCCTCACCATACTTGTATATCAGCACTTTATCCTCAGATCTTTTCCATGTTCCATGGACTTTTCCTCTGGGGATACCGATGACTGCGTTTCCATTCTCACTCAATACAGTCATGGTCACTTCGCTTCCCGCCTGCATTAACCAGTTGCCGATCACGGGGTCTCCAACTCTGTATGGATCAATTCCTTCAAGGATCTTTTCAACCAGCTCAACATTCTCAGTGCGTCCCTGAGTGACATATCTTGCCCTGAGGTCACGCATTTCCCTCCTGAAGGTGATTTGAACTCTCTCAATCGCTTCATCGCGCTGTTCCATCAGAGTTTTGATTTCAGAAGGCACTGCCGCAGAGGGTACTTCCGATAGGGCTATCTGACTCAATGCCAAAGCCGTGATCGCAAAGGTGATGCAGCACAGGAATGGTGTGGTGGAACCATGATTCATCTCTGGAGACCAATGCATCACAATCCCCAGTTGGGCAATGCAGAAGTTGCAACCATCAGCATCTTTGATGCCAAACCTTCTGAACATGGAAGTACAAGTGAATTGCTTTTTTTGACAGGTGAGAATACACAGCACGGTTGCCCTCAGCAGAGGGTCCAGCAGAGTCGCATCCGATGACCAACAGCTGAGTCAGTGCACATGAAGTCAATCTCTGAACAGGGCATGCATTCGGACACGAGACTTGGCATCACCAAAAATGGCATGAAAACTCCATCTCACTGTGTGGATACCGGCAAGCTATGGCGGAACACAAAACACATTGATTCCATCAATTCTTAGAAGACTCGGGAATATATTCACGGCTATCCCCGGTCGGAGATCATGCGGGCAAGTCTTGAAAACCGTCCATGATGCGTACCTGCCTATGGGCTGTTTACAGGCAGAGGAAATAAAATTTTGTGCTTATCAATGGCTCCGATACGAGAACCGTCATTGAAGATATTGATCTCCCTGCGTGTGGGGCGCAAAACAACCGTTGAGGCGCTCAGAATTCGCCACTGCTTATGAACGGGATGGTAGAAGGTGTATTCAATTGGAGTGTTGGTAGGCTTTGATAAGCGCGGTGCTTCAAACGTATTTACCTTGCTTGGAGGCACATGAATCAAAGTCTTACCAAACTTCACTCGGATATGAGTGTTGCTTAAGTTGATAAACATCCGGTCACCTCCCTTGAATTCGGCGAGATCCTTGACCATCGCTTTGAATAGCATCTCCCCCTGCGGTTTCGGCATGGGGAACAAAATGATCAAGGCCTGACTGATGTTGGCGGATATCTTTGCCTCGGCGAGAACATGATACTTGATTTTAGCCGGATTCTCCAGTGATGGAACTTCACGAAGAATGCGGATGATGCCATCCTTGGGTATTTTTACCGGATCACTGGTCATGAATCTCGGCAGCTCCATTCTAACAGTATCCTTGCCACTCATCACCATGACCGAGCTTTCTAGGCCCTCAGGTATGGAAGTGCATGCAAGCCATGCGGACCGAGCGGGCACACGTGGTGTTTCAGTATCTCCGGGAACGGACTGAGATAACACGGGTAGCGCGAGCGCGAGACCAATGCACGTGGAGTATAGTGTTTTTCCCATCATGATACAATGGACAGTGTGTTTCTACTTTCCTAAATCTCTGTGCTATTCAACCAGCGAAAGCTCACGAGCTCGAATTTTCTGCCAAAAAGGCGATTGGTCGTCGTCAGAGCACCATCATCGATTTTAGAGAAGTTACCGTTGGCACTCATTGTGCGCGCTGGAACCGCTGGCTCGTTGCTGCCATCCGCATACTCGGGCAACCGCTGCACGATTGCCTCACACCATGCCCTGGCGAGCACCTTGCCATTTTCATCGAGTGAATCTCCATAGGCGCGAATGCGGAATGTATCGTCTCGAACAGACAGAGTATTGGCTATTGGCTTGAGTATATCTGACTGGATGACATACCCGGGAATTCCGGCAAAACGCGAACCGACCGCGGCCTCAGGGGTCTGGAATGCATGAGTCCCCAAATCATCGCCCTCAAGCATGAAGTCCGAATGGCTTTTGAAACCATAGTTGATGGATCCAATTTCGGGACTTTCATCATCATAATCAATTGCGGACTGCAGCGCACCCATGGTTCCCAGATCGTCATCAGACAGTCTCCGATTCACAAACTCCGAAAAATTCAAGAAAGGCCCACGCTGCTTCACCTGTTTGACACATTCCTCAGCGAGTTTGCGCAACTGGTTGTCATCAAGGAAACGCACACCCGACCATGCCTGCATTCCGTCGTCACGGCTGATTCCAAACTCAGGGTCTATGGATTCCTGATCCGTGGTGGCGGTGTTGAAGCGTGAAATCGCAATTCGCTTTCCTGGAGGAACGCTCACCGTATTTAGAATGCCATCTTTGTTTCTATAGACGATCTTGCGTTCACGAATGCCGGAAAAGAGCGCCTGCCAAGCATCCACAGACGTACTATTCACATTAAACATGCCGTCCACCATGACATAAGATGCGGCTTTCAGATAGCCTTCGGCACCTTTGAGGTCCAGCTCCACCTCGTCTGCTGAACGGCCATTTAGGTGTGAAGCGTAGCGCGAATTTGCCAATGGAAACCCCTCGGTTAGATTTTTGATATTTTCATCCAGATGATTACTGTTCGATGCGCCGTCCCGCGTCTGGTCTGCCAGAGAAGATACAAAGTAATCATCCCAAAGTGCGTCATTGAGTAGAAAAACATGATCCCAATAATCGCAGTACGCTTTGGTATCGACTGCTGTATAGCGGGTATGAGCATTTGGAATGTGTTCCAAGTCTTCCAAAACATTTTTCATGTCCATACTAATGGAATTATTCAGATACTGATAGACCCCCGTCCGAGGTATCATTGGATGAAGAAACGAATTGCCAATACCCGGCCCGGTCACACCACTCTGATATGCCCAAGCTTTGGATTCCGCCCGATGAAGCGAGTTGCCTGAGGAATCGTTATTGGGCGCAGGCGCAGTGCCTCTCTTCCAATCCGGATCGTTTAGCGAGTAAATGCTGACCCAACCTGGATCGATCGTCATGCCGGCAAAGCCTGCCAAGTTGCTGATTGGAGCAGTGGGAAGCTCGAGGCTGGGAACAGCAGTGACACGCTCACTCACCCCAAGCATGGCGCTGTCACCAATGTGTTGAATGATATCCTCAACATCTTTGCCCGCACCCAGTAGAGGCCCAAATCTCAATTCAAAAGGACTATCAACTCTCTGCGTATGAGCTATGATGTCATCTTCAGAAATGTATAGACCTTTACCATGGTAAAAAGGTGGTGCCTGAATCCAATTGCGGCACCGCCAATCTTTTTCCCAATTGATGGAAGGATAGTCATGGTCGTGGATGCCTTTGAGGGCGAGTTGGAAGTATGCTACCGGGAGCAAATTGCCATCATAGACGAAAGGATCAGGGTTACCGGGCGGAGAAAAGGATGTGTAGAGCTGCTCAGTCTGAAACCAGTCGACGTGATGGTTATAGGGCATGATGGTATAATTGCCCCCACTATTGGTGCCAATTGGTGACCAGTAATGAGTCATGACCAGTGAAGCGGGTGTATTCCCTGCCCTGAAATTGAATTTCCACCTGTTGATGCGATTGCTGAAACGCATCTGAAACTTTGGGTTTTGAGCAGGGGTGAATTGTCCCAGGTGATCGAGCAATCCACCGAATGCCTGCGGGTCAAAACCAGGAAGCATATCCAACTTGATATTTTTTCCCTGCAGGCTTCTGACCGTAGGCGAAAAAATCCGGAACTCACCCGGCTTAAATACAATATCCCCACCTGTGCCTGACATCATTCTCGCATAGTCATCATCAAATCTGAGAGCCACCTCCTTGTTCCAGTTGTTCCCCAAATAAAACTGACCGTCCATGGTGTGGACTTGTGCCAGATACGACCTCATCGCAAACTTCTCATTGGGCACTCGTAGTTCTACATTATAGGGATTCCAATAGACGCAGATGGGTGATGCCACGTAGCGCAGATTGTACCAATCCGGTCTGCCTGTGGGTTCGGCTCTCAGGCTGAGAACATACGTGAGACTCGTCATGATTGGAAAACGAGTGTAGGTATCCTTGCCCTCAGAAGGGGAAAAATAGAGAGCCAAGTTGCAGTCCGTCCATGGCTTTGCGCCAGTCCATTGCAGCCCTGGTGAGCCCTCCGTTCCTCGACTGCCCCAATCCGGGGCCAGGGCATCACTGTCTCGCCGATACATTCTGTAGAAATGCCGCATGCGGGTCCAAGGCGCAAAGTGCCGTTCTTTTAACACTGCCAAGTTTTGGATCTCCGGACTCATCGGGCGGATGGACGGCTCGCGCGTATCACCGTCATCAAGTCTGTACGAATCAGGCAAACTTGCTTTGTCCATCTCGAACAGCAAGCTAAGATCTTTTTTCAGATGTCCGGTCCGCACGCTTGCCAGCACCCCTCTGCTCAATGCGGTCAGATCAAAAAAATAACTGCCTACAATCTCAGTGCCCACACCCGCAAGTTCCAGCGACTTGGCTGTCATTAATTTAGCACTCAAATTTGAATCCGAGTCGATCGCGCCCAGTCCTTGCAGGGCACCCGCGCCCACTTCCGCAGTATTTCCCTGAGCGGTTTCCCACTCATCATTTTCGAGCACACGCGACTGTTTTGCCAAATCGATCCTGGCCTTATGGTTTTCCGGGCCAATCCACCAAGCGTGTGAGCCGGTGATCTCCGGCACATCCAATGCATCGTTCTCATTCTCATCACGACCGACCATAACTCGGTATGCCCGGGTCACTTTTTCCGGGTTTGAATTGGCAGTATCGCCCAAACTGCCCTCACCGACCAATATTACCGAGTTATTGTCATCCCAACCCAAAGTGCTGATCGGTGCATTGGCATCCGTGGCCATGCCTTCCGGCAGGGACAGTAACCAGCGGCGGAACATTTTCTCACGCTTGGGCGTGTAGGTATCCCGGATGCCGAGTGTTTCACCCGTCTCGGGATGGATATAGGAGGCATTGAGCCAAGTCCCCCAGGAATCGTAACTCGATAGCCAATGCGGCTGACGAACACCGTCAGCAGTCTGGGTGAGCGGATTGGTATCGAAAATCGCTGCCTCGGCGCTCACTCGCATGTCTGGCCCCATTTCTTTTTGTAGCTCACCGATCGCGATCATCAGGGCCATTCTGGCATTCGCTTTCGCTTCGTTTTGGGCAGATTGATTCGAGTCAGTTTTAAGCGTTAGGCTGGACAGGGTGAGCATGCCGACAGCAATGATTGTCAGCAGGACAAGTATGGAGATTGTAGCAACCAGCGCGAAACCAGACCCAGTCTGTGCATCCCTATTGCAAGACTGAGATCGTCTTGCCAATGCATGACCATTTTTCATCATTTCAAATTAAGAAAAATTGCCTGATCTGAAAGCAAGGAGTAAGTGCACTTGATGGTCCAAATTAGGGGTTTTAAAGGGAAAAAACTCCCAAAATATTCGCCAGATTCTTGGAATTCGTTTTTTTGGTTCTGACGCGAAGGTCAGGATATTTTGGCATGGATTTGTAATGTGTTCATGCACACAATGGTGGGTGCTAATCCAATGACATTGACGCCTCTGTGTAACCACGCAAAGCCACGAGACAACACCTTCCATCCCTACTCATACGCAAGCCCGTTTTTATACACTGTCCGGCCTCCGATCCATGCATCGACTGCTCCAGTGACTCCGCTCTAAAGCACCGACCCATCCATCCGAATTCTCCTGATGAAACGTACAGACTTATTCATTCAATTTCGACTGGTGATGTTTCCGCTGGTGATTCGTCTTTTGCTGATCGGATTCCCGCTGGCCAATTCCTTTTCGGAGTTGGACGCCGCTACCATGTCTGCAAGTGCCGATGCGCCAATCGTCGATGGTTCAGACATTGCCAACTATGACAACTCCACAGGATCCGACAAATGGTGGGTTGGATCCGCGACCTCTTATGGCACTGCCGGCATGACGATTGGTCAAACCTTCACTACCCCCAGCGGCGCGGTGGAGATTCGCTCGGTTACCTTCCGCATACGCAACGCCACTCAACCCACCAAGACCTACACGATCCGGGTTGGCGAAATCACAGGAAATGTTTTCAACGAAATTGCCTCGGAAACTGCATCCCAGACAGTGGCCACTGCGGATGACGACTACTGGACATGGACCTTGGATACTCCGGTTGTGCTGAACCCGGGCACGCTCTATGGAGTGGATGTCGGACTCAATACCAGCACATCATCATGGCAAAGCGGAATTCCTTACTCTCACACCGCTACTCCGGGCAGCTACGGTGGTGGCTCGCGGTTTCGCTCCGGCAGCGACGGCAATGGCGTTGGCAATGACACCATTGATCAAACATCCGGTGACCGTGTATTTCATATCGATCTGGCCCAACCTGATGGCCTACTCATGGAATTTGTCGCCGGGAACCCCTCGGATGACTCAACAAACTCCCTAATCCCTCCACAACTTACCGCGACCTTCAATAAAACCCTCGTGGCCGGATCCGGAAATCTTAAAATCCGCAATCTCACGGACTCCTCTGAAGAGGCAATTGCCATCAACGGCCCTGGCGTGACGCTAAGCGATAACCTGCTGCTGATCGATACAGCAGGAAGAATCGACTGGAACAAGAGCTATGCCATTCAGATCGAGGGGGGAGCATTGGAGAGCGATGAAGGTGATGTATTCGGTGGTTTCACCGACGACACAACCTGGAACTTCGCCACCGGGGCTGGAGATCCGCTGATCATCGCGGCAGAAGCCCTGAAAGACCACGTAAACGGTACCGCTTCGCTACCTCTCACCGCCATTGCCACCCATAAGGCGACCTTGGACTCTAACCGGCAGAGGTTTGATGAGAGTGCAGCCACTCTGAGTGCAGTAATTGATCTGGTGACGGCTTATGAGGCATCCGAGGGGCCCTTGTTTGTCGCGGGCAGCACCGTCACAGAGTTTCATCGCAACAATTCGACTCCTGGTGACAACCGACGTGCGACTGATGACAACATCCACTGGGTGATCCTCGGAGTGATGCAGTCGATCATGGATGAGGTCTACCATGCTGGCACCCTCGGCAATCCTGCCACCCGGAACCTGCTGGATGGCTACTATTTCGGAAGTTCCGCCGATTTTCCCGGATCGGTGGCCGCGCCGGTGACGCCGAGCACTCATGTCGCCACGATCGATGCCAGTTATCCCGAAACATTCGGTCGAGATACGCAACACTGGGAATGGCCGGCTCGCAAGCCGACCGGTACTTATCTGGCGCCGGGTTCACTTGTCACCCTCACTGTGCCGTCTGTAATGGTCAATCGGGGTGTGCAAATCCGGGTGGGTGCCCACAGCTGGGACCATGAGGCAAAGAACCGGCCCCATGTAAAACGGATGTCCCGTGCCAGCATTACCTACAATGTGAATGCCACCAGTATGGAAATCGCCAGTCCCTACGGTGGAGGGATTTACTTCGAAATTCCCAAAGGACTTGAGCTCGGGCAGCTCGATGTTGGCATTACCGGTGCGGTGCGCTCACCCTATTTCTCTTTCAAAAGTTTCCATACAACCAGCAACCACGAATGGATAACCACTGAGCGCAACCACGCGGCACCATGGGCCGATTTTCAAAGCGAAAAGTTCATGATGCAGGTGCCGACGAGTTGGATCTACGCCCTGGATGATCCCACGAGCCTGATGGAGGATTGGGATGCGGCCATGGATGCCATCAATGACCTGATGGGCTTTCCACGCATCCGTGGCAAGGAGACGATGTACATCCAGACCGATGTCATCTTACGCTCTAGCGTTCACGCTCCAGGCTATCCAGCCATCAACGTAAGTTACAACCCGAAGGCCAGCTACAACGGCTACATGAACAACTACTTTATTCGGGGTCCGGGCACATCGGCCAGTGCCTCACACATTGAGTTTCATGAACAGGGCCATGCCTACTTTTTTCCCAAGCTCGGCGGCGAGACCGAATCAGTGGTCAACCTGCTGCAGCCGGCAATGGCAAACCGGGTATTTGGCTACAGCTTCGACGAAGCCCATCGGGGTTCTCTCGGATCCACGGACCCCGATCGAAGTCTCGACAATACTGCGGTATCGTGGATGTGCGTTTTTAACTTTTCTCCCAGGGAAGTACCCATGGCGAGTGCTGAAAAATCTTACCAACACAAGGGACATGCCAAATTCATCGATTTGGCGCGGCTCCTTGGCTGGTCGGGCATGGACACCTACTGGCGCAGCTTCATGGAAGATGATGCCAATGGAATACCATACCAAACCGACGATGACGCCCACCTCCTGCGCCTCTGCAAATCCTACAACAAAGATATTCGGCCTTTGTTTCACTTCTGGGGTATCCACCCGCAGAATCCCAATGCATTGGCAGCTGATATTGCCGCGGAGGGAATCCCTCCATCACTCGAAATCCGTGATCAACTGCTTCGCTACAAAACTTTAATTCCAGCTGACAACGCAGCTTTCCGAGCCTTTGCACTCGCCTGGTGGAACCGTCAGCCTCGCATGAGCGGGTATTGGGAAGAGCGCGAACACGCTCGTCAGTGGGATGAAGAAGCACTCTACAGCACCGGTGACCAGCAACGCACCGATAGCACGAACCCGGGAGAAATGTACAACGAATTCTCTGCCAGCCAGATCAGTGCGCGCATTGATGCACTCGTTGCTCTCTACTTCAATGACTACAATACGTGGGCCAGCCAATTCCCAGGCTGGGATCTGAGTGACCCCAATGCCGACCTAACAGGTAATGGCTGGACCAATAACGAAGCCCGTCTCTTCGGCCTCGACCCCACGGCAAGCGCTGCGAATCCTTACGTGACTCAACTCGAGCCCACATCCAAAACCCTCACCTACACTCGTCGGAGTCCGGCACTCACGGGGGCGACCTACGAAGTCTGGACCTCCACCAATCTGATTGATTGGGAACACGACGAAACAGCAACCCAGACCCCGGGGCCACCAAATACCAGTGGAGTCGAAACCGTAACGGTGACTCTTAGTAAGCCAGCAGTGGACGGGCGGCTCTTTGCTCGTATACGAGCCAATGATTAGGCAATTGCCTTGTGAAATGACACCTCACCACTTTCACTCTAAGTCTTAGATAAAACCTAAAATGAAATCCAAATACCTGACAATTCTTCCGCTTGTCCTTTGCGCCGCCAGTTTTCAACTAAGTGTTTTGCCGATCATGGCAGGAACCATGTCGAGTAGTCCGACTGCTCCCATTGTGAACGGTGAAGATATCGCAAGTTACGGGACCTCAACCGGAACGGACAAATGGTGGGCAGAAAACAGCAGTGGTGCGGGCAGTTGTAAGGGGCAAACATTCACCACGGGCGCGATCGACGTCGGCCTGAAGTCCATTACCTATCAGGTTGCTGACAACCAGACCGGTCAGCCAATAAAGAATTATACAGTCCGCGTAGGAACTGTTTCTGGCACCACCTTCTCTCAAATTCACAGCGAAACCTTTACTCAGAATTTCACTTGGAATGAGGGAGAGTTCATGACTTGGACCTTCAATACTCCTGTCCAACTCTCAGCCAATACGGTCTATGCTGTGGATATTGGCATGACTTCAAGCACCTCAGGCTGGCAAACCGGAATTCCCTACATCCAGATGTCAGGCAACCAATACGCGGGAGGCAAACGTTACACAATCGGTCAAAATGGCGTAGGTGATACCGAAATTCACTTCGACAACAATCGTGACCGAATTTTCCATCTCGATCTGGCTCATCCGATGGAGCCATCACCCGATCTGGGGGCCGTAGTCGCAGGGGGCAATGTGGTCCTGAGCTGGAACAACCTGGCCCCAAACACGGGAAACACCGTCTGGGTTGATGTTTGGTTTGGCACCAATCCCAACTCACTGACACGGGTCGTTCAAGCCTCTTCAGGTGGGGCTAACTTGGAAACGCATACCGTGAATGCACCCGTTGCCGATACCTATTACTGGCGAATTGATTCCTACCTCAATGGCTCCCCTTCTGGGACCCCTCTCACAGGTTCGCTGTTTGATTTTGTGGTGACTGATACCGATGGTGATGGATTTCCTGACAGTTATGAACTTGCCAACACCGATCCGCCATCGAACACAGGCCTGAATCCAAGTGATGACCTCGAAAATGGTGGTGCGGGTGACGGGCTTACCAATTGGGAGGAGTTTCAACTCGGCACTGATCCCACCAATCCGGACAGTGATGGTGACGGTCTGAGTGATGGGGCCGAGGTAGCTGGAGCCGGATCACGCCCAGCGACCGATCCGACGAGCACGGATACCGATGGCGACGGACTGAGTGATTTGGTGGAGACCAACATTCCAGGAGTGGGCACAGATCCAACAAATACGGATAGCGACGAGGATGGCTTATCAGACGGAGTAGAGACCAATACGGGAACTTTCGTCAGCGCAACAGATACCGGAACCAACCCACTGGAAGCCAATTCCGATGGTGACAACGCCACCGATTGGTATGAGGTGGCCGCTTCTCTAACAGATCCTACGAATGCCTCGGAGAAGCCGGTAACCCCGTATCCCCTGCCCGACCCGGACCCTACCGATACCGGCAGCTCAGATCAGCCCGTAAAGGTATACATCATGTCTGGCCAATCGAACATGGTTGGCTTCGGACGAGTCAATGGCGATGGGCCAGGAACACTCGAAACGATCACCGGAGCCGATCATAAGTTCCCCAATTTGGTTGCGGATTCAGGATCATGGACACGTCTCGAAAATGTGTATTACCGGGGAGTGATCTCTGACACTGGCAATGGCAAGCTTCAGCCACTGGTCGCGGGAAGTACTTTTGGCCCGGAGCTTGGTTTCGGCTATATTATGGGTTACCACCATGATGAGCCGGTACTTTTGATCAAATCTTCCATTGGCAACCGAAGCCTGAGTTGGGACTGCCTACCCCCGGGAAGTTCATCAGTCACGTCGGGTGGTACCGTGTATGCAGGTTATGGCCAGTCCCCCAATAGCTGGCCGGTCGGAGGTGGTCCGTCACCCTTCGTCTGGTATGCAGGCAAGCAATACGATGACTTCTTCCTCGATGAAGAGGATATGGGCCCGACTGCTTGGGCCACGGCCACAAGTTATCCCGCCAACTGCCAAGTCCAGAGCGGAGGCATCGTTTACATCAGCAGCTCGGCCCATACCTCGGCAGCCAACACCGAACCCGGTGCTGGGACCAATTGGGCAAGTGTGTGGAATGTCTATGATGTGCCTGGCGGCAATGTGGTCGATGTACTCGATAACTTTGCCACCGAATATCCCCAGTGGGCGGCACAAGGCTTTGAAATTGCCGGTTTTGTCTGGTGGCAAGGCCACAAGGACGGCGGTGAACAGGGCAGTGGCAGCGCCAGTATATCTGCGACCAATTACGAGACAAACCTCGTAAATTTGATCGATAGCCTTCGCAACTACTATGCAAACCGCTACCCGCAAAATATGTCTGCCGATGCTCCTTTTGTGGTGGCAACCTGCGGCTTTGGTGGAGGCCTTACATGGAGCACGGGCAGCAGTGCAGACACCATCTGGAAAGCTCAAATGGCGGTAAGCGATCCCACACTGTATCCGGCATATGAGGGCAATGTGGCCTCGGTCGACACTCGGGCTTACTGGCGTGATGCTTCGGTATCTCCGGGCAGTGCCGGCTTTCACTACAACCTCAATGCCGAAACTTATTTGCTAACCGGTGATGCGACTGGACGGGCGATGGTAGGACTTCTGCAAAATTCATCCGTATCGGATTACGACAATTGGGCATCCCTATATCCGGGGGTGGACCTCAGCGATCCGAATGCCGACCTAACGGGTAACGGCTGGTCCAATAATGCATCACGACTATTTGGTCTCGACCCAACGGCGGGAGATGTGAACCCGTATGCCTCCCTATTAGAACCCTCAACCAGAACCTTCTCATACACCCGCCGGAGCTCCGCTCTTACGGGAGCGACCTATCAGATCTGGACTTCGACGGACTTGGTCGATTGGACACAAGACGACACTGCAGCTCAGGTCGCAGGCACACCCAATGAGCTGGGTGTCGAAACTGTGACCGTTAGCTTGAGTGATGGAGTCGAGGGTGGCCGACTCTTCGTTCGGGTTCGGGTTATCGAATAAGAGGTTTTCAAGAAAGGGTGCGCCGAGTCACATGGCGCACTGTATCCAATCAGCACCCGTCCGAGTGCAGACGATGAAATGCCTTCCAATATGCCTTTTCATCCAAGGCTCTTGAGTTTTAACGCCTCAAACAAGCGTGGGCAGCGTGCCGGCTGAAAGCCAAGCCTCATCATCCGACGGAATTGGTGTCGTTGGCGATGGGGTTATGGCGAAATCTCAAAGCTGAACTGATTGGCCTCGTCGGTTCGCCATGCGCTCTTGCCCCATGCTTCGCGCAGTGGTGAGTAGGTCCGGACGCTAACCGTGCTACCGTGAGGCTCGAAGCTCATGATCCTCAACCATCCGTCGCCGCCATTGCCGAGGCGGCCTCCGCCGTCGAACTGTGCGTTAAAGAGGATCTGATGCACATCCTTGCCGCCAGCATTGGTGTCCACGCGGTAGCCGACCTGGTCGCCCCCGACGTGTCCGTTAAGCGTGATCTGAATGTTCTCGCTTGGGCCAACCAGTTCATCCCAGAGCTCTTGCCCACCATGGGTGTCTAATGCAGTGGGATATGTATGGGCGCTAGCGTCGTAATTGTCGTCGTGGCTGAGGTAAGAATGGGTGAGTAGAATCGCGGTGTGCTCGGCGAATTCAGGCAGGTTGGCGATCTGCTTGGCCCATTGGACGGCGGCCTCGCGCGGGGCCCACTCCAAGGCAATGATGAGAAAATCGCGCCCATCTGGTCCCTGCATTTCATAGTATGCGTTTTCGAGTGTCCGCGCACCGTAGGCATTGGTGCCCATGCCCCGCAGGATGCCCCCGCCTTGCCCGTCACTATTGAGCGGATTATCGGTAGACGCGAAGAAGGTGTTGAAATGGGTCTGGCGGTCCTCGGCGTTGCGGAACCCGTAGTCATGGTTGCCAGTACATAGGATGTAGGGCAGCTCGCCGTCGAGCACGCTGATTGCACGCTTGGCAGAAGCCCACATCTGTAGTCCCACTTGGTCGGCACCCTCACGCCCGGCGATGAAACGGTCGCTGAGGTTGGTGATGCTGTTGTGCTCGACAAGGTCTCCCTCGTGCAGGACGAGCACAATGTTGAGCTTCTCGCGCTGCTCGACAATCCATTGTGTCATCGCCTCGAAGTGGACATGGTTTGCTTCAGATCTGGAGTAGTTTTGTGTGTCGGGGATAATGACGAAGCAATAGGGCTTGTCTGGCGCAGTTGCGATACAACCCGACAGCACAGTAATCAGTAGGGTGAGGAGGGGCATCTGTTTCATATCGAATACTATGGTTTCCTATCACAGAACCATTGAGGTCCAAGCCCAGCCATAGAAGCAATTTCTGATCACTGGCCAGAAGGTTATGGCACACAAACTTGTCTCAATTCAGCAACAATAACCCCATACCCGTCACTGACTTGATCTGTAAGGGTGCTTGGTAAGAATCGAGAGTCATTATAACCATTCATCTCTGGTATTTGATCGATGAACTATCGAGCAGGCATGATCGTTTATTGTTACAGAAATCGATGATGCCCACATGCCATACCATAGTTTGACACACATTGGGTGGTGCGGGATGAGGACTTAGAAATGTATATTACAAATGGAAAAAGAGGCACCATGGCTCTTCTGGAACAAAAACAGGAAAGAGCCAAGTAGCGGGTTGGCCCGCAATGACCTCGATCATTCTCTCACTCTTTCATTCAATTTCTGCTGCTCTCGGCAAACCCTTGATGAGAGCCGCTTCTGACGGCCCTGACAGGCAGAGTCACATTCATCAAAAAAAACGCCGGCCCCCTGAGGGACCGGCGTCTGAATGAATCGTTTCCTACTTGGAGGAATTAATCTTCACCATCGTCGGCGCTCAACTGTCCGAAGAGCTTACCAGCCACTGCGTGACTGTGGGCGATGGTCGCTGTAACGCTGAGCGTTCCGGTGCCGGTAATCGTGAAGGTCACGCCATCGGTCACTGCATCGCTGTCCGGAATAGCCAGCGAAGTCCAGCTGCTCAAGTCGCCACTGTGCTTGATGCTCAAGGCTGCATTACCGCGGCTAGCGCTATCGAGCATGGTGAAGCTGAGTTGCAGGCCTTCAGCAGTGTTGGCCATGGATGGCAACAGGCCGCTGGCGTCTGCACTTGGGTCAGCAGCACCCAACAGGAAGGCCAGACCATCAGCAACTCCGTCTCCGTTGGCATCACCAGCGAAGGTTTCGGAACCGCTCGCCCAGGCTGCAAAGCCAGTTGCTGGCGGATCGACAGGACCCACGGGATCCTCGTTGCCGTAAGTAGGCGACGCGGACTTGTATGGGTGATCTTCCGGCAGGCTACCGGTGGTGCCCCATTTGTGGGCGAGGTAGCCTTCCATGCGCTGGCGATCGGCTGTGGAAAGCATACCGTTGGTCACGACAAGCTCTCCCATCAGACCATCAGCTCCAGCGTATTGCTGTTTGCCGATCTGGGACACATTCAGGTTATTGCCATTGGGAACATTGTTGGTTTTTTCCTCCAATGTTCCATTCACCGAGTACTTCTTGTAGTCGGTGTGGGCGAGGAACCCAAGGGTATGGTCAGTCTGCAATGGAAGGGTCGAGCTCTGGTCGTTCCTGCTGTATGGGTTCGCACCTTTCCAGATCCTCATCTGCCCATTGCCGAGGAGCGTAACCTGGGCATTACCACCACCACCAAGTACGGTGAAGTCAGACGCGTCTTGGTGAAGCACGACCCATGCCTCTTGGCCCATCATGTCGAATTCGTCGATTTGGAACCAAGTGCTGTTGTAGGTAAACTCAATAGCGTTTTTGCCGCCGATGGTTCTTGCACCAGTTCCTGGATGACGAGAGCTAGTGGTCTGGGTCGCGTTGCGACCGTTGCCGCTCTTGTCAGCCCAAGCACTCACGCCGCCACTTCCTTCGTCGATGGTGAGGGTGTCTGTATCATCTGCATCCAACCACATGTAGGCGCCAATGGCTGCGGGAGTCCACGGAAGCGAGGGGTCTGCGGCAGTGAAGCTCCATGAGGTGGTGTCGCTGATGCCTGCGTAGGCAAGGCCCGACAGGTTCACGAGAGCGGTTGCATCGATCTGGACGTAGTATTCACGTGGTCCGGGAAGTTCTGCACTCGGTGTAATGGTAACGGTGTTGCCACTGACGGAAACACCGGCCGAGCTGGTCACATCGAAGGTTTCGAGCACCGAATCGTTGGCGCTGAGCTTGATGGTGATGTTACCGCTGCCGACGTAGACATCTTCGTCGAAGGTTGCCACCAGAGAATTGGTGTTGGGCACACTGGTAGCATCGTCTGCAGGACTGGTTGAGGTCAGCACTGGAGCAGAATCGTCGAAGGGAATTTGGGTCACGGTAAGTAGACCACTACCACTAATCCAGCTGAACTCATAATCGGCACCGGAATCCACCGCACCATAAGTACCGGTAGGCTGAGCCGAACCATCGATATAGAAGATACCGATGGAGTCGTTGGCATTCATCTTGAGCTTCTTGCCACTCTCACGACTGGAGGCGTTTCCGCTCACACTGAGCGTGGAGTCGGTGCCAACGGTTGCGTCGGCGGCATCGATTGCAAGTGTGACGCCGTCACCGATGGTGATTGGTCCGGATCCAAGTGAGTTGGCGGCATCGCCCTCAATGGTGGAAGCCTTGTTCGCAGATAGTCCGTCACCTGCGATAAAACCACCCGTCCACGAGGAGTTGTCACCACTCAGGAAGAGTCTCTGGTTGTTGGTGGTGTAAACCGAGAGCAGTCCCGATCCACTGATTTCTCCAGTCCACGTGCGGTTGGTGTGGTGCGCGGAAGTGGAAAGTCCAATACGCAATTCGGAATTGGCCGCAACGACCAACGGGTTCGCGTGAGTGCTGCTGGGCTTGTTGCGCATGTAGATCCTCGAGCCCTCGTTGAGGGTGATTGTTCCACCACCAAGCATGTTGACCAGAGTGGAGTTGTTGCCTTGCCCCAATTCAATGATGGCATTGCTCTCCAGAGTCAGGTTGCCCGAGTATGGAACAGCGTCGCTTTGGCCACTAGCATACTTGCCAGCAGGGATGATTGCATTGAGGGTGCCGGAAGGAACGCCAGCACTCCAGTAATCCGCGATGTTCCAGTAGTCGCGATCATATCGACCTGTAGGACCGGTGTAACGGGTGGTATCAGTCACGTTGAAGCTCCAGGTGACGTTGTCATTGGTTCCAGCAAATGCCACGTTGCTGTAGTTGGTGATGGCGTCACTGGCGATTTGAACGGCGATCTCCTTGTTGCCAGGAAGAGCCGTAGCCGGACTGATGGTCAGAACATTGTCCGCAATGGATACTTGCGTAGTGTCCGATGCAGCGATGGTTTGTTCCACAGCTCCGTCAGTCACGTTGTAAAGAACAATGTTGCCGGCACCTGCGAGGATGTTTTCATCGAAGGTAGCAACCAGAGTCACACCGGGAGCTTGTTCGGTAGCGTCATCGGCGGGAGTGGTTTCGGAGATGACTGGCGGAGAAGTATCTTCGACGATAGTGGAGAAAGTCCATTCGCCGCTGGAAGTGCCAGCGTATTCATTTTCACCCACCGCGACGTCGCGCACTGCGCCCGCAGAGATGGATACCTCATAATCAGTGGAGAATTCCAGGGGAGTGGACAAAGCGATGCTCAGAACACCACCAGAAACAGTCACACCTGCATCAGGAAGAGCAATGGTGCGTGTATCGGTGCCGTCAGTTGAATCGGTGATGGTGATTGAGCCTGCACCGAGGAGCGCGATGTCCTCATTGAAGGTTGCCACGAGCGGAGCAAATGGCGATGCACCAGTCGAATCATCGGCTGGGACTGCGGAAGCAATTACTGGAGGATCGTTATCCACAATCGTCACGGCCAGCTCGGCAAATCCCGTGTCTCCTCCGCCGCCATTGTCCAGAATTTCGAGGGCCACGTAGCGACCATTGAATCCGGTCATGTCGACCACTTCGCTGCCGCGCCATGTACCAACCAGTTCACTACCGTTGATCTTCTCCCATCCGGGTCCACCATCAAATGTGTAGTCGATCAAATCACCGTTAGTCGGGCCGTTCACGGGAGTAACGAAGCCATCAGCCGTAGGGTCGCCAGCGTAGACGTTAAACAGTGCGGCATAACGGGTATTGTTTTCGCGGGCGTGCCAAATGTAGAGGTTCTCTAAATCTTTGGCAGCACCAAGATCTATGATCACATAGCCCATTTTGCCGTAGGTAGCGACATCGAGTTTTGGACGTTTGTATTCGGACGTCCAACCGTTGTTGGTTGCAGTCCATGTGGATGGTTCACCTTGGCCTGCGGGCCAGTCATCAGCACCCCACTCGTCCAGGTTGTTCATGCCTGAGCCGTTGATCAATTTCTCTTTGCCACGGCCATAGGGCGCTTGTTCGTTGTGTAGATAAAGCTCAACGATGGGCTGGATCGGGCCCGCCATGGCGCTGAGCGTGGAGACAGCCAAGGCGGCTATCGACGTCATCAGTTTTTTCTTACTGTATGGTTTCATAATGCTAGGTTTTGTTTTTCTGTGAATGGTTGAGCGGTCCGTTTCAGTTGACGCACCGTTTCAGTTGAGGAATAGGGATTCTGGGTCGTGTGCGAGGGGATGTGAGGATGGATGAATTTGGAAAGCGGCGCGGTGGAATGAGCGCTGGTGCTTTCGGTGACGTAATCTTCACTTCGATTGGGTTTGATTATGCTGAAGTAGGGGGTTATAGATGCTTCGTTGTGTGTCGATCTGAGGTGACACAGATGCATTTCATCACTACGAAGTGATGCACTATTGGCCAAATTCGCCTTTTTAACTATAACGACAAGGCGGGTAACTGATCGCGTAAATAGCCCTATTAGCGATTTGAAATACCGATTCGGTATTATCTGTTATCGGCCTGTGTAGGCCATCAACACCAGGCGTGATTCAACGCTTGTTGGCTGAATTCGCCGCACCAATCCATGAATGCGTCTCGATAACATTGCATTGTATGCATATTATTGGATATTGTGCTGTATTCGCCACAATCATACCCAGTCATGAAACACCACCGGCTGGCGGAGCAAATTCTCGATCAGACAAAATACTGGTGTTTGCTTGATTGATGGGGAAAGGAACATCCCCCTACCTCGATGCTTGTGCAATGGACGCGCCCAACCAAAACACACAAGCCCAACAAGAAATATGCCTGATATTGTCTTAAATGATCATAATATTTACTAGCCAATCATC
>JBMYMN010000042.1:0-18473 GCA_049597355.1 Luteolibacter sp.
CGGCCACGTTGACTTTGCCGGCACGAATTGATTTTACCTCGGTGCCTTTAAGCTCGATGCCACACTCGAACTTCTCGTGAATGTGAAAATCGCGACCGGCTTTGCGATTGGTTGCGATATCCGCACTCATACAATTGGGGGAGGCCATGGCCTCCTCCGAATTCAAGCCTCGGCCGTATCAACCAGCTTGATCTTACCCTCGATAATTTCCTGCAAGGCGATGTCGGCCACACCCATGCTAGGGCGAGTTTCGATGAGGGGAGAGCGACCGCTGTTGAGTTGTCGCACGCGCTGGGAAACTAAGTTGATGAGGACCAAAGGATCGGTGACGATTTCGGAGGCTTGTTCGAGGAGGTCGCTTTTCATGGTGGAGCCGGGATAGAGCGAATCAGGCTTCTCCTCCTTGAACGGAATTACGTTCTCGGGTTTGGATGACTGGTTTTCGCTCAAGAAAGAGGGGGGTATCAGAAAATTGGGATGAAACGGATGATAATCCGGGCGGGAGGTCAAACCAGAGATTCAGACCCAATTCAAGGCTTAAGTCCGTAAAACGTTGATTTTTCAAGAATTGCGACAATCTAGCCCATGAGATCCATACCAAATCGCTTGAGACCGGCCACCATCATCCAAAATAGGATCACGGTGATAGCGCAGTTTGTGGCCATGGAGACCCCAAAACCCCAGCCATTCCGCAACATCCACGGCAGGATGAGAAACATCGGCAGAGTCGGCAGGACAAACCAAAAAGTGCTGGCGGAGTGGTTGGCGATACGCTCGGAGCTTTGACCTGCGTGATGCATCCATAACATGGCAATGATTGAGGTCAGTGGCAATGCGATCAGCAGGGCCGAGAGCTTGTCGCTGAAGAGTTGGATCTTGGTGACCAGCAGGATGACCACCGCGGTGACCACCAATTTAACGCCATCCAGAAGTGTGAAGCTAAAGACCTGTTCCCAGGGAATTTTGGACATAATGAATTTCGGTTGATGGTTTGATGAACTTGCGGCAGCTCCTGCGTATCAAATAGTATCCCATGATGCAATTCGCACGCCACCTCACCCTCGCCTTTCTCCCCCTCCTAGCCGCCTGTGAACCAATCGGTGTTCCCTCCTCCAATGCAGATGGCAACATTAAGCTGACTGCGAACCAGAAAGTGTCAATCGGCCGCAAGATCTGGCAAAATGAATGTAGCGGCACAGTTGAGGGACTCACAACTTGGAATGTGGGTGAGGAATTTCCGTCTATCGGCATCGGGCACTTCATCTGGTATCCAGCTGGCTTCGATGGCCGCTTTCGCGAGAGCTGGCCACAATTTCTGGCCTACGCCAAAGCTCGCAATGCGTCTCCACCCACCTTTACCCACGGCCCTTGTCCATGGAATAACAAGGCCGACTTCGAGCGTGATTTCAACGGCGAACGATTGAGCGAACTGCGACGCTGGCTGATGACTCATCTCCGCTTGCAGACCGATTTCATAATCGACCGCTCACTCGCCGCCTTGCCCGAGGTCTTAGCGGCCGCACCGGCCAGCGAGCGCGAGCGAATCAAAGCCAACTACCACAAAGTTGCCTCAACACCCCAAGGCGTTTATGCGCTGATTGACTACGTCAATTTTAAGGGTAACGGCACTCTCAAATCTGAGCGTTACAAGGGCAAAGGCTGGGGCTTAATGCAGGTGCTCGGCCATATGAACCCCGTCCCTGAGGGCCCAGCAGCCGCACAAGAGTTCGGCGCTTCGGCCTTTCGCATGTTGGAACGCCGCATCGCCAACTCCCCACCCGAGCGTGGTGAGCAACGTTGGCGGAATGGTTGGCGCAACCGCTGCCTTACTTATGGAAAACCGCTCTGACTCATTCAATGGAAGTAGTGATTGAGTGCCTCCACAACCGCCTCTCCATGGCCACTTGAGCAGAGCAGGCCTCCAGCCCCCCGCACCAAATCACGGACCTCATCAATTGCATTGGCTGGACAGGCAAGCATACCCGCATGGACGCCATCGAGCATCTCGCTATCGTTGTGACTATCACCGATGGCAAAGCAGTTGGCACGATCTACTCCCATGACTCGCGCTAACTCGGCAAGGCTACTGCCCTTGTGGTAATCTCGGTGACTGAAGCGAAGGTAGATGGAGTTGCGCTGCCACGAAAGACTGCAACCTTCCTCGACGTGCTCAACTACCCGGCCAACAATCCATTCTACCTCCTCCTCGCTCTGGGCAATCACCCCTGCCGGCTCGCCATCCATAGAGAACCACTGGGCCCCGGTCTGGTGCTCCACATCATGACGAATCCGGTTCATCGCCTGACGTTGTGTATGGAATAGCTCTTGAATGTCACGAGCGCAGCGACTGTTCCACTGCTGATGCTCGCTCCAATTACCATCCGCGTCGCAGTAATGAATTTCACGCTCCCTTGCCACCACCCAGTCCGGCAGGAAGGGAAACCCACTGTCTTCAAGGCCTTCAAGCAGATACTCAATATTGCGCCCCGTATTGATACCCCAACAAGCTTCGTGACTCTCTCTTAGGTGTGTGAGCACCTTGAAGATTTTGGGAGGAACGGCAGGGCTTGCTGCCGGATTATGGAGAGTGCCATCAAAATCAAAAGATAGGAGATAGTCGGGTTGTTCGAGAGGAGCCAAAGGTTTCATCGATTTCTGATACTTTGGGAGAGTTGGAGTAGCATTTCACCATTCTCAAGCATGAGTTTCTCGTTTTCTTTACGGGCCTTCTCTTAGAGTCTGAAATTTGGACCGGGCGATAGGCAAGAGCCACTTTCTGAATATAGGGCGTACCCACAACGCAATCCTGATCTTGCCGAGCCAAAAGACCGACAGTCAGATCCGATTCCATCATATTTCCATCACAAGCGTAAACCTTGCTTTCATGCCGCCAAGCGCACTCTACCGACAAGCATGAAGAAACTTCACATGAATAATAAGCATCTAATCTTGGTAGGCATGCGATGAGCTATCGCACCGATATGAAAAAAATTGGCTTCCTCCTCGATATGGATGGCGTGATCTACTCCGGATCACAACTAATCCCCGGTGCCTCAGCTTTTATTCAAAAGCTCAAAACCCACCGAATACCTTATCGCTATCTCACCAACAATTCACAACGCACACGGCGCGATGTAGCCTTCAAACTTCGACGTCTGGGTATCGACGCCTCTCCGGATGACGTATTCACGTGTGCGATGGCCACCGCCCGCTTCTTAGCCAAGCAAAAGCCAAATGGTACCGCCTACGTCATTGGTGAAAATGGTCTCGCAAACGCTCTTCATATCAACGGCTACACGGTGGTTGATGACGATGCTGACTATGTGGTGGTTGGAGAGGGTCGCACCCTGACCTTCGAGATGATCGAGCGCGGTGTACGCCTGGTAGAGAAGGGAGCGCGATTGATCGCCACCAATTACGACCCTAGCTGTCCTACTGAGCACGGAATCCGGCCTGGTTGTGGTGCAATCGTGGCGATGATCGAAAAGGCTACCGGCGTGGAGGCGTTCTCGGTAGGAAAACCCAGTCCGGTCATGATGAGGTCTGCCCGCTCAGAGATGGGGATGCGAAGTGAGCAAACCGTGATGGTTGGCGATACTATGGAAACCGATATTCTCGGTGCGGTTCAACTCGGCTATCGCAGTGTATTGGTGCTGAGTGGGGGCACTAGAATTGAGGATCTCGGCAAGTATGCCTACCAGCCTGACCTAATCGTCGACAATATTGCTGAAATCCCTGATGACTTCCTATTTGGACCGATATCCATGGCCGGTTGACGAAGACGGCTCACTTCCCAGCAGCCGCCTTGGCAGCCCGTTTGCGCTGGTTGGCATCGAGGATGCGCTTGCGTAGGCGGATGTTCTTGGGAGTGGCTTCCACTAACTCGTCAGCATCGATGTATTCAATGGCACGCTCGAGTGAAAAGCGACGTGCTGGAGTCAGCTTGGAGGTCTTGTCTTTGCCCGCGGAGCGCATATTGTCGAGGTGCTTCTCCTTGACCGGGTTGACAGGAAGGTCACCTGCACGCGGGTTCTCACCCACCAACATACCTTCGTAAACGGCGTCGCCGGGACCAACGAAAAGAATACCTCTATCCTCGAGAGCCTGGAGGGAATAGGGGGTGGCGTCACCCTTCTCCATCGATACTAGGGTGCCAGTCGTGCGGTTGACGATCTCGCCTGCGTGCTGCGCATACTCCTTGAAGAGGTGAGACATGATGCCGTGGCCGGAGGTTAGATTGACCAGTTCAGTCTCAAAACCAATCAGACCACGAGTTGGAATGACCGCCTGGATAAAAGTGCGGCCAGAGGGTTCGGTTTCCATGTTCTCCATAATACCCTTGCGGTTCATCAGGATCTTAAGAATGCCCTGCGCGTAGTCGCCAGGCACCTCTACGTAAAGGGTCTCAAAAGGCTCAAGCAGCGCACCGTGATCATCACGGCGGTAAATCACCTCGGGCTGACTAACTAGCACCTCAAAATCTTCACGGCGCATCTGCTCTACCAGCACCGCGATCTGCATGGCACCACGGGCAGACACCTTGAATACACCAGCTTCTTCAGTATCTTCCACCTGAATCGAAATGTTGGTCTTGAGCTCGCGGTCCAGACGCTCGCGGATAGCGCGGGAAGTCACATGCTTGCCTTCACGCCCGGCCAAGGGACCGTCATTGATGGAGAACTGCATCGACACCGTTGGCGGGTCGATCTCCACGAAAGGTAGCGGCTCAATGCCATCATTACCGGCGAGGGTTTCGCCGATGTCGATGTCTTCAATACCCGCAGCAATGCCGACGATGCCACCCGCGCCGCAACCTTCAGAATCAGTGGTGTCGAGGCCTGAGTATGTGAAGGTCTTCATTACCTTGGACTGCTTTTTAGTGCCGTCCTTACGCAGCAACCAGATGGTGTCGCCCTTCTTCACGCTTCCACCCAATACCTTCCCAACGGCAACACGACCGACGTAATCGTCCCAATCGATATTGGAGACGAGCATGGAGAAGGGCGCATCGGGGTCGGCCTTGGGAGCGGGGATGAATTCAACGATCTTCTCCAAGAGCGGCACGCAATCGACACGTTCGTCCCCGGGGTTCTCCATGAAGTAACCATCGCGAGCCGAACCATAGATGAAGGGCGCGTTGAATTGATCTTCGGAGGCATCGAGATCCAGGAAGAGCTCAAGCACCTGATCGTGAACCTTGTCGGGGTCAGCCAATGGGCGATCGATCTTGTTGACCACGACGATTGGTTGGAGACCCTCCTGCAAGGCCTTGCGCAATACGAAGCGGGTCTGAGCCTGGGGGCCGCCTGAAGCGTCCACCACGAGCAGCACACCGTCGACCATCTTCATGACTCGTTCTACCTCAGCACCAAAATCGGCGTGCCCGGGGGTATCAACGATGTTGATCGTGTGATCGTTCCAGTGGATGGAAGTGTTCTTGGCTTTAATCGTAATGCCCTTTTCGCGTTCGAGGTCCATCGAGTCCATGGCGCGCTCCTGCTGCTCCTGGTTCTCACGATAGGTGCCACCAGCATCGAGGAGCTGATCCACGAGGGTGGTCTTGCCGTGGTCAACGTGAGCGATGATGGCGAGGTTGCGGATGGGAAGGGACATGATGTCTGTGGGATTGAGGCTTGTGAGCGGCGGTCTGATGCACCCTTTTGGGCTCATAGGCAAGGAGCGAATGTGTATCAGAGCTGCGTTGGAACGCGAGATAGCTCAACTGAGCAAGCCAATTTGGTGCGAGCTGTACTAGCCAGGCAGAAGCCGTGATATTGACTACAGCGAAGTCTCAGCAAAACCGATTCGCTGATCGTCATCCAAAAATTATTACCCAGCCGGCAACAAAAATTGGCACATCCACCACAGCATGACTGAGCCAGCATGGCCACACCGATCGATGCTTAAGATAGAGCCAGGACCATATAAGTCCGCCCACGAAGCAGCCCGTGGAGGCCAAAAGAGTGACTCGCCAATCAAACTGGGCGCCCACGGCAAAAATGTGGTGCAGGGTAAAACCAAAAGCCGAGGCCACCATGGCCAGCTTGCCGCCCATCAATTTTTCAAACTGGCGAAACACAAACCAACGCCAGACATACTCTTCCAAAAGTGAGTTTATGGTGATCCAATAAAGAGCCGCACCAATGAACACGCCGCGATTGGCCAGACCGGTACGCTGGGCGCTCTCGCGCACCATGTCCTCGTCGACCCAACCCAGATGGCGCACACCAAGAAAAGCACCCCAGATCAGTATCGCAATCGCTATACCCGTCATCAGCGCCGAAGCCCAGCCACCGTTTTTGGCCGGTGAGAGACTCATTGGGTGTTTCTCCACGAACTTGCGCCACATCAACGGCAGCAGAACAATCCAAACTTTGGAAATCCCGAAGATGATTTGGCCTACCCCGTTTTCAGGCCACCATACCATACCGGCCATGGTGCCCAAAGAGGGAATGGGAACCAACAACAGGAGGGCGACCCACGCCATGCGCCGATCGTTGGTAGAGAATGTGGGAGTATCGGGTGGGTTCATCGAATTGATCACATACAACCTTGCCGTCGGCAGTATGACAAGTTTTGGTCTCTCCCACCTGTCATGGCATTCACCGACATCATCACCCATCCCGGCGGCGCACATAAAGACGACTTTCTCGCCTGCTGCCTGCTACTCGCCCGCCACTCTATTCCCATTGAGCGCCGCAATCCCAAGCCCGAGGATATGCAAGACCCGACCGTGGCCGTGGTCGACATCGGCCACGAGCACAATGCCACCAAAGGCAACTTCGACCATCATCAATTCGCCAAAGATCATCCTCCTACCTGCTCACTGAGCCTCGTTTTGCAGCACATGGATCTTTACGAGGATGCCCGCGCCTTCTGCGACTGGCTCGAACCCGCCGAATGGCTCGATACCCGCGGTGCTATCGAAACTTCCAAGTGGATGGGGATCAGCCGAGACGCCCTGGCCAAGCTCAACTCGCCCATCGACGTCACACTCTTGCGCCGCTTCGCCGCCACCAAGCGCCTCGAACCCGGTGAGCCCTTGTGGGAAGTCATGCGCTGGATTGGTGAGGACCTAATTGAATACCTCACTCACTTGCGCGATCGCCTTGAGTTCATCGACCAGAATCACCAACGCTGGGATGTGATAAAAGGCGATGAAAGCTTTGGTGTTATTTTCCTCCCACGCACCGAGCCCCTACCAGAGGATCCATCCGCCGGATTGGGCCGCTTCATCATGCAGCAGGAAGGCCACAAGCCCGGTATTGCCGGCATAATCTACCCTGACAGCCGAGGTGATGGCTATGGCCTCAAGCGCTACGAGGATCATCCCCGCCTCGACTTCACACGCATTGAGAACGAGCCGGATGTCCACTTCGCCCATGCCCGCGGATTCATCGCCAAAACCTCGACCACCAACACCAATCGGCTAAAAGAATTGGTCGCCAAGGCATGGAAATCGCAGAATTAGGACCAATTCACAACTGGCTGTAAACAAGCACTTGCGCAGGGTAAAAAACCGTGGAATCGGTAGGTCTTACGAGGTTTGAGCCCAAATTCTCAACCGATATCTCCACAGAAAAAGCATGTGAGCCCACAACAATCACTCGAATGCGTGAAACCCTGATCATCCTCGGTCTGTGCCTTCTTGCCGCAGCATTACGTTCCTCCCGCAGCCGGGTCATGCGCAAGGTGGGTGCCATTGCCCTACTCGCAGCCAGCTACTGCCTGTTTTACTATGTCTCGGGATGCAACAAGCTGGTTGGCATCGTCGGGGTCCTGGCATGGGCATTCCTGCCTTGGTTCGAATTACTCACCCGCATCCGCCGCTTGCGCATGCCCGTGGACAACCGCCTGCGCCACAAACCACTACCCAACCCATCCTTTTTCCCCAACGCTGCAGAAGCCTCTCACGCCATGGACAAAGAGGGCTTTGAGCATGTCACCGACTGTTGCTGGCAATGGGACGGCATGAGTCAACACTTCCGCCTGTATTGGAATCCGGAAGAGCGCGCCATCTCCTCGGTATGCCTTTGCGAGCAGAGTGATGTTGCATTCGCTTTTATTTCGATCACATCACGCGATGAGCAGGGCCACATGTGGCGCACTACCAACTTCCCTTTTGCTCCCACCCTTCGCCGTCCACCGGGCGTAAACTGGAATCACCTACCCTGTCGCGAGAACTGCTTTCATCAAATTTTGAAAAGTCATCAGGCCTACCTTGAGCGCAAGGGTATTTCTGATGAGCAACTCAGCATCCCCGATCCCGAGGTCATGGAAGCCGCCATTGAAGCCGAGATGCGTGAGCAGATTGATCACAACATCAAATCGGGTATCATCCGCATGACCGAGGACGGTCACTTCGAATATTCCAAGCGTGGCCTGTTTTATCTGTGGTTTCAGTTTCTCAAGGACATGATCCGTTTTTGTTGAGTCAACAAAGACGTCAGAACTCTACCAAACCACCCATCGTTAGGCCGGCAACCACCACACCGATCGCTAGACGATACCAGCCAAAGGGTCGCATCCCACGACGCTGCAGGTAACTAACCAACCACTTAACAGCGAGCACAGCAGAAATGGTAGCGGTCGCCACACCCACCATCAAAGGCGCGAAGCCGTAGTTTTCCCACATCAGTTTGGTGCCACCAAACCAGACATCGTATTCTGATCCGATGCCAGGCACTTTCCATATGGCCTTTTTGATGGTGGCAGCGGTCAAAGTTAGCACGCCGAGCAAAAAGGAATATTCAATTGCCGCCTTAACACTGAGGCCCACCATCAACCCACCGGCTATAGTCATCAGGCTACGACTAGTGCCAGGCCACATCGCCACGCATTGCAGCAGGCCAATGATCAGTGCCATCTTCCATGTCATATTGACCAATTCGATACCGCTTTTGCCTTCATGCTTGTTACTGGCATGGAAACTGAAAATAAGAATGAGCAGACCGCCCACCACCCAGGCGGTGACAATGGGCCAGATGCCAAAAAGCTTGGACTCAATCCAATCGTTGAAGAGTAGGCCAATCACCACCGCAGGCATGAAGCCGACAAAAATATTCATGGCCATCTTGAGGCCCTCTTCGTTGCGACCAATGACTCCACTCATCATCTGGACCACGCGTTTCCAGTAGAGCCCTGCCACCGCCAAAATGGCTCCCCCTTGGATGCAGATGGCAAAGGCATCGGCAGCAGCTTTGTCCAATTTGCCTTGGGTGCCGATACCCATGAAATGCTGAGCGACGAGAAGGTGACCGGTCGAGCTGACTGGGAGGTATTCGGTGATGCCCTCGATGAGACCGAGGACGATGGCTTGCCAAGCTTCCATGAAGTGCCCTCACTCTGCTAATCGCTTCATAAAGCTGCAAGGGTTTTGCGATTGCAAAGGTATCATGCTGGTGGAACCAGTAACTGCAGCTATTCTCGGTAAACACCTATCCTTTCCTCCGTTCTTTAACAGATGAGCAAGCAGTATCTTCGACTGGTGCGCAAATCCCTACGCTCACTGCGTCATCCGCGCCTTAAGCGCTGGCGCTGGTGGAGAGTCGCCACCAAACCCATCGCTAACCGCAAATTGTGGATTCCCAGCCGGACCTCAGTAGCCAACGGGGCTGCCATCGGAGTTTTTTGCTCGCTTATCATTGTCATCCCTTTCCAGACCCTCATCGCCGCACTGATCACCATTCGCGCTGGGGCCAACCTTCCTATTGCCATGGCCTGCTGTTGGATTTCCAACCTGCTTACTCTGGGCCCACTGTTCTGGATGCAGTGCATGCTGGGCAATTGGCTGCGCGATTCGTTGGGGGTTCCCATGCCCGAGTTTCTGACCAGTGATGTGCTGAGTATTCCAGACGTTGGTAGCTTTAATTCAGCCAGCTTCCTCCTGGGTATGATTAGCTCGGCATTGATCGGAAGCTTATTGGCCTACGGCTTAACCCATGCCTTAGCTGTCCTGATGCCCCACTACCTACCGGAGCGGAGACGTAACAATTCAGAGCCCAAAGAGGAGGCCTCTACGTCTACCTGACCATCCGCTCACAATGCCACTTGGCAAAGTGGCTGCATCGGGCAAGTTAGGGGCCATGGAGCCACGCCTGAGCCTCGAATCCATCAAACAGCATCTACCCGAAGGTGGACTCTTTGGCGGTGGCAGCTGGCGCTGGTCGCCGGTGCCTATTGGTCTAACGAGGGGTGAGGCTCGGCGCATCACCACCATGGGTCACCCTCTAGCCCGCTTTCAGAAAACCTGCGACACCCTTTATCGTCGAAGTGCTGCTGGCAGCATGGACGGCTGGCTGGCCGAACTCTTGGACGAGGGCAAGCCGTCTTGGCTTTGCGACCTGCAGTGCGAGCAGGGCACCGCCGACCTGCTCCCCCGCGTCATCCGCCCCGATCTCATCATTACCGAAAATGGCTTTGCCCTTACTGAACTCGATAGTGTGCCCGGTGGCATCGGTGTGACCGCCTGGCTCAGCCGCATCTACGCCGAAGCCGGCTTTGAAATTTTGGGTGGCAGCGACGGCATGCTCGAAGGCTTCAAGTCCATCCTACCCAAAGGCGGCAAGGTCTTGGTGAGTGACGAAGCCGCCGACTACCGCCCAGAGATGGAATGGCTCTGCGAGCAGCTGGGAGCTGAGTGGACGGTCCAAGCCGCGGAGCAATACCAGCCCGGCGACGGCAGTGATCTCTACCGCTTCTTTGAGAACTTCGATTGGGAGGCCATCCCAGAAGCCCGACACCTCGCAGAGGCAGCGGCTGAGGGCAAAGTGAACATCACCCCACCCTTCAAACCCCACCTCGAAGATAAGCTGTGGCTGGCCCTGTTGTGGTCGCCTGCCCTCCAGCGAGTGTGGGGAGAGTCGCTGCGCGGCAACCACCTCAAGCGCATCCAAGAGCTCGTGCCCTTCGGCTGGGTCTTGGATCCTACTCCCCTTCCACCCCACGCGGCTCTACCCCATCTCGATGCCCACAGCTGGGACGAGGTCGCCCGCTTCAGCCAGAAGCAGCGCCAGTTGGTACTCAAGATCTCCGGCTTCCATGAAACTGCTTGGGGTTCACGTGGTGTCTTCATCGGTCACGACATGCCACAGAAGGAATGGGCGGATCAGATTGAGTACGCACTCGACCAAGCCAATGAACAGCCATGGATCATGCAGGAGTTTAGGGAAGGCAAGATCGTGGAGCACCCCGTGTATCGCGAGGATGGCACCATTGAACTGATAAAGGGCCGCGTTCGCCTGTGCCCCTACTACTTCACCGACGACGACGGCCAAACCAAGTTCGCCGGCTGCCTCGCCACCATGGTACCCGCCGACAAGAAGAAGATCCACGGCATGAGTGATGGTGTGCTGATGCCTTGTGTGGTTGAAAAAGCCCATAATCCATCATGAGAGAGTCCCAACACTTCGACTTCATCGTCATTGGCGGCGGTAGCGGCGGATATGCTGCAGCCCGCACAGCCCGCGAAACCAAAGACTGCGTCGCCATCGTTGATGGCGCGGACACTCTCGGTGGTCTTTGCATCTTGCGCGGCTGCATGCCCTCCAAGACGCTCATCTATTCGGCGGAGATCCTTCATCTAAGCCGGAAGGCTCGTGCCTTCGGCTTGGACATTCCCGAAGCCTCGGCTGACATGAAAGCGATGCACCAACGCAAGCTCACCACCATTGGCGAGTTTGCCGAATACCGGCAGGAACAGTTGGAAAGTGATCGCTTCACCCTCTTTCGCAACACCGCCCGCTTCATTGATGAACGCACCATCGAACTCAACGATGGCACCCAACTCACTGCGGATCGCTTCATGATCGCCACCGGATCGGTGGCGTCCGTGCCACCCATACCCGGCCTCTCCAACGCCCATTGCTGGACCAGTGACGATGTGCTGGAACTCGACTTTCAACCAGAGCGCGTGATCGTGCTCGGCGGAGGCATCGTTGCCTGTGAGCTGGCGCAGTTCCTGCGCCGCATCGGCAGTGATGTGATCCAGATCCAGCGCAGCGCGCACATTCTCAAGGACCAACCGGCTGCCGCCGCCAAAGTCATTGAAAAGGCCATGCAAGACGAAGGCCTGGAACTCCACACGGGAACGGCGCTGAAGGAGGTTCACCACGAAGACGACACATTCAAAGTGGTCTTCGAGAAGGACGGAAAGACCCACGAAGTCCACGCGCCGCACCTTCTCAATGCCATGGGCCGCAAGCCAAATACCGCTTCACTCAACCTGGCAGCGGCTGGCGTGACCACCGAGCATGACCGCATTGTCTGCAATAATATGCAGCAGACCTCCAATCCGGCCATCTACGCCAGTGGGGATTGCTGCGGACCACACGAGATTGTGCACATCGCCATTCTGCAGGGAGAGGTCGGTGCCAAGCATGCGACAGGCCGCGAGGCCGAGCCCATCAACTACGACCACCTGCTCAGCGTGGTCTTTACGGATCCTCAACTGGGAACCGTTGGCATTAGCGAAGAAGAGGCCAAGAAGCGCGGCATGGAAGTCGTCGTCGCAGACTACCCTTTCGACGACCACGGCAAGTCCATCCTGATGGAGGCCAAGTATGGCTACGTGAAAGTGATCGCTGACAAGTCAACAGGTGTGCTCATTGGAGCGGAATGCGTGTCCAAGGACGCGGGTGAGCTGATCCACGCCCTCGCGGTTGCCGTGACTTTGGGTGCCACCGCCAAGGATGCACTCAAGGTACATTGGTATCACCCCACCCTCGCCGAAATCTGGAGTTATCCCTTGGAGGATATCGCAGAGAAACTGACCCCATAAAAAACCCGATGGATTGCTCCACCGGGTTCCTTGAAAATCTTGGTCAGACCGATTACTTGATGATGCCAGCCTCTTTGAGGGTGGCGTAGGCACCATTCTTATTGATAGTCTTGAGAGCGCGGGCGCTGAGTTTCACACGGACGTAACGGCCAAGCTCGGGAACCCAGATGCGCTTGTTCTGGAGGTTTGGAGACACCTTACGCTTCACAACCTTGGTGACGTGGCGACCAATGCCGCCCTTTTTCTTGGCCAAACCGGAACGATGGATCTTACCACCAACTCGGACTTTGGAACCTCTGATGCTGCAAACTCGTGACATGACTGGAAAGGGAAATGGGGTTGAGGGGCGCGAAGAATGGCCAGCACGGTCCTTGGGTCAAGTCGAATCGGATCTGCAAGGGCCAAAAATCCCATATTTGGGTGCTTTGGGCCGATTTAGGATGCACCGTCGACCAACAGAACAATCTCGCCCTTAGCCTTTTTGCCACTGAACTCAGCCAAGAGTTCGGCAGCGGAGCCGCGATGATAAGTCTCAAACTTCTTGGTCAACTCACGCGCCACGCAGGTCCGAGCCTCGGGCCGGATCTCGGCCAAAACAGCCAGAGTAGAGGCGATGCGGTGGGGAGATTCGAAGAAAATCCCAGTCTCCCCGCTCTCGAAGACCTGCTCCAGCGCCGTGCGGCGCTTGCCGGACTTCACCGAGAGGAAGCCGCCGAAACGGAAGGCGTGACAGGGAAAGCCGGAACCGATGAGGGCGGTGATCACCGCCGAAGGGCCGGGCAGCACTTCGAAGGGCACGTCCTCCTCTAGGCAGGCTTGGATCAGCCGGTAGCCAGGGTCCGAAATACCTGGCATGCCGGCATCAGTCACCACGGCGATGATCTGGCCCGCCTTCACCATCTTCACAATCTCGCCGGCGCGTTTGGCCTCGTTGTGTTCATGCATAGAGATCAGCGGTTTCGAGATCTCAAGATAATTGAAAAGCGGTTTGGAATGGCGGGTATCCTCGCAAGCGATCTGGTCAGCCTCCTGCAGCACTTCGATGGCGCGGCGCGTGATGTCACCCAAGTTACCAATGGGTGTGGGTATCAGAACAACACGACCGGTAGGCTCCCCACTCATGAGAGTTTATTTCTCTCTTCGTCGGAAATCGGCTGCTTGGCACCGGTGGCGTCAACCCGCACGTTGGTCATACTACCGCTCACAGCCACTTCCCCATTCCCATTGATCACCTCGTACGCCCAGACGATGGACGATTTGCCCAACTTCGCGATGCGCAAATGCACTTTGATTGAATCTCCCGCCATCAGTGGCCGCTTGAAGTCAGTATTCAGGTTAACTCGGGGCCAGCCACCTTCAGCGCGATCAAAGACCAGCACCCCGAGTTTGCTGAGACAGGCATGTTCTGCCGCCTCGATATGACGGAAGATGGTCGGGAAGTGCATCCAGCCACTCGCGTCGGTATCGGCGAAGGCGACCTCAGCACAGTGGGTGTGAATCCAGTTATCCATCAAATTTGCCAACCAATACGGAGGCATTATGGCCGCCGAATCCGAAGCTATTGCTGAGCGCAGTCTTGATGGGCAGCTCGCGAGCGGTATTGGGCACGCAGTCCAAATCGCACTCCGGATCCTGTTCTTCAACGTTGATGGTGGGCGGCACCACGCCGTCCTGAATGCCCATGACACAGGCGATAAGTTCCATACCACCGGCAGCACCGAGCATGTGACCGGTCATCGACTTGGTCGAGCTGACCATCAGGCCATCATTAGCGTAATCACCGAAGGCGCACTTAATGGCCTTGGTTTCAGCAATGTCACCCAGGCCTGTGGAGGTGGCGTGGGCATTGAGATATTCAACATCCTCGGGATTCTTGCCACCGTGCTTGAGAGCCATTTCGATGGCGTAGGCAGGGCCGGAGCCGTCCGGGGAGGGGGCGCTGAGGTGGTAAGCATCGGCACTGACTCCGTATCCCAGAAGCTCACCGTAGATGGTTGCACCACGGGCTTTGGCGGTCTCAAGTTCCTCAAGCATAATCACACCGGCACCCTCGCCCATGACGAAGCCGTCTCGGTTCTTGTCAAAGGGGCGCGATGCCCCTTGGGGGTCGTCGTTGCGAGTACTCAGGGCCTTCATGCTGGCGAAACCACTAAGACCCAAGGGAAGGATTGTGGATTCAGCACCCCCACAAAGAAAGCCGTCTGCATCGCCGAATTTGATCATGCGCCAAGCCTCACCAATGTTGTGATTGGAGGTGGCACAAGCGGTCACAATTACCATGTTTGGTCCCTTGAGGCCGTATTCCATGGAAATGATACCACTGGCAATGTTTGAGATCATCATTGGGATACAGAAGGGCGACACCCGTTTCGGGCCCCTGTTTGTGTAAGTGGTATGCTCCTTTTCAAGGGTAGCCAGGCCACCGATGCCACTTCCAACCATGACCCCATAACGTCGGGGATCAATTCCCTCGCAACTGAAACCGGAGTCCTCCATGCACATCTTGGCGGCGGCGACTGCCAGTTGCACGTAGCGATCGGCACGCCGAGCATCCTTGGGCATCTTAAAATATTGATCAGGCTCAAAGTTTTTTACCTCGCCTGCAATCTTGCAGTCGAAGGGCTCGGGATCGAGGCAGGTGATGCGAGTGATCCCGCTCCTGCCATTTTTCAAACCATCCCAAGTAGTGGCCAAATCATTACCAAGGGGGGATATACAGCCAATGCCGGTGATGACGACGCGTCGCTCATTCATAGTGTGTGCAGTAGGATACGGCTCAGAGCCGACCCCACGCAAGCCTTCATCCCCCTACCCTAGTGTGAGGCATCAGCGTGGCCCAAGGTGGTAGCCTCGCTCGTTACGGGCCCCACATTTTGGGCACTCAGAGACACGATCGGCATCCTCCACTTGGTAGGCATGCAGGCAAATTCTGCATACTACCGTGTTCGCACAGGATTTGGCACGGCCGCGGCGTCGATAGCCACTCGAGATGAACGCAAAGAAAACCACCAGTCCCATCGAGCCAAACACCACCGCCACCACCAGATTCGTCAGACTCAATTCCATTTCACTCACTCTGGTTCTGAAATTGAACAGCAACAGCAACCCAGCGGAAAGCTCCCTGCCGTGGCTTGGCCTGAAACACCGCTCCGCGTAGCCAGTCGGTCAACTCTGAGGGACTGAGTTCATTGCCACCGGCAAGCGCCACGCATTCACGCACTCGCCCCGAACCCTCAAGTTCGACCAAAAACCTCCAGGATCTTGAGGCCAGCAAATCGCTGACTGGGTCATTCCACTCAGGGAGGGTCTTGGGTAGTTCAGCCGAAGTGATGCCATCAAGAGCTGAAATCACTGGGGCCAAGCGGAGGTTCTCGGCGCCGTAATCCACATCCGATGGCCGCGACCGCTCAGGCAAGACTGGTTCCCCCCGACGCGCCATGCGTGAAAGCTGGATGCCCGGTTCGGGAAAGGACATCAGTAGGGGCTGGTGTGGCATCATGCGAGGCTGCGCAGAATCCGCGATGATGGATCGCATGGTAGCTGTGCCCAACCATTTTTTAGGCTCAAAACGAGAGGGGAAAGGGCTCTTCGCGCGGGCTTTTGCGGCCAGCGCTTGGGACCAACTCTCATCACTCAGCCGAATCAGAGATGCCTGAGGCGCTCTCAGGTCAATGGGTTCGACCAACTTGATTCTCAAACCAAAGATCAGAAAAAAAAAGATGAAGCCGACGATAAAGACAGAAACCCAAGTGCCGATCGGAGTCGCCTCCGAACGCTTCCAATCGAAGACCCAGTCGGTGCGCTCGTAGCTCGGTTTGAGTCGCTTCTTTGGCTTTTCCTGATGCTTTCTGACCATCATTCAGGCTGAGTTTTGGGCGCGACTTCTGGCTCAGGCTGAGACTCAAATCCCGGGACAGTTAAGGCATCTTCCTCGTCCGTGCCCAACAGCGCCACACGAAAATCCAGAGCCAGAGCCATCTCTTCGACGCGGCGCTGAGCGCCAACTGGCGTGGCCTCATCCGAACGCAGTAAGATAATGGAATCCGTGGTGGCACCCTCAGCTTGGAGGCGTTTGAGTTGATCACCAAGTTCTTCGAAGCTGATCGCATCGCGACCGAAATACAACCGCGGTTCACCATCGGCACTGTTGATGGTGACCACCAGGGTTTCGCTGTAGCGTTCAAGTTGAAATTGTGAACTGGGTAGCTCCACTGCCACCCCTGGCTGACGCGACATGGACGAGCCCAGCATGAAGAGAATCCACAGCACCAAGAAGAGATCACATACCGGCAGTGCATGCAGCAAACCGGGGCGCTCCGGCAGTGTCAGCTCCAATTTCACGACGCGCTCTCCGATGATATATTGTCGTTCTTCTGACCATGTGTATCAGAGATCAAGTGCACCATCTCAATACCAGCGCGTTCGATGCGTCGCACCAGTCGTTTCGCACGACCCACAAAATACAGATAGAAGAGATACATGGGCACCGCCACGGTCAGGCCAATCACGGAAGTAATGAGAGCCATGTATATTCCCGAAGTCAGTTCGACTGAACTGCTGAAGCTGCCTTGGTCAACAACCTGCTGGAAGGTGTCCATCATTCCAAGCAGCGTACCGAGCATACCGACCAGAGGGGAGAGCAGAGTCACACCTAGAATGACACGGATGTTTTTCTCGATGGGTGGAATCTCAAGTTGGCCGGCCTCCTGCACAACGTCGCGTAGATCTGCGCGCCCAAGGTAGTGGCGCAGAAGAGCAGCATGGGCTACGCGTGCCACAGGGCCGGGAGCACGGGCAGCTTCGTGCAGGGCCTCGGCGAAGGCCTTGCGCTTGACATGAGAGGATAGGCCCACGAGCAACTTACTGACGTTGATGCGCGAACGATGGAAGAAGAATAGGCGCTCGACAATGCAGACAGAACCAACAAAGGCCAATGCCAGCAGGGCCCATACGAGTGGACCTCCACGCTCAATCAATCCTGAAGCCTCCAGCAATCCAAGTATCATGTTGTCCTACGTTATGCCCGGCAACCCGCGGCTGGCCAGCACCAAAAGGGCACTAAAGGGACAGACACTTAAGCAGGATTTGGGCGCAACGATCGGCTTCGCGCAGTGGGCGTGCCTGACCGAGTTGGCAACCTGATTTCAACCAATCGGCAAGCGGCGTCAGCCTCTTGTGTTGGATCAGATGGTCGAGGCCGCGCAGCACGCGGGCATGCTCACGAGCGCGAGGCACAGGGAGGAGACCCACTTTTGCGCCACTACTCAGCGCTTCATAGGTCATGGACACGGAGTCCTCACTCACCCAAACTTGCTCAACCTTTTGCAGAATTTGCGGCAACCAATCGGTACTGGTCTCGGCGTGGGAATGGACTTGAATCTGAGGGAGTTCGTTGCGGATACGATTGACAAAGCCTTTCGGGGTACGTCGGGAATCGGTGAGTTGCCAACCGTCTTCACGGGTCAACTGAGCAAGTGATCTTATCATTTCTTCGGCGTCCCAGCCGTGATTCTTGGACGGGCCTCCTAAGAGAATCAGTTTGCCCTCGCGATCTCCATCTCCGGCGATCACTCGGTTGATGGCGCCATCAGTAAGTATTAGGCGCTCACCATCCACGAGGCCGGTTGGAAAGTCGTGGCGAGGGGCAATGCACAAATCGAAGAAGCCCATGGGCAGACTGGGCTTCATCAAGATT
>JBMYMN010000043.1:0-18165 GCA_049597355.1 Luteolibacter sp.
GGCGGACTAAAGTCTGCGCTCCGTTCAATTCTTAAACTTCAACTGACTGAGCTTAAGCTCTGCCTTGCCGACCTCTTCATTCTCAATGGTAATGATGCGGTAGGTCAGGGTGGGATTGTCGAGAGTGGTGTCAATTTCCACATTGGCGAAAGCTGGGGTCTTGTTGTGACCCATGATGAACTCCGAGCCTTTGGCATTCTCCACCATAGCGTGGGTGTGCACATTGGTCAGGCGAGCGCTCATCATCTCGTAGAGGTCGTAGGCATCCGGACGCGGCGTCTTGCGATAATCCACGCGGTGACGATCGGCCGCCATCAATACCACGCCCTCAATCTTGAGGTCCTGAATCACGCCGAAGATCTCTTCGCGCTCGTCGTTGAAGCCGTCCCAAGTGTCTTTTGAGCCTGGCTTCACCCCCGCGCTCCAGGGCACCGAGGAGGCGAGCATCTTGAACGTCCCCTCGGAATTCTTGAGCGTTTCCATGAGCCACTTCTTCTGCACCGGGCCGATCATAGTACCACTATCGCGATCACGGTAGTAACGGCAGTCGAGTAGGATGAAGTGCACGTCTCCGATATAGAAATCGTGCCAGACACCGGGTTGCTTGTCGCCTCCGGCGTAGCCGTGGTTCACCCAGTTGTTGCGAAAGGTTTCGAAGACCGATCGCTTCCAAGCGGGCTCGTCGATGGCGGGCCCACCTTGGCAGTCGTTCATGCCGAAGTCATGGTCATCCCAGATAGAGGAAACGGCGGTGGAGCTCACTAGCTTGCGCCAGTCTGATTGGCTATGGCGGCGGTAGTAGCAGTATTGATTGGTGAGTTGGTGCTCCGGATCGTCGATGTAAACGTTGTCACCCAGCATCAGCAGAGCCAGCGGTTTGGCGTCCGCAATGCGCGACCACATCTTCTCATACTCAGGCGTGTAGCCGGCACAGCCGCCAAAAACAAAGTTGAACTTGGAAGCGGCACCCTGCTTGGGATACGTGCGGAATGAAAATACTTGAGTAGCCCCAGCCTCAGGCAAGCGATCCTCAACCACCAACGTGTAGAAATATTCCTGTCCGGGCGTGAGCCCCTCCACCTTCAATACCCCCGTGTAATCCTTGGCTGCCGTGGTTTTGATGGTGACCTCTCTGATCATCTCGGGCTTTATCTTGGGATTGGCAGACTGTGACATTACGCGCATCTGAACATCTGCCTGCTCCGCAGTACGCACCCAAATGGATACGGATGTATCGGTCACCGAGCCCAACATGGGTCCATGCAGCAAACCGGGCACCCTTTGAGTCGGCTGCTTCGCCAACCATCTCTGATAGGGCTCGTGAGCATGCAACACTTCGAGCTTCTCACGAGGGCCGACTCCGAGGCGCGTGATCGGCAGACCGTTCGCCACAGACTTCTTGGCCAACCTAAATGCCTCTACCGGCTTGTTCTGATGGCAGGCCACCATCAACTTCACGAAGTCCCTCTCAGCCTCATCGATGGAACTGTTGGAGCGCTTGGGCGCCTTCTCGACCATTTCCAAAGTCTTCTCAATCTCACCCCTAGCGAGAAGGCGTATCGCTCCACGCCCGGGATCATGCTGGGCCAAAAGGGGCAGCGTGAGTGCGACAAAAAGTAGGAGAAAGTGTCTCATGGATTCTAGAGTCAACCAAGTTAGCGTGCAGTGTATGCCCGAGTTTTCAGCGTGATTTGATACAGCTACACCGCAGTTCTAGGAACAATGGCCATAGCAAATAAAGTATCATCCTTAATCATATTTCAAAACATACACAGGACTTGGAGGAGATTGTCATACTCAAATTTACACTCTTGCGCATGCAATCGGCGCTGAAAATCAGGAGTTTGGTGATACGAGATGCATCGACCCTACCACATCTTCCCATCCTTCCACATGACCTTGGGCAGCCAGGTGGACTGCTCCGGATCGCGAGCCATCACGCGGCCCTTGCTCACCCGCTTGGCGACGGCAGCTTCGATTTCGAAGAAAGTTCGGGCACGTGTCCCGATCCCTGCCCCAATACGATTATTATGCTTATCCATCCGCTGACTCACATAACCGTCATCCTCCATAACATCTCCCACCCAATCGACTACGTCTTCGTTGAAAGTATGGGCAACAATCGCGCTTGCAAGCGTGTGGCGATAGGCATCCAGCGGTCCATGGCGGCCACCGGGAAGATCGGATTGCAGCACTTTCATCCAAGTGTAACCGAGCACGAATACAGGGTAGACCGAAAGCAATGAGAAGAAGAGCACGGCCAGCAGCACAAACTTGTTCCGCTTCTTCCAGCTTCTGATTGGCGGCAACAGATTCATGACTGATGATTTGTGACTCATGACTGCCTAAGGCAGTCTGACCTATTCTTCGAAAACTGCGAGCGGTTTGATGAGGTTGGCCGGTAGCGGAAACATGCGATCATGAATACCGGGCGCTACTTCGGGTTGCTGGGCGTACGCATCCTTCACCATCTCCATTTTGGCGTCGAGATTATCAATGAAGTGCAGAGCAAAAGCCTCAGGCGTGCGAGGGAGAACGGGTGAGCCAAACTCATGGGTGCCGTGATGGCTACCAATAAGATGGAGCAAGTGCAGGCGCACCTCGTCGGAATTTGGCTTCAGGCCCTCCCATGCCTCGGCATCTCCGGCTTCGGTCAGCTCGTTCCATAGCTTGTTGACCAACTCGATACCCATGGGGATGTGACCCATCATCTCGCCGACCAGATTCTGTTTCTGGGCGAACCCATGCTTGGGATAGCTATTCTCCCACAGCTTGCCGGAATCGTGAAAAAGCACCCCCGCAAATAGCAGGTCGCGGTTGAGCTCAGAATAAACCCCAGCGAGTGCTTCTGCTGAGCGCAGCATCTGGGCAACATGCTCCACCAGGCCTCCACGACGGGCGTGGTGGTTCTTCTTGGCGGCGGCGGTGCGACGAAAATGCTCTCCGAATTGATTGAAAAAGAGTTCGCACAGGGCCAGCAGTCGAGGGTCGGTAATGGTACTGCAGACCTGCTTGATGGTTGCATAATCCCGGTCCTGCTTCTCGCGCAGTTCCGGATCACCCGCAAAGAACTCCTCGCAGGCCGACTGATCGGCGCGCGACATGTCGAGGTTGCGGGCATCGAGGCCGTATTGGTTCTGAGTCCAATGCCCTTCGAGGCGCAGCACCACACCTTCCTCGAGCTGCTCCACCTCGTGGTAGGCGGCGGAATCCGACCAGACCTTGAGTGAGAAATTGCCGGTGGAATCGGCGAATACCAACTCCAGGTAGGGCTTGTTGTTCTTGGTGACCTTGGGAACTTTCGCCTGCAACTGTGCCATTACCACAGCCTCCGTGGAGGTTTCATCGGTGGTCTGTTGAAGGGCCGCAATGCTCAGTGGATTCACGCCAGCAGGTTGGCTGATTCAATGACCTGTGTCACGTTCAGAGCGAAAGCGCTTGCAGTCCATAGTTCACACACGCAATCCAAACTAGAAATCCAGATAGATCTCTGTGCGCCGATTGGCTCGGCGACCCTGCGGATCATCGGCTCCGCTCTCTGTCACATTTGGTCGGCGTGGCTGGCTCGATCCCTTTCCAAGGGTTATGACCTGTGTGATCTTCACACCGGCATCGAGCAGGTATTGTTTAACGACTTCCGCACGGCGCAGCGACAGACTTTGGTTGTAATTATCCGTTCCCTTGGAATCGGTGTGGCCGCTTAGGGTAAGTTTCTTCGCATCATCAGCCTTGAGAATAGCGGCGACAATCTCCAACTGGCGAGCAGTACGCGGATTGATTTCGTCTTCATCAAAACCAAAGTAGAGCGCCAAGGTGTCACCGCCCTCAGGATTGCGCACAAGGGGCGAATAGTAGACATCGCCACCGGCCACGCGCTGAGCGTAATCGGCGAGTAACTTGTCTAGATTGATCTCGGTCACCTTCCATCGGGCCGGATCGCCATTACGCGCGAGATTAAGCCCAAACTGTGCAGCCTCACTGCCATCAATGGCCACCACGGTGGCCAGGAAAGATGCAAAGTGATCACGTTCAAGTAGAGAGCGCAGAGGCTTTTCTTTTCGTAGCTGATATTTGCCCTCCTCAAACAAAATGCAGAGGCCGGCAATTCGGGCATCCGAAACCTTCGAGCCATCAACGTGCATTCGGGCCACCTCAAAGTCTTGCGAGAGTACTGCCAACAGGAAGACCTCAGCGGCGGCGAGTGGGTCATCGGCAACCGGTGCGTTGGGATCGCCCGGGAGGATCACCTTATCGACCACCCAGCCATCAGGCCCTTTTCTCAGATCCACGTAGACACGGCTTCTATCAGTATTTTCGCCACCCTCAATTGCCCACCGCCGGTTTTGATTAACACCAAGCTCCCCAACCTCGCGCATCTGAAAAAGTCGACCCAGTGCCTTCTGCTGCTGAACAAAATCCTGCAATATGCTGATAGATTCAGCATCAAGACTCTTACCGCTGAGCCTGTTAAACTGCTCAATGTCGAGCTTATTGAGGGCATCAGTCATCGCCTCCATCAGGGCTTTCGGGTCTTGATACAAAGGGTCGGCGACATCCACCACATCGGGATTGGAAGTATCAGGGCTCCCGCCGGGCTTGGCTCCGCCGCTCGGCCCAGTGCCTAAATTGGGCGCACCAGTCGCGTCTTTGCCGACCGCTGCTGAATCCTGCTGTGTTTGAGAGTGAGGCTTCTCGATCTCAACGAAGCTCAACGCCCAAATCAGTGTTACCGCCAGAGCAATAATCACTGCGATCGCAATAGCGAAGTATTTGGTGCTGGAACTTCTTCGAACCGCTGCGTGTGGATCAAATTCTGGGTCCATGGATTCGATAATGGATAGCGGTCAGGGATAAGGCCACTTTAATGATGGTGTCACTCAGGAAACTGATAGCGAGGAGGGCCTCAAGAATCTGGGATATGGGGCAGCAAAACTTGTACCATTTCACCAGCGCGCAGCAATTTCAACTGGGCTTTTTGCGTTCTAGCAGAAGCGGCTAGCTTCATAAAGAAGTCGACTGCAGTGGAAAAGCGGTTGCCATTGAGTTCGTAGATCAGATCGCCAGGCAGTAGGCGACCTTCCGCAAGGGAGCCTGCACGCGTGCCGGTGACCACTACCCCGCGGTATCCGCGCATGCGCTCCTGAATGGACAGGCCACGCACTTCAAGGCCAACCTTGCGCAAAATGCTCTCAATCTCCTCAGCGGAGGGTGAATCTGAGGGCACAGCAGCCACCTGCTCGGGGGTGCTCTCGCCAATCACTGCCGCGAGCTGCAACACCTGATTGTCGCGCCAAATCTTCAGGTCCACGGCTTCGCCAACGCGAGTGCCCTGCACCATGGCAAAGAGCTGTTCGTACGAGTCAATGTCTTTGCCAGCGTAACTCATGATGATGTCACGGGCCTTGAGTCCCGCACGCTCGGCCGGTGAACCAGGAGCCACACCCATGACCAGCGCTCCCGATCCGTCATTGTAGTCCAGACGGCGACGGGTAAAAGGATCGAGACTGCGCATGCGCACACCGAGGAAACCGCGCACCGGTTTACCGCGCATTAGAATCTGCTCCAGCGAGTCTTTGGCATCGTTACTGGGAATGGAAAAACCAACACCCTGAAAACCCGGGTTCTCCTTGTCGGGCGAGAAGATGGCGACATTGATTCCGATGATCTCACCGCGCAGGTTGACCAGCGGACCACCTGAGTTGCCAGGGTTGATTGCGGCATCCGTCTGGAACAAGTCGCGCTGATTATCCGAGAGCGAACGTTCTTTGGCAGAGATGATGCCTTGGGTGACGGTCTCACCAAGACCAAAGGGATTTCCAACAGCAAACACCATCTGGCCAACCTGAACTTGGTCTGAGTCGCCGAACTTGAGCGGCTGGTAGGGCCTGTTGCTCTGCAATTTAATCACAGCGACGTCCAAGAATTGGTCCACGCCGATGACCTCGGCAGCGACTTCCTTGCCGCCGTGCAGAGTGACACTGATTTTCTGTTGGCCAGCGACCACATGATAATTGGTGATGACGTGACCCTCTTCAGTGACAATCACACCTGAACCTTGGCCGGTGGAGGTATAGGAGCGCAATTGGGTGCGGCCCCAAAGGTCGCGCAAGCGCTCGGTGGTAAACTTCTCAGTGTTAATACTGACCACGGAAGGCACCACGGCTTGCGTCAGACGAGCGTATTCACCGTTGAGGCGGGCGAGTAGTTCGACATCTCCCAAGCCCAGTGCGGCCTGGTTGGAGAGGGTATAATGCTCGGGCTTGAAGCGATTGGTGGTCTGCTTGATACCGAGCCGCTCTTTGAGACTGCCCCAGGACCCACCGCGCTGGAAGTAACGGATTAGGGTCACCGAAGTGAAGGCGATCACGAACACGGCCAAGAGACCGAGGAGGCGACGCAAATTATCTCGTCTGAGCGACATCGCCTCAAATATGCTCGCCCATTCTTGGATTTCCAAGCACGGAACGCACTCAAAAAGCCGCGGGGCTTTACTTCGTGGCCCTCCTTTGCGCATTCTCCCGCCCGCCCAAGCACAGGCACCTACAATCATGACCGCCGCCGAAATCCGCCAGTCCTTCCTCGACTTCTTCAAGGAGAAACAGCACAGCATCGTGCCTTCCGCCTCCTTGCTGCCGCAGTCCCCTGGCCTCCTCTTCACCAACGCGGGCATGAACCCTTTCGTGCCCTACTTCCTAGGCACCGAGAAGGCCCCCTACGATCCCCCGCGCGCGGCCGACACCCAGAAGTGCATCCGTGCCGGCGGCAAACACAACGACCTGGAGGATGTCGGCTACGACACCTACCACCACACTTTCTTTGAGATGCTGGGCAACTGGTCCTTTGGCAACTACTTCAAGCGGGAAGCCATCGCCTGGGCATGGGAGTTGGTGGTCGAGCGCTGGGGCTTCCCCGCCGAGCGTCTCTACGCCACGGTCTACTCCCCCAAGGACGGCGACCCCGGTGAGTTCGATCAAGAGGCCTACGATTTTTGGGCCGAACTCTTCACCAAATCCGGTTGCGATCCCAAAGTGCACATTGTCAACGGCAACGTGAAGGACAACTTCTGGATGATGGGCGAGACCGGCCCCTGCGGTCCCTGCTCCGAGCTCCACGTCGACCTCAGCCCCAACGGCGATACCGAGGGCAAGCTGGTCAATATGGATTCTGATCTCTGCATCGAGATCTGGAACCTCGTGTTCATCCAATACAACGCCGAAGCCGACGGCTCTTTTCGCGAACTGCCCTCCAAACACGTGGACACCGGCATGGGTTTCGAGCGTGCCTGCTCCATTATTCAAAACACCAAGGGCTTCACCGATTTCTCCAACAAGCCCTCCAACTACGCCACCGACGTCTTCACGCCCACTTTCAAGAAGCTAGAAGAACTCAGCGGCAAGACCTACGTCGACATCTACCCCGAGCTCGACGCCGATCGCTCGGCCTTCAGCGAGGAGATGAAGAATGCCATCGCCTTCCGGGTGATTGCCGACCACCTCCGCACCCTCTCTTTCTCCATCGCCGACGGCATCCAGCCCGGCAACAACGGCCGCAACTACGTGCTGCGCCGCATCCTGCGCCGAGCAGTTCGCTACGGCCGCCAACTCGGCTTCTCCGGTGAAAAGCCCTTGTTCGGCGCGCTCGTCGGTACTCTAGTCGAGCAGATGGGCCAGGTCTTCCCGGAACTGAAAAGCCGTGAAGCCGCCGTCCGCGTAACCCTCGAGCGCGAGGAAGCCAGCTTCAATGAGACACTGGACCGGGGCCTCAAGCGCTTCGAAGACGCACTTCCCGATGTGAAGGACAATACCCTCAGCGGCGAAGTGGCCTTCCAACTCTACGACACCTTTGGTTTCCCGATCGACCTCACCGAACTGATGTGCGCCGAGCGTGGATTGGAAGTGAACATGCAGGTCTTTGAGGAGTGCATGGAAGAGCAACGCAAGAAGGCCCGTGAAGCTCAACAGGACAACATCATCCGAGCGCTCGACATATCCACCGACGCCACCACTGAATTTGTCGGCTTTGACAATGATGACTGCGAGGCTCTCGTGCTCGAAGTCCATCCGCAGGACGATTCGCTCTTCATCATCACCGATAAAACCCCTTTCTACGCCGAGATGGGTGGTCAGGTGGGCGATACTGGCTTCCTGGCAAAAGATAGTCACCGGTATGAAGTCCGCACCGTGCAACAAATCGGCGCCGCCCGCGCGCACGCGGTGCCCGCTGACGCCGCCATCCAACCCGGTGATACCGTCACCCTGCGCGTTGACGCCAAGCGCCGCCGACCCATCGAGGCTCATCACAGCGCCACCCACCTCCTTCACTGGGCCCTGCACGAAGTGGTATCCAAGGATGCCAGCCAACAGGGTTCGTCCGTCGATGAGCATCGTCTGCGCTTCGACTTCAACAGCGCTGCGCTCACCAGCGGGCAGATCGCTGAGATGGAGGAAATGGTAAATGGAGCCATCAAACAGGGACTCACCGTCAGCTGGAAGGAAGTACCCCATGCCGAGGTCAAGGAGCGCAAAGACATCATGCAGTTCTTTGGCGACAAATACGGCGAACTCGTGCGCGTGGTGCAAATCGGTGGCGAAGCTCAGAAACTCAACGGCCCCGCGATGGAGCTTTGCGCGGGCACCCACGTAAAAAACACTTCAGAGATCGGCCTCTTCAAGATCAAGAGCGAGGGTGCCATTGCTTCGGGCGTACGTCGCATCGAAGCCGTCTGTGGCGAATCCGCATGGGATTATCTGCACGAAGGCGTCGAGCATTGGAACGATGATCTCAATGCCGCCAAAGCCAAGCTCAAGAAAGCCAACGATCAACTTGCCAAGCTAGGCGAGTGCGCGCTCGAAGTGCAGGACTTCCCACACATCATGGGCGCCATGCTCTTGGAGCGTGCCGATATCGGTGAGATCAACGCCACCTACGCCCACGCCCATCGTCACCTCGAGGAGACTCAACAGGCCGCGATCGAAGCCGAGAAGAAGATCAAAAAGCTGCAAGCTTCGCAGGCAGCGAAGATTGCCGACGAAGCCCTGACTGAACTCATCGCCAAGGGTGATCCCATCATCGAAAGCTACGAAGGCTCCCCTGCCCTGCTGCAGGAACTGCAGAATGGCCTTAAGAAGAAAGCCTTCGCCGGCCCCGCTCTTTTGGTGGTCGACGATGGCGACAAGCTGCACCTTGCAGTGCACTGCGGCGCCGATGCTCTGGCCGCTGGCCACAAGGCTGGTGATCTCCTGCGTGAACTGGCCGCCATCGCCGGCGGCAAAGGCGGCGGCAAGCCCGATCAAGCCCGCGGCGCAGCCTCTGACCGCGACAAGCTTGATGAACTAAAAGTTGCTGCCACTGAGAAGTTTTCCTGAGATCCAGCCATCTCGCTCTCAGCGCCAACTTATGGATAAACTTCCCATGTCAAACTAGCCGGCTGAGACATCCTTGGCCTGCCCCACCACAAAGCCACCTACCAGCTGGCAACCTTCTGGTAGGGCCACACCCCCTTCTCTGGCAGCCGGGCCATGGAGACGGCCATCCTCCTCATACCAACCTGGAAGCAGTCGACCGTAGGTTCCCTCCTTGTGGCCATGCTGGACTTCGAAGCCCTCGGGCTGCTCGTCGGGCGTGGGCAAAGACATGGCAATGACGATGCCATCGACATCCAAACAAGGGCGGTAATTGACCTCTTCCTGCAGCACGGGCTCGAGGGCCTCCTTGCTAAAGTCGAGGAAGTCAAACTCCACTCCACGCACAAAGCGGCGAATCATCACTCGGGTGGCACTGCTACCCACCCAAACCTGACCAGCCGTAGCCTGCACGTGGTCCTCAATCATCACCTCGCTGTGGGTAAACTTGGCGTATGCAACCAGTAAGCCGTGCAGCCTGTAGAGCACAGGGTCCTCACGCCAGACGTGGATCTTCTCGTGTGCTTCCAAGGCACTAGTCATGCGAATCTGATGACCGTTGGCCCAAGCCCTGCGGCGTTCCTCATCACTTAAGCTGTCAAAGTCCTCGGCGATGAGGCCGTTGGTCGAGAGCTTGCACTCGCCCCACTTGGGCTGACCAAAGCGCAGAAACATGGCCTCACCCGAGGCTTTCATCAGGGCATGGCTCAGGCTCTGTTGATCGGCATCTTTCGGCTCAAGTAGCTCACCAAAGCCGACAGTGACGTGGAGCTTGCCCTTGTGCGGCACCTTGGAGAAGAAGCGGCCGCGCTCGAAGGAAGCCACAGAACCCCAGATGCCATCAATCCAGGTGGGCGCCACCGGATGGCCGGCTTTGCGGGTGATCAACTCGAAGCCACGCATCAAGGGACTCTGACAACCCGTACGGGATAGCTGGCCTTCTGGGAAGTAGCAGACTACTTCACCCTGTTTGAGGGCACCGATGACCTTGCGGATGGCCTCAAGCGGCTGATCTCGACGAATCAGCAACGTACCGAAAACACGGGTAAACCAGTTAATACTGGCCGAACTGGAGTAACGCTCATCCATCACAAAACGCACCGGACGTGGGCAGGCCTCGCTGATGATGAAAGCGTCGAGGTAGGTGATATGGTTGGGCAAGAGTAACACGCCACCCTCTTTGGGAATACGCTCGGCATTGGCAGCACGAACTCGACAACTAAGCAAGCGCACCAGAAACAATGCCACCATGCGCAGCAGATCGCCGGGCAGCATGCGGATGATGCCCCAGGTGGCGATGGCGCAGGCCAAACCTACAAAGACCATCTGCAAGCGCAAGGTCAGGCCATCGCTCAAGCCCACAATACGGCCACCGAGAATAATGCCCTCGATCAAGAGCACAGAGAGGATGCCCGCGAGGCAGTTGAGCAGGTTGACCGCGGACTGGAACTCCCCCCGCTTGTTGGCGGGATAGGTGTCCTGCATCCAGGCGTTGAGAGGTGCCAGGAAAAGCGCAGAAGCAAAGGCGAGGATGGCCAGATTTGCCATGAAGATGAGGCCACCAGCAGGGACCACAAAGAAAAGCAGCGAGGTCAACGCCATAATGCTTCCGGCCAAGGGCACCCACCCGAGTTCAATGCGTTTGCGCAGCAGGTAAGAGGCCACGCCAAACCCGACGGCCATGCCGAGTGAGGCTGCCATCATGAAATCCGAAGACATTGAGCCAAAGCCCGCTCCACCTTCGGTCAAGTGCTTGGCCAGCTTGATCGACCACAAGTTGATGAAGGCGGCAATGCCCCAGAAGAAGGACACACCCAAAGCCCCGCGCCGCAGACCCTCATGCGACCACAGATCCTTGAGGCTGGCAAAGTGGCTGGTGGCAAGCTTCTTGCTGAAAGCTTCCCCACCCTGCGCCGGCACGCGCGGAATAATCCAAGCCAATAACACCGCCGGCACGGCCGTGATGAAGAGAATGATCAGAGGCGTAAGGCCGGCGGCCCAGGCCAGCTCACTGCCGCCACCCAGCCCTTCCCAGCGTGCATCGAACCATTTACCGGCTACGATCTGGCCGACGAGAATGGCCAACATGGCAGCCATCTGCTGGGTGCTGGTGGCAAAGCCCAGATGCTTAGAGCCGACCAACTCCTTATTGATGCCCATCTTGGCCGGACTAAAGAAGGCCGACTGCACCGCCAGGCCGAAAAAGCCCAACAGGGCCATCCACATGTTGCCCATCCAGATCGAGAGACTCAGCCAGCCGAGAATGCAGATCTGCGCAGTCGCCGCTCCGATCATCACGTGACGCTTGGAAAAACGATCGCTGAGCCATCCCGCGATGGGTGCGAAAAGCACGAAGGGCAGCGAGATCATGACACCTGCGATACTCTCCAAACCAACACCAACTCCTGGCCAGATAGGAATGCTGAAAGCCACTGCCCCGGCCAACGGAATCAGGATGAACTGTGCCATCTTGTCGTTGAAGGCATTCTGCGTCTGTTGGACAATCATGCACCAGTAGCCCAGCCACTGGCGTTGGGTCGGTTCCACTTCCAGAGGTTCGCCAGCCATCGAAACAGACCTTAGAGCTTACCTGTCACCACGACAATCACCTACTTGAACAAGCCTTTGAGAGCGCCTCCGGCATCATCGAGCACCTTTTCACCCGCTTTGAGGGCATTCCTGCCGGCATTCTCGCCAGCCTGCAAAGCTTCAACAGCCAACTTCTCAACACCATCGCCCGCATCTCTGACGGCGTCCGAGGCATTCAGCCGCATCGAGGCGAGAATATCCATGGTGGCATGACCGAAACTCTGCGCGTTCGAATCCTGTCCTCCAATGTCGTTTCGCTCAAGATCCGCCAACTTGATCGGCACGGCGGGTAGAGCCGGCAGCTTCACCCGCAAGGAACCATTTTTGATACGAAAGCGTTTGATAATGACCTTGGTGGCTTCTTCGTCCTTTTCCACATCACTCAGTGAGTCCACCCAAGACGTAGCATTTTTTTGTAACTGAACGAGATTGTTCACGCCCATATGCTTCTCATAACTGATGACGGGAGACTCCAGCAGAATATCCTCAATCACCACGGTATCACTGAAGACCGAACTCATGCGCAGGCGAATCTTAAGGGCCTCGGCTTCAATCGCGACGCGCTCTTTGTAACCCTCGGGGTTGGCGATCACTAGGTTTTGAATGGTGGCTACGCCGCGGACAACACCGACATCGATATTATCCATGGCAACCTCCGCCCCCAGAATCTCGGGCCCGTAGGTCTCCACGGCTTTCTTGACGGCGGGACTGAACCAAGTCGCTCCGATTAGAAACAAAAGAAGCAGAGCAATCACCAGCAGGCCGCAAGCAAACAGCATCCAGCGTTTAACAAAGCTAACCTTCTTTTTCTTGCGGGCCATGCCGGCACACTAATCCACTGACATGCTCAAGCGAGCCTGAAAGCCAAACAAACTATCGGATTTGCATTCTGAGACGCGCCTTGGCATTCGGGTCCTTTGCCCCGTCACTGCGCCAAAGAAGAGTGAAGCCCTCAAACCATGGACCCGCTGACCGCCCCTGGGAGATGGTCATGGCGGAGGGTTTGTCGGCTTCAAACAGAACGCGTCGGCCCTCGTAGTAACTCAGGCGCAGATCAATCTCCTCAATACCCACACCCGTCCAAAGTGGCCCTTGAACCGCTTTGACATCGCCGTTGTCCAGACTGAGCTTGGTTAAGTCTGTGCGCTCCAGTCGTAAATGATCGCGGCGAGTTTTCTTTTCGTAGGCCCGCAGATCGTCATCGTCCTTGAATTCAAAATTGCGATAGACGTTGGGCACCACCACCCTGAGTGCAAAGCGGATTGGGTGGTCATTGAGTTCGCCCTCATTAATCACCCGCCCCCCAACAGCGATGATATCGCGTGATTGTTCGATGGTCACTTCATAGACCGCCTCGCCAGTGGTAACCCCTGTAAACGTCATCCGACTGAAGTCATCAGAGGGCTGTTCTTTGGTGGCCAATGAACCTTTGCGAGTCTTTTTGAAGACCACACTGCCATCCTGCTTTACCTCCTCGATGCCATATTCGATCTTGATGCGGTTGGCGATTGCGACTGGGTCCCTACTCCGTCTCTTCGGCTCGAGTGTAATCTCGCCAGTATGCATCATCACGAAATTGTAACGCGAGGCCTCGTGCACCGCAAAGCGTCCCCGATGCTCTCCATCGTCAAAATAGGGCAACTCAGCTCTCACTGATATCACGACCAACAACAGACAGATACACATCTTCATGGATCTGCTTAAAACAGATCCATGGTCATATGTATATCATATAAATTATATATATTTAGTAAAGCCACTGACCACATCGGCATTCAACCGCTTAACCATGGCCTCCACAAGACGGATCGCGTTGATCTGATCCTCGATGTCGATTATGGCATTATGGGAATGAATGTAGCGCGCTGGCACACCGATTACAACGGACGGAATGCCCTCGTTGGCAACATGGAAAGAACCAGCATCAGTGCCACCACTGCGACGGACGGTGACCTGATGAGAAATCCTCTCTTGCTGCGCCACCTCTATGGCAAAATGCGCCAGACTGGGATTGGTAATGTGGGTGGGATCAAATATACGGATCTGCACGCCGCCACCGAGTCGGCCCTGACTTTCGGCACGCGACATGCCGGGAGCGTCATCGGCAGGAGGACCCTCAAGCACCAGAGCGACATCAGGCTTGATGTGATTTGCTGCCGTCTTGGCACCCCGCAATCCCAGTTCCTCCTGAACCGTGCCGCCAACAATCAACCGATTGGGCAAAGCTTCGCCTAAAAGGATCTGGCCGGCCTGAATCGCAGCCGCCATGCCGGCTCGGTTATCAAATGCCTTGGCCATAAACCGACCAGCTTTTGAAAGCGGACTGAATTCAGTCAGTGGTGCCACCGGATCCCCAACGTGGATACCAAGCGTGTTGGTGACTTCAGTCTGACTATCGGCTCCGACATCGAGAAAAAGCCGCTCGATCGGCACTACTTGCTTGCGCTGCGTTTCGGGCAGCAAGTGGGGTGGCACCGAGGCCACCACACCCGGAACCTTGCGACCCTCACGGGTCTTCACTTCCAAGCGCTGGCTGAGCAGTGTGTGGGTCCACCAACCACCGACAGGCACTAGCGAGAGAAAACCATCCGCCGTGATGCGTTGCACAAGAAAACCAATTTCATCCATATGCCCGGCTACAAGGATCCTCGGTCCCTCACCCACTCCCTCGCAGAAGACCGAACCGAGCTTGTCAGTGGAAAATGCACCCTTGCCCTCTAACTCACGGGTAAAGATCTCACGCACCTCCTCCTCATGGGCAGGAACGGCATGAGCCTCTGTAAGCTGCTGGAGCAATTGGATGGCGGTTTCCTTCATGGAACTAAGATGGATGGCGCACCGATCCCATCCAAGCGCCATTTTTCTTGGCCTCGCCAAGCCACTTTATCAGTCTGTGCGTGTGATGGAAGAATGGTACTACACGCGCGATGGCAAACAACAGGGGCCAGTAAATCTGGAAACCCTGCGCGAAATGGCCACGAGTGGAAAACTCAAGCTCGAGGACATGGTCTGGAACAGCACCATGAGCGACTGGGTTCCTTCCGGTGAGGTCGAGGGCATTCACACAGGAGGCACCTCATCCAACCCCGACCCCACCCTCGCACCCGGTGGCCTCACCCCCGCATCCATGATTGGCAGCTGGGCCAGTGACCCCAACCTGCAGGAGATCGAGCCAGGCAGCGATCCCCTCAACATCGGCCAAATTTTTCGCACTACCCTCGAGATCACCAAACGCAACTTTCAGGTCCTTATTCTGGCTGGTTTGATTGTGTTTGGAGTGAGCATGGCACTCTCCCTCGTTCAACAGGTATTCACTTCTGTCGCCGACGCGATCGTGGACGCACCTCAGCCGCCACAGCGCGACTTTGAGAACGTGGAGAACTTTGAGGATGCTCTCGAACTGCTAAGGTTCTCCTTTAGCATGGCTCCTGCCTTGGTCTTGATGACGGCGGTCTTTCAGATCATCAGCAGCGTGATCAACCTCTTTCTCAGTCTGGGAATGACCCGAATTTGCCTCAACTTGATCGATGGCAAAGAATCCAAAGTATCCATGATTTTTGGTGAGGCAGGTAAGCTGTTTTGGGCTGTGGTCGCCAGCATCATCGTCTTCATCATCGTCTTGATTGGCCTCTTGTTCCTGATCATTCCTGGCATCTACCTGGCAATCCGGCTCTCTGCGGTAATCCCCGCCTTGGTTGACCGCAACATGAGTGTGACCGAAGCCATCAATTACAGTTTCAAGATCACCCGAGGCAATGTTCTGATAATCTTCGCGCTATGGCTGATTGCCATCATTGGTGGCGCCATCGCAATTCTCATTACCTGTGGTATGGGCGCGATCATCGTCGGCCCAATAATGACTCTTGGCTGGATCCTCTGCTACCGTTGGATGCAGTATGGCAGGCGGGTGGCTGAATAAGAAAATTGCCATTTCGGGACCTCCTCCGCTTGCCCTCACCACACCCCTGCTTCTAGGCTGATGGTGTCTTCGGCACTTCGTCGTTGGCCAAGTCTCCCTCCTTCGTATTTAAGGGATCCGCCCACCCATCCAAGAGCATGTCCGACTCCTCAAACTCTTTCGTCCACCTCCATTTGCACACCGCGTTTTCGTTGCTGGATGGTATGATCCGGACCAAGGAGCTGGCTGAGAAGGCCGCGGAACACGGCATGCCTGCCGTGGCAATGACCGACCACGGCAACCTGTATGGCGCCATCGATTTTTACCAGAGTTGTCAGGCTGTGGGAGTCAAACCCATCTTCGGTTGCGAGATCTATCTTGCGCCTTTCAGCATGGACGAGAAGAAGGAGGTGCCGGGCCGCAAACGCGCCACGCACATGACGCTTCTAGCCGAAACCAACGAGGGATGGAACAACCTCTCCAAGCTGGTCTCCAAAGGCCACCTTGAGGGCTCTTACTATGGTAAGCCCCGCGTTGACCGAAACGCCCTGCGCGAATTCTCTGAGGGCATCATCTGCCTCACCGGCTGTATCTCTGGCCCCGTCAATGAATGGCTGCTCGCTGAAGACATAGACAAGGCGCGCGAGACCATGGCCGAGTTAGTCGACATCTATGGCAAAGACCATCTCTTTGTCGAAATCCACGACCATGGCTTAGAGCCCCAACGCAAGGTGCGACCGGGGCTACTCAAACTGGCCGAGGAGTTCGGCCTGAAGCCCGTGGCTGCCAACGACGTCCACTTCCTCAACCGTGAGGATCATGAGGCGCACGACGTAATGATCTGCATCGGAACCGGCCGCCTGTTACTCGACGAAAACCGTATGCGCTACCCGCGCGACGTCTACTTCAAGACGGCCGAAGAGATGCGCCAACTCTTCGCCGACATTCCCGGCGCCTGTGATACGACTCTGGAAATTGCGGAACGCTGCAATGTCGAGTTCCACCTTGATGCCACCTCTTCGGCCAAATATCCTCAGTTCGATTCTCCCGATGGCTCCCCTCGAGAAGAGTATCTGATGAGAGTTTGTCAGGATGGCCTGATCAGTCGCTACGGTAAAGAGGAAGCCGCTCATCCCGACGTTCAACAACGCCTCAAATACGAGGTCGATACCATCAACGAACTGGGTTTTGCCTCCTACTTCTTAATCACCGCAGACTTCATTCAATGGGCGCGTGATAACGATATTCCAGTGGGACCCGGCCGAGGATCGGCTGCAGGTTCTCTAGTGGCCTATACCATGGGCATCACCGACATCTGCCCGCTCAAGTTCGGTCTTCTCTTCGAACGATTTCTTAACCCTGAGCGCGTGAGTCCGCCTGATGTCGATATCGACTTCTGTCAGTCACGTCGCGCCGAAGTCATCGACTATGTCCGCCACAAATATGGTGAGCGCTGTGTGTCTCACATCATCACCTACGGCACACTGGGCGCGAAATCAGTGCTGCGTGATGTGGCCCGGGTGATGGGTATTTCTTACAGTGACGCCGACCGCATTGCCAAGATGATCGAAGCCAAGCCGGGCGTATCCCTCAGGGGCGAGTGGGAGAGCAAACCTGAGCTCAAGGAGTTGATCGAGGCATCGACAACCTACCAAGAACTGTGGAACTACGCCACCCGCCTTGAGGGCCTCAACCGCAATGTCGGCATCCACGCCGCCGGTGTGGTCATCGGCGACCGAGATCTCGACGAACATGTGCCTCTCACCCTTGGTAACGAAGGCGAGGTGGTCACCCAGTACGACATGGGAGCGATCACCGAGGTAGGCCTTCTCAAGATGGATTTCCTCGGTCTGAAAAACCTCACCGTCATTCAGGAGGCGATTAAGAGCATCCATGAGCATACGCCGGATTTCAGGATCGAGGACATCTCACTATCCGACCAAAACACATTCGACCTGCTCAATCGCGGCGAGACCATGGGCGTGTTCCAGTTAGAATCTGGCGGCATGGTCGAGACCTGCCGCAAGTATCAGATTGAGAAGATTGATGACATCATTGACCTGCTTGCCCTCTACCGCCCTGGTGCCATGCAGTTCATCGACCAGATGATTGAGGTGAAGAAGGGCCGCAAGAAGGCAGTCTTCGAACACCCGCTCTTGGAAGAGGTCTGCGGCAACACCTACGGCGTGATGATTTACCAAGAGCAGGTACAAAACGCCGCCAAGTTACTCGCCGGCTACACCCTCGGTGGTGCTGATCTGCTGCGCCGCGCAATGG
>JBMYMN010000044.1:0-17938 GCA_049597355.1 Luteolibacter sp.
AGGATTCGATAGATGGAGCCACCGAGGCGACTACTGCGGGAGCGAACATGAAGTTTTTGGTCAATGGTGACCAGCTTAAGGAGGATGCATTGGGATGGGATCAGCGCAGTCGGATTGATCTGGTGGCGGAGACCAAGTTGCAGAAGGGAAATCAGACTATTCAAATCTCGCTCAGCCCGACCGTCCGACCTCAATCGGGCGAAGAGCCGCTCTATCTCAATGTGCAGCGACTCATTCTGCAGGGACCCATGGACGGTAAGCTGAGGGAATATTCCAAAGGCTATCGGATGATTTTGGGCAACGGACCTGTTCCGCAAGGAGGACCCGATATCAAGGCGGCCTTCGCGAGGAAGGCTATGCAGTCCTTTGTATCGCGGGCCTTTCGCCGCCCCATCATCAAGAGCGATATCGATCGCTTGGTGAACATTGTGCAGGCCACCGACAAGATTCCCGGTAAAAGTTTTGAAGACGGCATCAAGCGCGCGATCATGACATGCTTGGCTTCACCACGATTTTTGTTCCGCATTGAAATCCAACCCGAGCCTAACAACCCAAGCCGGATTGTGTCGCTGGACGAGTATGCGTTGGCATCTCGGCTGTCCTTTTTTCTGTGGTCGTCGGTGCCCGATGATGAATTGCTCTCGTTGGCTTATAAAAAGCAGTTGCGCGCCAATCTTCGCGGTCAGGTCCAGCGCATGCTTGCCGATCCCAAAGCCAATCGCCTGACCGAGAATTTCGTCGGCCAATGGCTGCAAACACGCGACGTGGCCACCATCAACATGTCGACTGCAGCCATTCTCGGGGTGAAAGACAACGCGCTTGCGGCGAGATTGTTTGACCCGCGTCTCCGGAGTGACATGCAACGGGAGACCTACATGCTTTTCAACCATGTCCTGCGCAAGGGGCGTCCGGCTGAGGAGTTGATCTCGGCCAACTATTCGTATCTCAATGGTAGGTTGGCGAAGTTCTATGGCATTGGTGGGGTGTATGGTGAGCAGATGCGCTTGGTGGAGCTGAGCAAGCATCCGGAGCGGGGCGGCTTGCTGACTCAGGGCTCCGTTCTCATGGTCACCTCCAATCCGAACCGCACCTCACCCGTGAAGCGGGGCCTGTTTGTTTTGGACAACCTGTTGGGAACCCCGCCTCCGCCAGCGCCGCCCGACGTGCCGGAGCTAGAGACGGCTCAGGAGAAAGCGGGAGAGGGAGTGGAACTCACCATGCGTGAATTGATGGTGGAGCACCGCGAGAACCCGGATTGCCGGGGTTGCCACGCCCGCATGGACCCGTTGGGACTTGGTCTGGAAAATTTCGATGCCTTGGGTAGGTATCGTGAGCGTCAGGCCGGCAAACCCATCGATGCCGCCGGTCAGTTGGTGACGGGTGAGACGTTTAACAATGTCGCGAGCCTCAAGAAAATCCTCGCCGAGAAGCGGACAACCGATTTTTACCGCGCCATCTCCGAAAAAATGCTAACCTATGCCATTGGTCGAGGCATTGAAATGTATGACACGACCACCATTGATCAACTGGTGAAGCATTTGGAAAAGCATGACGGCAAGCTCGTTGAGTTGATTCACGCCATCACGGTTTCCGCTCCCTTCCAGATGCGCCGAGGCGATCACTGATTCCACATAACCAGCCTACATCAAATTTATACCGATTACGACCATGAGCATTCATATCAACTCCCGTCGCGGATTTATTCGTGGTCTTGGTGCCGCAGTTGCGCTGCCAGCACTGGAAGCATTCCATTCTCCTCTCAGGGCTGCCGGCGCAGGTTCCCGAGCCTTGGCTACCACGGCCAGTGGGGCTCCTCTGCGCATGGCCTATCTCTACGTGCCCAACGGTGTGAATCTCGAGCATTGGCGTCCGAATGGCTGGGGCGAATCCTACACTATGGGGCGCAGCTTTAAGGCTCTCGAGAAGCACAAAGAAGACTTCCAGATATTCACAGGTTTTGAGCAAGCCAATGCCAAGCCAGGCCCAGACGGTCCCGGGGACCATGCCCGCGCCAACTCGGTATTCCTTACCAGTGCCAGACCAAGGAAAACAGCGGGTTCGGACATTCAACTCGGCATCTCCATCGACCAGCTCGCCGCCAATGCAGTGGCCAATGAGACCCGTCTCGCCTCCTTGGAGTTATCGACTAGTGGGGTGCGCAAATCTGGCAAGTGTGACTCGGGGTATTCTTGTGCTTACCAGTTCAACCTCTCCTGGCGCTCGGCAACTCAACCGATGACGCCCGAAGCCAATCCGCGCGCGGTCTTCGAGCGTTTGTTTGGGGCGGGTGGTGCCAATGAGCGCAGCCGATCCCTCGCCCAGCGCATGGCCGCTAAGAAATCCGTGCTCGATTTCATCCATGGGGATGCCAAGGCGTTGCACAAGCACCTCGGGCGTACCGATCAGCGCAAACTGGATGAGTATCTCACTGGAGTGCGCGAGATTGAAAAGCAGATCGAAAAGTCGGAGATACACGGAGCCCCCATTGATCCGGGTATGGCGGCACCCGAGAAGCATACCAACTACAAGGAGCATCTTGAAATGATGTTCGACATGATGGTGCTTGCCTTCAAGACTGACTCCACTCGCGTGTCCAGTTTCATGCTCGCGCACGATGGCTCCAACCGACCCTTCAAGGAGATCGGTATCAACGAAGGCCATCACAACATCTCTCACCACAAGAAGAATGCCGGCCAGCTCGCCAAGATCGCCAAGATTGATGAGTTCTATCTGACTCAGCTGGCCTACTTCCTGGAGCGGATGAGAACGACCGAGGATGTGGATGGCAAATCCCTGCTGCACAATTCCATGGTGGTCTACGGCAGTGCCATTGCCGATGGTGACCGCCACAACCACGATGACCTACCCATTCTCGTGGCCGGCAACGCCGGTGGGGCCTTTAAGCCCGGGCGTCATGTCGATCTGGGAGGCAACGTGCCCATGGCCAACCTCTACCTGCGCATGCTCGAAGAGTTTGGCGTAAAGGAGAAACGCTTCGGGGATTCGACCGGAGTGCTCCGTAAGATCTGAATCACTTGATCAAGCCGGCTGCTGCATGGAGATGCAGTGCAGGCTGCCGCCTTCTTCCACCAGATCGAGGCAGTCGATGCCTTTGACTTCGCGACCGGGGAAGAGCTCGCGGATCATCCCCAAGGCGCGGTCGTCATTCTTGGCCTGACGGAAGGTGGGCACCAGCACGCCGTCGTTGAGAATGACGAAGTTGACGTATGAGGCGGGGAGGACGGGTAGACGCCAGCCGGGCACCTCACAGACTTCGGGGAGGGGGAGTTCCAAGACCTCAAAGTCATAGCAGCGTAAGCGCTGCAGGTTGTCGTAGAGAATGGCTTGATTGATACCCGTGTCGGTGGCGGCGAGTATGGTATTGGCATCGATGAAACGTGCGAGGTCGTCGATGTGGCCGTCGGTATCGTCTCCCTCGATGCCTTGTTTCAACCAGAGGATGTCCGATGCGCCCAAATGATCACGCAATTTCTGTTCGATCTCGCCCTTGGAGAACTGTGGATTGCGATTGGGGTTCAGCAGCACCGCTTCGGTGGTGAGGAGTTTGCCGTCTCCGTTCACTTCAATCGCGCCGCCTTCCAAGACCATGCCGCTCTCGATGCGTTTTATGCCAAGTGAGTCGGCAATAAGTTTGGGGATTGAATTATCCAGATCCCAAGGCTCGAACTTTTCGCCCCAGGCGTTGAACTCCCAATCAGTGAGGGCGACTTCGCCTGTCTCACTATGCTTAACGAAGATGGGGCCGTGGTCGCGGCACCAGACGTCATTGTGGGCATGATCGAATAACTCAACACGATCCATAGCGGCTTTGGCCCGGTTGCAAAGTTCCAGAACCTTACTCTGGTCCTTGGCTTCCACATTGATCCGCACTGGCTCGAACCGAGTGACATTGGCTGCGATCTCCGCAAACTTGGCCTCCATGATTTCGGCCTTGTTGCCATCCCAGTGCCGCGGATCCGCCACGGGCCACGAAAGCCAAAGGGCTTCCTGAGGTGCCCATTCGGGGGGCATGGTATATCCGCTGGTCACGGATCGAATCAATCAGGCCAAGGCAATCACTTCAAACCTTGCCGTAGAGTGGGCCGTAATTCGTGCAGGCGCGGAAGTCCGCACCTTCTAGATCAGCAGTGCCAAAGGCACGCCACGCGCTAGGGCGAAATACGCGATCTTCCTCCACATTGTGCATATACACGGGAATACGAAGCATGGAGGCCAAGGTCAGATAGAGATGGCCAATGTGGCCGTAGCTCATCACACAATGGTTGGCACCCCATTGGTTCATCACTTCGTAGGCGGAGCGGAAGGCGCCCTCGCCGGTCAGTTTGGGAGCAAACCATGTAGTGGGCCAAGTAGGGTTGGTGCGCTGGTCGAGCGCATCGTGCACAGCATCGGGAAGGTCGATTGTGTGACCTTCCGCCACCTGCAAGGCCGGACCGAGACCGTCCACGAGGTTGAGGCGGATCATGGTGGCGGGCATATTTCCCTTGGTGCGAAAGCGGGTACTCCAGCCGCCGCCAGGAAAGTATTCGGTGATGGAGGGATGCCACGATGTCGCCTTGAGGCACTTGTTGATTTCGGCATTGGTGATTTTCCAGTGCGGCTTCATGGCGGGCTCACCATTCATGTTTTGCTCGCCAGTACCATCGAGCGCGGCTGGGCCGGAGTTGATCAGATGGAGAATTCCGTCTTTAACCATGGGATGCTTTAGCGCTTTGCCACTTGCTTGTTTGATTGCATCCTTGCTCCAGTATGTACGGAGGTCGGCGAAGATCTGGGCGCTGTGGGTGAGTAGGTGTCCAAAGAGCATGCCGGCGCCATTGAGCGCATCGTTTTCGGTTGCGAGGATGTAGGGTGCACGTTTCCCATTCCAATCGAAGGATGAATTGAGAATGGCCTCCATGAAGTCTCCATTGGGAAAGTGATCAGTCCATTGGCGCTGGCCTTGGAAGCCGGCAGCGATGGCATTGTGGCCGAGGGCTTGCTCACCGAGTTTCTTGCCATCGACCTTCTTGTTCTTGAGCTTGGGATTGCCCACCATGAGGTCGCGGGTGATGAGTGCCATCTTCACGCTGTCTTCCCATTCCTGATCGAGCTGCTCGCGGGAGCGAGTCGTTTCAGGTGAGTTGACATCCTCGCCTTCCCTGCAGTGCTTTCTGGTCCATGCGAGAGCGATTTCAAATTCCTTCTGATCGTATTGGCCTTTCTGCATGCGGCCGACCATCTCTGTCATATCGATGGCCTCGACGCGCATACCAAGCCATTTCTCCCACATTTTACTGTCGACTACAGAGCCGGCAATCCCCATGGAAGTTCCACCGATGGAGAGGTAGGACTTGCCGCGCATGAGAGCGACGGCGAGGCCGCACTTGGCAAAGGCCAGAAGTTTGTCCTGCACATCTGAGGGGATGGACTTATCCTCTGCGGTTTGGACGTCTTTACCGTAGATACCGAATGCAGGAATGCCTTTCTGAGTGTGACCGGCGAGCACCGCTGCGAGATACACCGCTCCGGGTCGTTCGGTGCCATTGAAGCCCCAAACGGCCTTGGGTGTGTGTGGGTCCATGTCCATGGTTTCTGAGCCGTAGCACCAGCAGGGTGTGACGGTCAGAGAGACGCCTACGTTTTTGGAGCGGAACTTGTCGGCACAGGCCGCAGCTTCGGCTACGCCTCCGATGCACGTATCGGCGATCACACATTGTACCTTAGTGCCGTCAGGATAGTGTAGATGCTTGGAAAAAAAAGCAGCCACGGCCTCGGCCTGACGCATGGTGCGGGCTTCGAGTGATTCACGCACACCTCCGAGTCTACCATCGATGGTGGGACGAATACCGATTGTTGGATACTTATGTTTCATGGACGAGTGGTACGATGAAGCGGGAAAAATATTCATCCTGAGGATTTCTGACCAGACAGTTTTCCATTCTCAATCATATTACTGACCATGTGTATTTTTACATGGACAATTTCATCCTATAAAAACCTGAATAAATTGGGACAGGTTGTTAAGTCATTTTTTGGTCATGCTATCCAAATTTGGATCGCGCGGATGATGATTGTATGGTTTGTTGGAAGCAGTGAATACACTTCAAGAAACCCCCGATTACATATCGAAGCAGGTAGAGCTTTCTCGTCTATTTTTCCTTGAGTCTTCCCCTGACCAAAATTTTTCGGTTGCCAGTGGTGGCTTTGAGCGTTGCCGCCCCGACTATCTCATTGATCGCCAGAGCTTGGATTGGCACTGTCTGGAGTTTGTCGATCGTGGTGAGGGCCGCATCAATTTGAACGGCAAGAACTACGATCTGAAGCCCGGTAGTTTTTTTACTTATGGACCTCGTACTCCTCACAAGATCGAGACCTCAAAAGACAACCCATTAGGTAAATATTTCGTCACTTTCCACGGTAAAGACGTCGACGAATTTTTTGCGAAATATGAGATTCCTGATGTATTGATGGCTCATTGCCACCGTGGTGAGTCTGTGCGCCGCAGTTTCAGCATGCTGATTGAGCGGGGCGTGCGCAAATCTCGCCTGACCGAGTCGCTGTGCTCGTTGATTGTGCGCGAACTGCTTCTGCTCTGTCTCGACGATTCTGCCGGTAACATCGACACCGGTTCTCCGGCCTATCTCACCTACAGCCGAGCTCGTAGCTATATCGAGGACGGCTACCTTGACTTGCAGAGCCTTGAAGCGGTTGCCAAGGGCTGTGGTGTTGAGGCTGCCTACCTGTGTCGGCTTTTTGCGCGCTTCCACGACGAGAGCCCCTATCAGTTCCTAGTTCGTCTGCGCATGGATTACGCTTCACGCTTGTTGCTGGAGGATGGCGCTAGCGTGCGCTCGGTGGCCCAGCGCATGGGATATAAGGACCCGTTTCATTTTTCACGGGTTTTTAAGTCCGTACATCGGATTCCGCCGTCGAAATTCCGCAACTCGCTGTATAGCTGAGTTTCGAGAGACTGCCCCAGAGGCTTCCTGCGACAACTCCGGTGGCAAAGCCGAAGACATGTGCCATGACATCGGTGTTTCCTTCCACCGTGCCGGAGCCCGTCATGCCCAAGACAATCACGCCACTGATCACAGGTGCACTGACCCGCAGCCATGGGATTTGTTTGCGAAAGCGTAGCATCCAGGCGAGGCCAAGACCGGAGAGAATTCCCAGTGCTGCAAACACCGCTGTTGAAGCCCCAATGGAAAGATAAGGCTTTGGAAAATACATGATGCTTGTGATGGCATTGCCGATTGTGCCGCAGGTGAGCAGTAACAACCATCCACGCAAGGCACCTATGGAGCAGGAGAGTAGGGTAGAGAAGATCAGGCCACTGAGTAAGTTGCTAAGTAAGTGCTCCATGTCGGCATGAAAGAAGAGGGCGGTGAAGGGTCGCCAGAACTCTCTGTGCTCAACCAAGCGGATGCTTGAAGACGCACAGAGATCCACGAGTTCAGGATGGCGAGTTTCCAAGCGGTGGATCAGCACGAGCACGAGCAGCCATAGCACATAGGCAACCCAGCCAGGTGAGTGAGAAAAGCTGCCATGATCAATGGTGGGTAATGCCCTTTTCTGCTCCAGTTCGTATTCTCGCAACTCAGGGATGACTTGATTGGCGTATTGTGGCGCCACCAGTATGTAGAGGCATCCACCATGCGGATGAGCCTCAATCCAGCAGGGGAGACCCATGGCGAGGATTACCAAGGCATGTTCTTGGGCAACATCCAGATGCGAATAAGTTCCAACCTGGACCCAGCCTTCCTCGTTCACAGCGCTTTGTAATTCTTCCACCAAACTTGCGTCATCCTCGACTTTCATTCTGTGTCATGCAAGCGAGGGAGCTTACATTGCGAAAACAGATGAAGTTCGCCGACTCGCAAACTGATGAATCATAGCTTCGGGTATTCAGGTTAAAGTGAAAAAACCACGCTAGTAGCTCTTGCGCAGGTGCGAGGGTAGGATGTTGAGTTGCTCACGGTACTTCGCCACGGTGCGCCGAGCCACCTTGATACCCTGTTTGGCGAGAGCCTTGGTGAGGGCCTCGTCAGAGAGAGGCTTGCTTTGGTTTTCATTGTCCACCAGTTGCTGGATCGCCTCACGGACACCGGCGTTTGAGACTTGGGTGCCGCCCTCGGTCTGATAGCCGGTAGCGAAGAAGGAACGCATTTCCATCAGGCCTTGAGGCGTAAGGATGTGCTTACCAGCGACGGCACGTGAAATGGTAGTCGCGTGCATGCCCAAGGCATCGGCAACCTCATTCATTGTCAGTGGCTTCAGGTAGCGTGGCCCCTTGTTAAAGAATTCCTGCTGGCGGGCAATGAGTTGGTGAGCGATTGCGAGGATGGTTTCCTGGCGGAGTGCAACCGAGCGGATCAGGCTACGGCCGTCTCGGATTTGTTCGCGCAGAAAGGTTCGGGCTTTGGTATCGAGTCCCTCTTTGCCGATCATATCCTTGTAAAAGTCGTTGATTCGGAGATTGGGCAGTTGTTCACCTGTTAGACGTGCTGCCAACATGCCCTCCTCATTGGTATCAATAATGACGTCAGGTTGAATGTATGGGTTGCCACCCGGATTGAAGTCTCCACCCGGATTAGGTGTGAGACGTCCGATGCTGCATGCCGCTTCGGTAATACGATCGACACTCGTGCCCAGTGTCTTTGCGATTTGCGGATGGCGTCTGCGTGCGAGGTTCTCGAGGTGATCACGGACGATTCGATATTCGATGGAGTCGACCCGACCCTGGCGTTCCAGTTGGATCATCAGGCAATCGGGGATATCCTTTGCCCCGACACCCGGTGGATCGAACGATTGAACCAGTGCGAGAGCCTGATCGAGGTCCTCGTGATCGAGTTTGAGTCGGATGCCCAGATCGCGCAGGGAGAGGTCGAGAAAGCCTCGTTCATCGAGGTTGCCGATAATCGCTGCGGCAGCCTTGCTCACTGCGGGTTCAACCATTGAGAGGTCGAGTTGCTGCTGCAGATGTTGTTGTAACGTTTCCGGTGCGACCATGGAATCATGAAAATGTTGGCGCCGCTCCTCGTCATCTTGTGTCCATGGCTGAATACTACCATCCATGATACTTCGGTCGCGCCAGTCGTCATCGGTTTCGTTGAGTCCTTCTAGGTGATCGTTTTCCTCCGGGTCGCCGTTAAGTTCTTCGAGCGATACCGATTCGATGGCATCTTCCAGTGTAGGGTTGCTCTCCAGAGCCTGATTGATGATCTGATGCAATTCCATGCTGCCGGCCTGCAGAATTTCCAAACTTTTGCGCATTTGAGGCGCAAGAGTTTGTGTCTGGGAAAGATTCTGCTGGAGGAAAGACTCGGGCATGGCAGGCGCTGGTGACCTGCGGGCAGAATACGACAGTAGCTTTCAAGATCAAAGCATATTGCATGCCATATAGAAGATAAACTTAAACTTTAATTGGTTTCGCTATCGCAACTGGCTACATTTGAATCTTCACTGATACTCGATTTATCCCGCTAAATTCATAAAATTCTTCGGCATTTGGCGAGAGATTCTGGACTACAGCCACGAGATTGGACGCAAAGACCTAATTCTTGATACGAAAAATCGCGAATGTTGCCGTTTTTGAAGTGGTTCGTGTTCTCAATAAGGTCCTGCGCATGGCTAAATCTTTGTTTCGATCCGTTGGCAATGAGTCCGAGAGCTTCCATGTGCTTTATCTTAAGAACATAGCCAAAGCTACCGTTCCCGATGATGGCGTTGAAGAACAAGATTATGATGAAGCCTCCGTCCATGAGATCATGAAATAAGACTGTGAACATCACGATTAAAGCAATGAAAGCACAGCGATAGCGCCTCACACTCAATCAAGCAAAGTAGCTCACACCTGCTTTGAAGATAGGCTGAAGCTTGTCACCGTGGATGTTTTTCGCGACTTGGGCACCGGCGCGCTCGCTGTGTCCCATCTTGCCGAGTATTCGACCGCATGGGCTGGTGATGCCTTCAATGGCGGCCATCGAACCGTTGGGATTGATATGCGGATCCATGGAAGGACGGCCTTGAGCATCGCAATATTGGGTGGCGATCTGGCCTCTACTGGCTAGTTTCTTCACCATCGCTTCACTAGCCATGAACTTGCCTTCGCCGTGGGATAGTGGAACGGAGTGAAGGTCGCCAACATGAGATTGTGCCATCCATGGCGATTGGGTGCTGACCACACGCGTGGTGGCATAACGGGAGATGTGACGACTGATATCGTTGTGCACGAGTGTGGGCGTATCTGCATCGGGCTGGCGAATTTCGCCGTAGGGTACGAGCCCAGTTTTGATTAGGGCTTGGAAGCCATTGCAGATACCAAGGATGAGGCCGTCTCGGTTCTTGATCAGATCCATGACGGCATCAGTGATGCGCGGGTTGCGCAAGACGGTGGCGATAAACTTGGCTGAGCCGTCGGGTTCGTCACCGGCACTGAAGCCACCGGGCAGCATGAGAATCTGGGATTGCTCAATGGCGCTCGCGAGCTTCTCTATGGAGTCTTCAATGTGTTCGGTGGTCAGGTTGCGGAAGACTAGGATCTCGGTTTCGGCACCGGCTTCGCGGAAGGATTTAGCGGAGTCATACTCGCTGTTTGTTCCAGGGAAGGCGGGAATAATCACCTTGGGTTGGACGATGGTGGCCGAAGAGTGGTCACTCATGCAGGTGCTGAAAAGCGGCACTTCGACCATCTTGGTTTCGGTTTCCTCAGGTATGGTCGGGTAAATTGGCTCAAGGGTGCCTTCCCACGCAGCTTGAAGTTCGGAGAGCGCGTGAGTGTCGCCGTTTAGAGTGAGAGTTTGATCCGAAACAGTGACTCCTATTTCCCGGGCCTTCAGGCCGACCGGAAGATCTTCGCTATGTTCGATGAGGAAAGTCAGGGTGGCGCTGGCGGTGAGGTCATCGTCGACTTTGACGCTCGCTCCGATCCGGTTGCCGAAGCACATCTTGGCGAGGCCGGCACCGATGCCAGCCGTGCCGACGTGATGCATGGAAATGATCAAACCACCCGCGTTAGCTTCATGAATCGCCTCGGCGATATCTTTGAGTGCGTCAAAGTCCGGTAACAGATCCTGATCGCGGCCCACTTTGATTAGGGAGACACGCGAGCCGGCGAGTTTAAACTCGGGCGAGCGAGCGCGGGAGGCGAAGCCTGGAGCCAGCGCAAATGACACGAGTGTGGGAGGCACGTCGAGATCGTTGAAGGAGCCGGACATGGAGTCCTTGCCGCCGATGGCAGCGAGGCGGAGTGAATGTTGGGCATGCCAAGCACCGAGGAGTGCGGCGAAGGGGAGGCCCCAGCGACTGGGATCTTGCCCAAGCTTGGGGAAGTATTCCTGAAGGGTGAGACGGATGTCGCGTAAACGGCCACCCGCAGAGACGATTTTGCAGACTGACTCAGTGATGGCATCAACTGCCCCGTGGAAGGGCGATTTCGCGGAGAGGTAGGGATCGTAACCCCAGCTCATGTAGGTGCAGGTGTTGGTCTGACCCTCAAGCAGGGGCAGCTTGGCCACCATGGCATCAGGTGGGGTGATCTGTTGGTTACCACCGAAGGGCCATAGCACGGTACCCGCTCCGACTGAACCGTCGAAGCGTTCACCTAGACCCTTTTGCGAGGCCACGTTGAGTGTGGCAAGGTGTTCGACTAGGGGAGTGTTCTTCCACTCAGCAGACTCGGCATTGGCCTTGGCGACTTTAATCGCAGCACTCTGCTGAACGCCGTTGGTGTCCAAAAACTCTCGTGAGAGATCGACGATCGTTTGGTTGCGCCAATGCATGATGAGGCGGCCACTGTCGGTGACATCGGCGACGTGCACGCATTCGAGGTTCTCTTTGTCCGCTTCCGCAATGAAGTAGTCGATCTCACCGGCATCCACACAAACAGCCATGCGCTCTTGAGATTCGGAGATGGCGAGCTCAGTACCATCCAAACCGTCATATTTCTTGGGCACCTTGTCCAAGTGGATGACCAGAGACGGGGCAATCTCACCGATGGCAACCGAGACCCCACCTGCACCGAAGTCATTGCAAATCTTGATTTTCTTAGTCAGCTCAGAGTTGCGGAATAGACGCTGGATCTTGCGCTCGGTGGGAGCGTCGCCCTTTTGTACCTCAGCGGAGTTATCGAGCGCATTGTCGTCATGTTCCTTGGACGAGCCTGTAGCACCACCTACACCATCACGACCAGTGCGGCCGCCAATGAGGAGAATCACATCACCCGGAGATGGGGATCCACGAAAGACCTGTGAGCGAGGAGCGGCAGCAACCACTGCCCCGATTTCCATGCGTTTGGCGACGTAACCGGGGTGGAAAACTTCGGCAACCTGGCCGGTGGCGAGGCCGATCTGGTTGCCGTAGGAGGAGTATCCATGCGCGGCGATTTGACAGATCTTTTTTTGTGGTAGTTTCCCAGGAAGGGTGTCGGCAAATGGGGTGCGTGGGTCCGCTGCACCCGTCACGCGCATGGCTTGATATACGTAGGAACGACCAGACAAGGGATCGCGGATACAGCCGCCCAAGCAGGTGGCGGCACCCCCGAAGGGCTCGATTTCTGTGGGGTGGTTGTGAGTCTCGTTTTTGAACATCACAAGCCATTCTTCTTCGGGGCCGTCGTCAATGGAGACGGGGACCACAATGGAGGCGGCGTTGACCTCTTCGGAGACTTCGAGGTTGTCGAGTTCACCCGAGGCACGCAATTCGCGCATACCCATTAGGGCGATATCCATCAGGGTGATGGGCTTGTCATCGCGGCCGAGTGCATGTTTTGTATCGAGGTAAGTTTGCCAGGCACGGGCAACGGGACCGTTGGGATCCTCAAACTCGACCTCGCGAATTTTGGTGAGGAAAGTTGTATGGCGGCAGTGGTCGGACCAGTAGGTGTCGAGCACTTTTATTTCGGTGAGAGTGGGTTCGCGGTTTTCCTGCTTGCCAAAGTAATCCTGACAGAAGGCAACGTCTTCGGCGGACATGGCTAGGCCAAGATCCTTGCGAATGATGGCAGGAGATGTGTGATTGAAGCCATCGAGAGTAGATACGCCTCCGGGCACCTTGGGTGTGGCTCGCTCGGTTTCCACTTCCACTGGCACTTCGTGTGAGTCGACCGCGTTGATCACGTAGTGCTTGATGGATTGGAGTTCGTCGGCACTGATTTCACCCTCTAGCACGTAGATGTGGGCAGAGAAGACTTCGGGCCTGTCCTTGCCGGTGAGGATTTGCATGCATTGAGCGGCGGAGTCCGCACGTTGGTCGAATTGACCAGGAAGGTATTCCACGGCGAAGGCGTACTCGCCATCAGCTAGAATCAAGCGTTCGCTGACAGTGTCTATCTGAGGTTCGGAGAGGATGAGCCTGCTGGCATCGGCAAATTCTTGGTCGCTCAAACCCTTGACGTCATAGCGCTGAACGATGCGAAGCCGCTGTAGTTTGGGGAGTCCGAGGGACTCGTGAAGGTCGTGGAGGAGGTGGCGCGCTGCAGCATTAAAGCCAGCCTTTTTTTCAACGAAAATGCGGTTCATCAGCGAGTGAGCGTCGGGAGACGCAGGATGCTAGAGAACCACCGCTTCAGAGCAAGGCGAATGCCCAATTATGGAGCTCCAGGAGCAGAAAAAGCCTGATCTTTGAGCGATTCCGCCATGGAATGGGGAATGGAGCTAGGGTTGGCGTATTCGAAGTGGCGTCCCTCGAAGTTGCGAAGGACGATTTTGTCTTCTTGCTCAGCCACAACATAATCCGGGTTTACCGGAATTTTTCCGCCGCCTCCGGGGCCATCAATGACGAACTGAGGGATGGCGTAGCCGGTGGTGTGACCACGCAGGCCCTCAATGATTTCAACTCCATCGGCAATCGAAGTTCGCAGGTGAGACGAGCCATTGATGGGATCGCACTGGTAGAGATAATATGGGCGCACGCGGCACATCAGGAGTTTGTGGACGAGTTCTTTCTGAACCTCTACGGAGTCGTTTACGCCTTTGAGTAGTACGCTCTGATTGCCCATGGGCACACCTGCGTCGGCAAGGCGACCAAGAGCATCGCGGACCTCGCTGGTGAGTTCCTTCGGGTGATTGGTGTGAATTGAGATGAAGAGCGGATGATGCTGTTTTAGCATCTCGCACAGCTCAGGAGTGATGCGCTGCGGCAGGAAGATGGGAATGCGTGAACCAATGCGCACAAATTCGATGTGTGGAATGGAGCGCAGACGGGATAGAATGCGATCGAGTCGGCGGTCTGAGAACAGCAATGGATCGCCGCCCGAGAGGAGGACGTCACGAACTTGTGGTGTATTTTCTAGGTATTCGAAAGCAGCTTCCCATTGAGTTTCGAGGTGTTGGTCGCCCACGCCGGAAACCACACGCGAGCGAGTGCAGTAGCGGCAGTAAGAGGCGCAGCGGTCAGTTACGAGGAACAGGACCCGATCCGGGTAGCGGTGGACCAGACCTGGAACCGGCATATGGCTGTCTTCGCCACACGGATCGGCAACTTCTTCGGGAGCGTTCCAAGCTTCTTCCAAGCGTGGGATGACTTGACGACGAATGGGGCAGTTCGGATCCTCTTTGTCAATGAGGTTGAAAAAATGCGGTGTGATGGACATCGCCAGCTTGTTGCCGGCGAGCAAGGCTCCAGCACGCTCAACGTCGGTCAACTCGAGATGCTCCTCTAGCTCACTTAGAGAATCGATTCTGTTGCGCAACTGCCACTTGAAATCACCCCACTGATCCATGGCTTCAGTCGGCCAATAGCCCGGTGCATATGAGTGAAAATGAGAGTCGTTGGCTGGCATGGGAAGCCCGGTGTCGAGATAAGAATTGAACGCAGTTTCGGTCAGATACGCGAAATCGCAATGTGAATTTCACCCAGCGCTCACGAGGTAACTAATCTGCTGCCTCCAATCGGGCTGTGCGACGTAGCCATTCGACCAGTTTTCCTGTGGATATGGCGATGTGATTCGCTTCGATGGCATCTGAATCGCTTCCTGTGCGGCGTGTGCTGACCCAGACAATTGGCAGGTCGAGAGGCTGGTAGGAATTGACTGGCTCATTCATGCTGGTAGTGGCTTCACTTATGATTCCAAGCTCGCCGAGTGCGCGGGCGCTGGGTGATTTGGCATTTGACGTGATGCAGAGGAGTTCGGGGCTCGTGCCCATGGGGCCAATGACAAAGACGGAGGCTGGTGCATCCATGAGCGTTTGAGCCCTTTTGAGAGTATCGGTGATGGGTGATTCGGCCTCATGACCGTGCGGCACGAGCAAGAAATGAAGGGTCGATTTCAGTTGATCCTTGGCCAGAGCCTGAGCAGTGGCAATGAAGGATGCCAGCGCGGAGTCTGAGAGGGCGGTATCGCGATTGCGTGGGCTATCGTAGGGTACTACGACCCAGAGTTGCGGGGCTTCATCGTCGGCCGGCAGGCTGACGCGAAAGATGGGCCATTCTTTTGGCGCGACAATCCGCTCCACTTGATAGCCGGTGTTGGAGGGACCGAGAATGCCTTCGATCATGGCAGCCGCACGAGTTAGATTGCGTTGGCTGGTTTCATCACGGGTGTGACGCTCGCCAACCATTTTACCGAGTTTGCGCAGGTCCTCAGTGATGCGCTCCACCGACATCTCCATGGCAAAGCGTTGCTGGCGCTCTTCTTCTTGCTTGTCGTCTCCGCGCATTGACCACCAAACGGCCACACCCGCGGACATGACAAGCCAGATAGGCACCAGTGACAGTAGGACGACCAGCCAGCGCGAGCGACTTTCAACAGTATCAGACATTAGTCGGTGAGAGGAAGATCATCTTCGTCGTCCTCATCGAGCGGTTCTTCGATGCCACGGCGAATTCTCTGAGATATCCATGGACGGATCATGCCATAAATCAAGTAGGCACTAAACAGAACCACCGCCATTTTATAGCGAAACTCAATGATCAGTAGAAGAAGGACGACGCTAATCAGAATTGCGGGCAGGGTACCACGGCTGCGCCAGTCGATCTTTTTGAAGCTGGGGTAGGGGATGCTGCTGATCATCAACAGCGAAAGAATAAGCATGGCACCGGCAAGCACATACTTCCACGGGCCGATTTGGACATCATTCTTGTAGAGGTCAATGATGAGGAAGGTGAGCGAAGCGATAAAGCCGGCGGCCATCGGGATGGGTAGGCCGCGAAAGTCACTGCTAACTTTTTTCTCCTTGGTTAGGTTGGCAAGGCAATTGAAGCGAGCCAGGCGCATGGCACCACAGATCAGGTAAATGAGAGCGATTCCCCAGCCGATGTTGCCTAGCGGAAAGAGTACGGCCTTGGCCATGAGCATGGCGGGGGCCATGCCAAATGAGATGATGTCTGCGAGTGAGTCGAACTCCTGACCAAAGGGAGATTCCTTGCCACCGAGGCGGGCGAGACGGCCGTCAAGCAGATCAAAGAGGCAGGATCCAAAGATCAGCAGTATGGCATATTGGTAGAAGGGTTTGATCTTTTCGTAGTAGGCTTTGTCGGTGATGCCATCGATCTTGTTGGCCTCGAGCATGCCATTGAAGATCATCAACACCGCAAAGAACCCACAGGCCAGATTGCAGGCCGTCATTAAGTTGGGCAGAAAGTAAATCTTGGGTTCGTCTGGATCTCGCGTGCGAGGCATGGTGTGCAGACTAGGTGGCGAGCGTTGAACCTTCAACGTTTAACGCTGATCGTTGACGGCTGACCGCTGACGAGGCACTTTGTGACCATGCAAGCCAGTGAACTCACGGTAAATACGCCCATGGGGACCATCATGGACTGCCTTCCCGGAGCCAAACGGGCGCTGTTTGCGGCTTATCACCTGGGCGGATGCTCCAGTTGTGCCTTCTCAAATGAAGAGACCCTAGCCGAGTTGGCAAGGCGCAGCGAGGTGGAACCCGAGGCCATGCTCAAGCAGCTCCTCGACTCCCACGAGCACGATAAGCAGATGTTGGTAGAGTCCAGAGAGGTTCACTTGGATGCGTGGCGCATGCTCGACGTCCGCACCCGCGAAGAGTACGAGGCAGTCCACATTGACAGCGCCGAGTTGATGACGCAGGAACTCCAGCAGAAGGTCTTTTCGGAGGATAAGGAGCAGCGAATCCTGCTCGTCGATCACCAGGGCAAACACGTGCTCGATCAAGTTGCCTGGTTTCGTGGCCACGGTCTCAAACAGACTTTCGGCCTTCGCGGTGGGATTGACGCTTGGAGTGTGGAGGTGGATCAATCGATCCAGCGCTACCGACTTGAAATGAACTAGTGGTCGGTGGAGTATGATTCTGATCATGCGCTTGCTCTCCTGCCTCTTTCTAATTTCTGTTTCCGCACTCCATGCCGAAGAAATCCTTTTCAAGGATGACTTCAAAAAGGGCCTCGCCGATGGCTGGTCTTGGGTGAGGGAAGATCCCAAGGCTTGGCGCACCACGGAGGAAGGTCTCGAAATGCGTATCCTACCCGGCAACTTGTGGGGTAAGGCGAACAACGCCAAGAATGTGCTCGTGCGCCCGGTGCCGGATTTTGGCGAGGATCCCATCGCCATCACGGTCGGCTTTGATAACACGCCCACCGAGCAATTCGAGCAGATCAACCTGTCCTGGTATTACGACGACAAGAACATGGTGAAGTTTGGCCTCGAGAAGGTGCATGACAATTTGTGCGTGGTGATGGGGCGTGAGGAAAACGACAAGACCAAGACAGTGAAGATCGTCAAGGAAGCCACGACCAAGGTGGATCTTCGTTTGGTAGTCCACGGCAACAATATCGAGGGCTTCTTCCGCCTTGATGGCGAGAAGAACTGGGCGAAGGCAGGAGAATGCGCGCTGCCCGCAGCTGAAAATCCCAAGATCAGCATCCATGCCTACAACGGCCCCGCCAAAGTCGAGCGCTGGGCCAAGGTCTCCGGCCTGACCGTGAAGACCTTCAAGGCTGAGGAGTGATCAACCCAACTTCTTCGCCACGG
>JBMYMN010000045.1:0-17892 GCA_049597355.1 Luteolibacter sp.
TACCCTGTTCGTGTTTGAGGGAATGGGCAGGTAGTTCAAGTTCCCAAATACCACCGGCTGACAGTTTGAGTGGATGAGTGGAGCCATCCCATTCATTGAAGTCTCCGATCAGTGAGACTGACCTGGCAGCTGGCGCCCATTCGCGGACCACCCAAAGGGATGCTCCGACATCGAAGTGCAAACCTAGTTGCAGGTGTGAGTTGGCATAGGAGTGGAGGTTGACGTGTTGGGCCCGAATGGAAGCACTTTCGTCCTCGAAGCGCTGCAGACGTCCCACAATTGCCTCCTCATGGGATTCGAGCCACGGGTCGTCGATGACGATTTGAGGACGTTTGGGCATCTGTGAAAAGGGTGGAGGGTGTAGCAGGTCAGGGAAAGACTCTTTTGAATAAGAACCTAGCATCCTGCGTTCCATCATTGGTTCTTGGAACTAGTTCACAAATCCGTAGTGTCGTCACGTTTCATGGAAGGCATCCACCAATACTTCACCGGCTTGGATTGGGCCGTCCTCTTCGGCTACCTGCTGCTGACCACCTGGATCGGCCATGCGATGCGTGGCAAACAGGCCAACATCAAGGACTTCTTCGCCGGCGGTCGCTCACTACCCTGGCCGGCGGTCAGTGGCTCCATCATTGCCACTGAGATCAGCGGGGTGACCTTCATTGGGGTCCCCGGTGGGGTGATGGCGGCCCAGGGTGACTTTACCTATCTGGTCTGGGGATTCGGCTCCATCATCGGCCGCATCATCGTCGGCACGGTCTTCACCAAGGTCTTCTACGAGGAGAACATCTACAGCCCTTACGACTACATGGGGCAGCGCATCAAACCGGGCCTCAAGACTCTGGCCACGGTCTTCTTCACCATCGGTTCCATCCTGGCGCAAAGTGTGCGGGTTCTGGTGGCGGCCCTGCCGCTGATGATCGTCACCGGTCTGAGTTTCGAGGTCTGCATTCTCATCATCGGGGTCTTCGCCATCGGCTGGACCCTGATGGGCGGCATGCGCACCGTCATCTGGACCGACGTGATGCAGTTCGCCCTCTTCACCATCGGTGGCCTGCTTGCCGTGTTCTGGATCGCGGGTCAGCTCGACGGCGGCATCGGTCAGATTTTCTCCGAGGCCGGAGCAGCCGGAAAAACCGAGTGGCTCAATTTCGACATCGGCATCGGCCAAGCCTTCCAGTTCACCTTCTGGGTGGCGATCATCGCGGTGCCCTTCCAGAACGTCGGCGCCTTCGGAGTCGACCAGTTGAACGCCCAGCGCATGTTCTGCTGCAAGAATGCGCACGAGGCCTCCAAGGCCATCATCTGGAGTTCGGTGGGGCAGGGGATCACCTACCTGATGCTGGTGGTCGGTGCCGCCCTCTTCGTCTGGTATGCCAACCACCCTCCCGAAGGCGTGATCGCCGAGGGCATGGATTGGCGGGAGGATGGTACCCCCGGCAAGGGCGCTTCCGTCTTCCCGATCTGGATCGTCACCCAACTGCCCCCCGGTTTGAGTGGGCTCATCCTGGGCGGGGTCTTCGCGGCGGCCATTTCGAGCCTGGATTCCATCCTCGCGGCTCTCAGCCAGACCACGATTTCCGTCCTCTACCATCCGGAGCGCAATCCCGACCTGGATCAGCGGAAGCTGGTGCGCAAATCGCGGATGTGGGTGATCATCTGGGGTCTGTTTTTGACCGGTTTCACCCTCCTCATGCGCTGGATGAACGAGGAAGCCAAAATCCCCATCATCCCGCTGGCATTCGGCATGACGGCCTACACCATGGGGCCGCTGTTGGGGATGTTCCTCTGTGCTCTCACCGGCAAGGGCAGCCTGCGCGGGCTGGTGGTCGGATCGGCCATCTCCTTCGTGCTGGTGCTCTTCCTGAGAACCGACATCTGGGTGCTGCTTCACTTCGTCGGCATGCCCTACGAATGGCTCGGTGCATTGCCGAGCTATCAGTTGACCGGTAAGGGCGAAGAGGCCAAGCTCGCAACCGCCATTGGTTTCCATTGGGCGTGGCCCGTGACAACCATCATCACCTTTTGTTGCGGCTATCTTCCGACCTGTCTCATGGGTCAAAAACTTGAGGTTAAGGCGTGAGCATTTTTGGCTCCGCTTGTCATCTATAAGTTTCGAAAACTTGCATATTTCCGTGGAACATTTCTCAGCGGTCGAAAAAAATTCGAAGTATGAACAGGCGTCATGCTAGATCGACAAAGTCTTGGAAAAATGGAACGGCTTTGTGAAATTTCTGTCACTCAAGCTCATCTACATAACTGCTAGTTTTTCAATCAAATGCGTCATTTTGCGTAGATAGATTGGAAGTATTGCTTTGGAAAATTGAAACAAGTTCGGGGTCAAGTTTTTAAAAAACAAGGCCGTGGAACCCTTGAAAAATAGAGGAGAAAGCAATAATCTGTTAGATTACTACCGATTTCTTTTCACACCTGCAATTGGCTGACGCACATTCCCTTCACGGTCGGGATGGCCGCTCACTGGAGAGCGAAATCCGGCGGCCGCAAAACCAAATTTTTTAGAGACAGATAACAATGGAACCGGTGGAAGCGATGTCGCATGAAAAAGCCTCTCACGAGACTCATTCTAGAGAACATGCGAAAGAGGAATACGGAAAGCTCGAGGCAGATCAGCAGACTTGGCACAACATCTGTGAAATCTTACGAACCCATGTTGGAGTTGATGCATTTCAGCGTTGGTTTCACGCCGCAAATTGGTCTGGCGTGGATGCTGGCTGTGCTACCATCAGCGTGCCCGGAGAAATGCATCAGGTCTGGATTGAGACCAATTACCTCCCCGAACTGACATTGGCCGTCAGTCAAGTTTTTCAGGATGTGCATGAAGTTAAAGTTATCGTTGCGGTGTCACCTGGTCAGAGTCCGCAGCCCGAGTTGCCTGTGGGTAATGGATCTGATTCCAAGCTTCAGCCCAGCAAGCCTGCTATCTGTGTGGAGGCTTTTGAAAGACGGGTGAAAAGCAGCGGCCTCAATACCGCTTATACCTTCGATAGCTTTGTAGTCGGATCAAACAGTCAGTTTGCCCATGCCGCCTGTGTAGCGGTCGCACAAAAGGAGGCGGTCGGTTACAATCCTCTATTCATTCACGGTGGTCCGGGCCTCGGTAAGACTCACCTGATGCAAGCCATTGGTCAGGAAATTCTCAGCCGTCGTCCGAGAGCCCGCGTGGTCTATCTGACCTGCGAAAAATTCACGAATGAATTTATCGATGCGGTTCGCCGTGGCGATCTCGAGAAATTTCGTCGCCGCTACCGCAGCGCCGATGTAATGCTCATTGACGACGTTCAGTTTATCGCGGGCAAAGAGCGCTCTCAGGAAGAATTTTTCCATACCTTCAACACCTTGTTGGACGGTCGCAATCAAGTCGTTCTGACTTGCGACCGCCCTGCCTGTGAAATCAAGAATCTCGAGCCACGCCTGATCTCGCGTTTCGAATGCGGTCTCACTGTCGAAATGCAGGTGCCGCAGATGGAAACTCGTCTTGCGATCCTTCGCAAAAAAGCTATCGACTGGAATGTAAAGGTCGATGAACCCATCCTCGATTTCCTCGCCGAAAAGATTCGCTCCAACGTGCGTCGACTCGAGGGAGCGCTCATGCGCGTGGCAACGTATGCCTCACTTGCCGGCGAGAGTGTGAGTGTGGATAAAGTTGAGCATCTTCTGCGCGACCTTCTGCGCGAGGAAGCCAGTCGCCAGGTAAGCATCGATGACATCCAGAAAGCGGTTGCGGAGTTCTACGACGTGCGTCTGGCCGACATGACCAGCCGTCGTCGCCCCGCAAGTATTGCGTTCCCCCGACAAATTGCCATGTATCTCAGCCGCGCGATGACCAAAGGCTCCTTGGTGGAGATTGGGGAAGCCTTCGGTGGTCGTGATCACGGTACTGTGATCCATGCTTGTAAGAAGGTAACCGAGCGCATTGAGGTTGAGGCTGGCCTTCGTGAAACCGTGGCCCGGATTGAGTGCCGCTTAAGACGCTAGGTAGAATACCGAAGTGCATGGTGGATCTCAAATCGCCCATGTTGGGGTTCGGTGGTAGAAGTGTGCTATATCTAGTAAATTTTATTTGAGATCGTTAACAACAAACTTGCCATAGAGCGGTGAATGCGGACACTGCTTGCAGCTGCACAGCTGCCCTTTACCATGAAGTTTCGCATTTCCAAGGAGACCTTTCTCGATGGCCTTCAAAAGGTCCAACACGTGGTCAGCTCCCGCACCACACTTCCCATCCTCTCCAATGTGTTATTGGTGGCAAAAGATGGTCGACTGCAACTAACCACCACCGACCTCGATGTCGGTATTACCGGTTCGGTTGAGGCTGATGTGGAAAAGGAGGGTGCCACAACGCTTCCTGCCAAGCGTCTAGTCAGTATCGTCCGTGAACTTCCCGCCAGTGAGATTGAGGTTTCAGTGGATTCCAAGAACCATGCTTCCATCCGCAGTGGTCCGTCTTTCTTCAAGATCATTGGTCTGGGTGAAGGCGAATTTCCGCCGCTTCCTGACTTTTCTGGTGCCAAGGAGTTCAAAATTCCCCAAGGAATTCTGCGCGATGGTCTAAAAAAGACATCCTATGCCATCTCCACTGACGAGACCCGTTACGTGCTCAACGGCATCTTTACCTCCTTCAAGGATGGCAAAATGACGCTGGTCGCCACAGATGGACGTCGTCTTGCAATGGTTGATGCGGATCTCGAGTTTCCAGCTTCGCACGAGACCGACGTTATCATCCCCTCCAAGGCCGTGCAGGAGCTCCAACGCCTGCTGGGTGATAGCGACGACGTCATCGTAAAGCTGAGTGATAGCCAGATCTCTTTCGAAATCGGTGACAGTTTGCTGTGCAGCAAACTCATTGAGGGTAACTACCCAAACTATCGCCAAGTGATTCCAGGCGACAGCAACGAACGAGTCGTCATCGGTCGCGACGCTCTTCTCGAGACTGTCCGTCGTGTTTCGCTGCTCTCCTCTGACAAGTCCAACTCGGTGAAGCTGGTCTTCAGCGAAAATAAGATTGAGGTAACCGCCAACTCGCCTGATGTCGGTGAGTCGAAGGAATCCATGGATGTCTCCTACGGCGGGCCTGACATGCAGATCGCTTTCAATCCCGAGTTCCTCCAGGCTCCGCTGCGGGCTCTGGATGCCGAGGAAGTGTACCTTGATCTCATTGATGAGATGAGCCCGGGCGTGTTGCGCATTGAGGGAACCTTCCTTTACGTGCTGATGCCCATGCGCGTTACGAATTGATAGCCCGAACCTTCATTTAGCCGTCACGGCACCGGCTGTGGCGGCTTTTTTGTGCCTCATGCGAGCAGCTTCTGGAATTTTGCGTAGGCTGCGTCCCAAGCTTCGGTGTCCCGCGGCTCGTAGGTCTTGAACTCGAAGGAATGCTTGATGAGCTTGCGGCCTGCCTTGAGGTCGGCGATGGAACCAGTGGCGATCATTTGCATGATCACGTTGCCGCAGGAGGTGGCCTCCACTGGTCCAGCGATCACGGGAATGGCCAGGGCGTTGGCAGTAGCTTGAGATAGGGCTTGGTTTTGTATGCCGCCGCCCCCGGCGTGGAGGGTGTCGAATTGGCGGCCGCTAAGATCACAAGCGGCTTCGAAGACCGTGCGGTATTTGAGGGCCAGTGAGTCGGTGGCGACGCGGAGAATGGTGCCCTTGTCGGAGGGGGCTTTCTGGCCGGTCTTTTCGCACCAGGCGGTAATCTTCTGGGGCATCTCGCCGGGGCTGGCGAAGGTGGTGTCATCAGGATCAATCAGAGCGGAGAAAGGCTCGGCCTCCTCGGCGAGGGTTGCCATGGTGCCGTAGTCGAGGGATTCGCCCTGAAGATCCCACTCTCGCTTGCATTCCTGCAGCAGCCACAGGCCACCAATGTTCTTGAGGAGGCGCACGGTGTCGAACACGCCCACCTCGTTGCAGAAGCCGGCCTCGAGGGCTTCGGGAGTGGTCACGGCGTCTGGGGATTCGATGCCCATGATGGACCAGGTGCCCGAGGACAGCCACAGGTTGCCGGATCCCTCCATGGGAATTCCGGCGACGGCGGACGCGGTGTCGTGACTGGCGGAGGCAACGACGGGAATACCGGCCTTCCCAATCAAACGGGCGACTTCATCACGGACAGGTCCTAGAACCGTTCCTGGCGACACAATTTTACCGAAAATACTCTTGGGAAGCCCGAGGCCCTCAATCACTTCCCAGGCCCAGTCTCCAGTTCTAGGATTGAGAAGTTGAGAGGTGGAGGCCACGGTGCGCTCCACGGCCTGCACGCCGGTCAGCCAGTAGGAGAGGATGTCGGGCACGAAGAGCATGTTCTGGGCATTCGCCAATGCCGGGTTGCGCCGCACTTCGGCCAAAAGGTGCAGCGAGCTGTTGTAGAAGTTGGTTTTGATGCCGGTGTGGGCGTAGATGTCAGCCTCGTTCATCAATCCGTGCATGACATCGGCCATGCCTTCGAAACGCGGGTCGCGGTATTGGTGGGCCTGGCCGAGGAGGGCGCCTTCTGCGCCAATGAAGCCGTGGTCGCAGCCCCAGGTGTCGATGCCGATGGAAGCGATGGAGTCGCCGTGGATCTCGACGCCTTTTCTCAGACCTTCCAGAATGTCTCGGTAGAGGCCGATTAAGTTCCAGAATGAGCCACCGGGGAGGTCTGTGCCAGGGTTGTCGAAGCGGTGGAGCTCTTCCAGCTCAAGTTTGCCATCGGCGTGGATGGCGGCCATGACGCGGCCACTGCCGGCGCCCAGATCCACTGCTAGAAAGGTTTGCTTGCTCATCGGGGGCGCATTCTTGGGCATGACTAACCTAAATTCAAGGCAGTGCTGTGCCATCCTTTTGCTTGCCTCATCAGCAACCATCGGCGGGAATACACCCGCTCAGGTAACCCATATCCAGACATGTCAAAAACAAGCACGCCCGTCGTCATCAAGCTCTCCGTCATGATGTTCCTCCAGTTCTTCGTCTGGGGAGCCTGGTTCGCCACCCTCGGCCTCTGTCTAGGTACCAATGGCCTCGGTGACTTTGCCGGTGGTGCCTACGGATCCGCGCCCATTGGTGCGATGATCGCGCCTCTCTTTCTCGGTTTGATCGCCGACCGATTCTTTCCCTCCCAGATCGTCATGGGGTTGCTGTTCCTGATCGGTGGAGCCCTCCTGCTTTCAATCCCCAGTGTCGCGGCCAGTGATAATGGCAACCTCATGGTCTGGCTGATGATCGGCAACATGCTGACCTACATGCCGACCCTCGGTCTCGCCAACTCCATCGCATTCAGTCACCTCGATCGCATCGTCTTTCCGAAGGTGCGGGTCTGGGGAACCATCGGCTGGATCATCGCCGGTCTGGTCGTCGGCATCCTCGGTTGGTCAGCCAAGTTCAACATGTTCTACCTCGCCGGTGGTGCTTCCATCGCACTCGGTGCCTTCTCCTTCCTGCTGCCGCACACCCCGGCTCCAGCCAAGGGTGAGAAAGTCGATGCACGCGCTCTGCTGATGGTCGATGCCTTTGGGCTCTTCAAGCGCCCGGCCTTTGCCGTGTTCATGATCTGCTCGACCTTGATCTGTGTGCCGCTTGCTTACTACTACGGCGTGACCTCCAACTTCCTGCAGAACACCGGTTTCCTTCAGCCCGCCTCGACCATGACCATCGGTCAGATGTCCGAGATCGGCTTCATGTTGCTGATTCCCTTCTTCTTCCGCCGCCTCGGTGTGAAGTGGATGATCCTGGTCGGTATGCTGGCGTGGGTGGCCCGCTACCTCCTCTTTGCCTTCGGTGCACCGGACCAGGTGGCTTGGATGCTCTTTGCTGGTGTGGCCCTGCACGGCATCTGCTACGACTTCTTCTTCGTCACCGGTTTCATGTACACCGACAAGGTGGCGCCCAAGAAGGTGCGCAGCCAGGCTCAAAGCATGCTGGTCTTCTTCACCCAAGGTCTGGGCATGTATGTTGGTTACGCCATCACCTTCGGCATCTTCTTCCAGGGTCCCTCCAAGCTCTTCAGGCAGGAAGTGGACTTCTCCGGATGGGGTCACGGAGTTCCGGGATTCGGTGATCTCGCTGGTGCCATCACCGACGGCCGCGAAGCCGGTGAAAGTGGCTTCTTCAGCCAGCTGTTCCAGATGTTCTCCAAGAGTATGCCGGAGGGCGTGGATTCCAAGTTGCTGTCCACCACCATGGATCAGTGGCAATCCTTCTGGATGCTGCCGGCCATCATCGCCGGTGCCATTGCAGTGATCTTCTTCCTCGCCTTCTGGGACAAGATCCAGGTCACCGAAGAAGACGGTGAAGAGGGCGCCAGCGAGGCTGAAGAGGCCGCCGCTGAAGAAAGCGCTTCCTGATCAGGCTTCGGCCTTCATGCCGGCCAGCACGCTGTCCATCGCATCGATGAGTTCCTGCATGGTCTCCCGGGTTTCGTTGCCCATGTTGGAGATGCGGAAGGTCAAGCCCTTGATTTTGCCGTAGCCGCCGTTGATGGCGAAGTTGTGCTCGGTCTTGAGAGTTTTGATGAACGTGGCTTGATCGAAGCCTTCGGGAGTCTTGAAGCAGGTAAGTGATTTGGATTGGCGACCTGCAGGGGCGAAGTTCTCGAAGCCGTGTTTTGCTCCCCAGTCGTGGATCATCTGGTTATTTGCCGCGTGACGGGCAAAACGGTTTTCTAGGCCTTCCGTCTCGATCTTGCCGAGGATGTGTTGCAGGCCGAAGATGATGGCAATCGACGGGGTGGATGGCGTGTTGTTTTTGGGAGCGGCTTTTTCAAATTCTAGGAAGTCGAAGTAGTAACCGCGATTGGGCTGGGTCTCGGCACGTTTGATGGCGTCATCGGAGCAGGCGAAAACGGCCATGCCGGGAGGCAGGGCGAGTGCCTTCTGCACGCCGGCTAAAATCATATCGATGCCCAGAGCATCCATCTGAATGGGCACGGCGGAGAGCGAGGAGACGGTATCGACAACCAGTTGCACACCGTCAAAGGACTTCACCACTTTGGCGATGCCTTCGAGATCATTTAACACACCGGTGGAGGTTTCGTTGTGGACGAGCGTCACCAGGTCGTAGCCGCCTTCTTCGAGCTTTGCCTTTACCGCATCAGGAGAGATGGCTTGTCCCCACTCGACCTGTATCTTTTCCTGTGCAAGGCCCATGCTCTTGGCCACGCCGTTCCACTTGTCAGAGAAGGCGCCGCAGCAGAGATTGAGGACCTTTTTCTGGCAAAGGTTTTTCAGTGCGGCTTCCATCACGCCCCAGGCAGATGAGGTGGAGATGAAGACTGGACGACTGGTGCCCATCAGGGCTTGTAAACCGGGCTGAGTGGAGGCGTAGAGATTTTCGAAATCGGCACCACGGTGGCCGATCATCGTTTGGCTCATAGCCCTGTAGGTTTCCTGCGAAACGTCGATGGGGCCGGGAATGAAAAGTTTGGGCGTCATGGAGTGTTTGGGGACTACTGGAGTTACAACAGGTTGAATTCCTCGAGAAGGGTTTTGAGATCCTGATTCTTCTGATCCGGCATGGAACAGAGAGGGAGGCGAAGTTCCGGAGTGCACATGCCCATGAGGTGGGCAGCCGTTTTCACTGGCACTGGATTGACATCGAGGGACATCAGTCCACGCAACAGTGGGTAGTACTGCTTCTGGAGCATGAGGGCTTTATCGTATGAACCATTCAGACAGTGGCGGACAAGCTTGGCCATGACATCGGGGATGATGTTTGAGGCCACTGATACCAGACCGGTGGCTCCACAAGACATGAAGGGAAGAGTCAGAGGATCGTCACCACTGAGGATGGCGAAGCCCTCGGGGCAATCCTGTACGAGTTGGTTCACGCGATCAACCGAACCGCCAGCTTCCTTGATGGCAGTGATGTTCTTGCAGTCTTTTGCAAGGCGGGCGACGGTTTTAGTGGAAATCTCGATCACCGAGCGGCCAGGAATGCTATAAAGCATGATGGGCAGGGATGTCGCATCGGCCACGGCTTTGAAGTGACGGTAGAGACCTTCCTGCGAGGGCTTATTGTAGTAGGGGCAAACTTGAAGGCTAGCGGTGACACCAAGGTCCTCGGCCTTTTCGGTGAGTTCAATCGCTTCCAGAGTAGCATTGGCCCCGGTGCCGGCAACCACCTGACAACGTCCGGCGGCGGCTTCCACCGCAAGACGAATGACTTCGAGGTGCTCGTGACCATCGAGGGTGGGGGACTCACCCGTGGTGCCTACCGGAAGGATGCCATCCACCCCAGCTTTGATCTGCCGCTCGATGAGAGCCTGCAGGGCGGGAACATCCACCACACCGTCGCGAAACGGGGTGATCAGGGCGGTATAGGTGCCGGAAAAACTCATGACAGGCGGATCATCCACGCTCCGAGTTTCGAATCAACGCCGGATGCGGCAAAGTGCGATAAAATTGAATATTAGACCTCGATCTCACCCTCGAAGACGAAGTCGGCAGGGCCAGAGAGGGTGACGTTCTTGAAGGATCCACCCTCATTTTTCTCAAAGCCGATTTCCAGTGTATCGCCGCCTGCCACGTCAACTAGGATGGGGGAGGGGGTGTCAGTGAGGAGATGATGAACCAGCGCGCAGGCCACCATGCCGGTTCCGCAGGCAAGGGTTTCGTCCTCGACTCCGCGTTCGTAGGTTCGGATGGTGATGTGGCCGGGAGCGATCACAGCGGCAAAGTTGGCGTTAGTGCCGGCCGGGGCAAAGTCCTCGTGCTGGCGGATGGTGCGGCCGTGAGCCACGACATCGAGTTCTTCGAGGGCATCGGTGTCGGCGAGGTAGACGACAGCGTGGGGCACGCCAGTGTTCACCGAGTAGATCTTGGCATCTAGGCCATCGACTTTGGTGCTGCGCTCCATTTCCATATCAAAGGGATCAGACATGTCGATGCGGACGTTTTCGCCGACCATTTCGGCTGCGAGGATACCGGCAATGGTTTCGAAGGTGACACGCTCGGCGACACCCTCACCCAGATGAGCCGTGAAGCGGCCGAAGCAACGGGCACCGTTGCCGCACATTTCTGCTTCGCCACCGTCGGCATTGTAGTAGCGAAAGCGGTAGTCGGCGCCGTGCTCGGCGGGTTCGACAGCCAGCAGGCCATCGGCGCCGATACCGCGATGACGATCGCAGAGGGCTTCGATGGTCAGCGGTTCGAGTTCGAAGGACTTGTCTCGGTTGTCGATAACGATGAAATCGTTGCCGGCACCGTTCATTTTGTAGAAGCGAAGAAGCATGTGAGTGGATCGATGGAGGCTCTAAAGGAAAAGTAGACGGGGAAGAGCAGCTTTCAAGTTTGACCATAAAAAAGCCGCAGCGAAGGAATCGCCGCGGCTTTTGAGAAGAAAAGGTTCCGATGAGTTCCAATTAGCGTTTGGAGAATTGGAAACGCTTTCGGGCACCGGGCTGGCCGGCCTTCTTGCGCTCCTTCATGCGGGGATCGCGAGTCAGAAAGCCGAGAGGCTTGAGTGTGGCGCGATGCTCGGCATCGAGTTCACAGATGGCACGGGAAAGAGCGTGGCGGATAGCGATAGCCTGAGCATTCAGACCGCTGCCTTTAACACTAACCTTCAGATCATACTTATTGAGTAACGAAACAGCTTGCAGCGGAGCGAGCACGGAATTTTGAAGCTCAATACTGGGCAGATATTCTTCGAAGCTGCGGCCATTGATCGTGATGGCACCTGTGCCTTCGGACATCCAGATGCGGGCAACCGCGGTTTTGCGGCGGCCGATGGTGTTGAGAGTGGTGGACATGGTTTGAGAGAGGTATGAGTAGGCAGATCTCAGTTGATGGCATGCTCAGTGGGTTGCTGGGCTTCGTGGGGATGTTCTTCGCCGGCGTAGACCTTTAGTTTGCCGAACTGAGCTTTGCCGAGGCGGGTCTTGGGGATCATGCCGTGGACGGCCCGCTCGACCAAAAGAATGGGGCGACGCTCGCGAACTTTGGCGGGAGTCTCAACTTTCTGACCACCGACATATCCGGAGAAGCGGGTGTAAATCTTGGTGTTCTCCTTGGTGCCGCTGAGGACGACCTGATCGGCATTGATGATCACGACAAAGTCACCAGTATCAATATGACTGGTGAAGTTCGGCTTGTGCTTGCCACGCAGGAGGCGCGCGGCTTCGACAGCGACTTTTCCAAGAATTTGATCCTTGGCGTCGATGATATACCACTTGCGCTCGACTTCGCTAGGCTTGGCGGAAAAGGTCTTCATGTGCTTGAATACTTGGTTTTCCGGGACGTGAGACCGCCGGAAGGGGACGCAAACTAGGGAGACGCCCACGGGGTGTCAACCGGGAAATCAGCCAGAAATCGCCTATTTTTTGGGGATTTAGAGCCCTCATGCTTTCAGCCCCACTTGGGTTTGATTTCGCGTATTTCTTTGGCAAATCGGAGCGGATGGTTTTCCCTGCCTGTATGAAATCGCGGATCGCCCTACATTGGCAAATTTTAGCCGCCCTGACTCTGGCCACAGTCACGGCTCTGATTCTGCGTTTGATGGTGGATACGACAGCGTTTGGTGATGGCATCGGTCGCTTCACCGCCGCGATAGTTGAACTCTGTAAATACACGGGTGATCTTTTCATGCGGGCTCTCAAGATGCTCATAGTGCCACTGATCGTAACCTCCGTGATCGCCGGCATCACCAATCTTAGGGGTGTGAAGGGCTTCGCCCGACTCGGTGGCAAGACTGCGGCTTTCTATATTTGCAGTAGTGCAGCAGCCATCCTAATCGGCCTGCTCATGGTCAACCTACTCAAGCCCGGCTTGGTTGATGGCAAGCCCAACAAGGTCATTGGCCAGGCCATCGCCTCAAGTCGTGACAATGCTTCGGAGGCGCATTTAGCCAAGATAGCGAAAGCAGGCGATCAGGACAACTCGGCCATGTTTGAAGTTTTTCGCTCCATGTTGCCTGAAAACGTCCTTTCTGCCGCCACCAACAACGGTCAGATGCTGGGGGTGATCGTCTTTAGCATCCTCTTTGCGGTAGCACTCACCCGCATACCCGGGGACGAAATGCAAACCATGCGCTATTTTTTCAAGTCCGCCAATGATGCGATGATCATCCTAACCGGTTGGATCATGGCACTGGCTCCCATCGGTGTTTATGCGCTTATCTTACCCGTGATCTATGAAACGGGCCTCTCGCTTTTCGCCAGCCTCGGCAAGTATTTCATCACTGTGCTGACGGCTCTTATGATTCATCTGTTTGTCGTGCTCCCGCTGATACTGAAGTATGTGGGAAAGGTGAACCCACTACAGCATTTCAAAAACATGTGGTCGGCCCTGATGCTGGCATTCTCCACTGCTTCATCTGCTGGAACGCTGCCGGTGACCATGCGTTGCATTGAGGACGGAGCCAAGGTTCCCAAGCGAGTGAGTAGCTTTACTCTACCATTAGGTGCCACGGTCAATATGGACGGCACCGCTCTTTATGAATGTGTGGCGGTCATATTCGTCGCTCAGGTGATGGGCGTTGAATTGAGCCTCATGAGCCAGTTCTTCATTGTAGTTGCCGCACTGCTCACCAGCATTGGCGTAGCTGGAGTGCCGTCTGCCAGTCTTGTGGCCATCCTACTGATTCTCAAAACGTCCGGCATCGGGAATGCCGATGCCGCTGCACTGGTTCTGCTCGCCGTCGACCGTCCACTCGACATGCTTCGTACTTCGGTCAATGTATTTAGCGACTCATGCGCTGCGGTGGTAGTTGCCAAGTCAGAAGAGCGCCACCATGCCGCTGAGGCAACTGCCTAATCAGAGTTGGAGTTGCTGACCGTCCGGTTCGGTGGATTCATTTTCTTTGGCTTGTTTGAAGCCCGCAGCGCCCTGCTCTCTGGCGCATACAGCCAAGGTGCCGAGGCTCTCGTGCTTACGCAGATGCTTGCGGATCACCTTCGTGTTGATGTGATAGCAGTTGGCAATGGCTTCTTCGACCAATGTACGGTCAACTTCGCCACCCAGTTTGCCTGCCAGTAGACGCAGAAGGGTTTCAGATTCTGCCGGGTGAAGATTGATCAGGCGCTCGCTTAGCTTGAGCATGTGCTCGATGGAAGTCGCTTCACTCGCGATTTCTTCAATCAATTGCTGTGCATCGGCCAGTTGGATGCCCTCGGGGTGCAACGGCAGTTCCTGCAACAGGGCGCAGGCGGCAGCGATGTCATCGCGTGAGTTCTGCTGGAGTTCAAGATACCGCTCCTCCTTGCTACCCGGAATACTCAGAATTAGATGACGCAGTAAGCGGTTGGGTAACAGATTGGGGGTTTTCCGATTGCCGCTGGCCAGCCAGTCAACAGCAATACGCAGATCATCGTCATCATCGAGCGACTTCAGATAATTGGCGATAAAGTCGACCTTGTTGGTGCGGCTACCGGTTTGCTCAAATAGGCGGCACAGATCTGTAAAGTCGGCAAAGCTACATAGCACACGGTTGTGCCAGCCGGCTCTGATAGCCTGGGTCGGGCGGTTGGAGCTGGCTTGCTGGATGGGCAGCTCCAGCTGATCGCCACCAGCAGCGCACCAGGCATCAAAACCCTTGGTTCGCAATTCCGCGGCGAATTCCTTGGCGAAACCGTGAACCGTCAGGATTCTCTTGGGACGGACTCGCTGGATACATTCCATTAGGCCTGGATGGTCGGCGTGGTCGGAGAAGGGAATCATGGCGTCCACACCGTAGCGGAAACGTGCGTTGGGTTGCAGTGCCCAACCACTGAGCATTGCTGTGCGTTTTTTTTCAATGGCCCGATAGAGCTTGGTGCGCAAGGCATGGGGTGGTGCGATAATCACGTGACCTTCAGGAGCTTCACCTGTGAACTCCCTGGGCTGAGGAAGGCCTTCCACTCCGGCTTCGATGCAGGCCTCGGTCATGCTGACGGCTGCCGAGTGCATCAGGGTGGGGATTTCATTGTCGGCGAGAACGGATAGAGCTTCCTGGGTCTTGCCTAGAGAATAAGCAAGGAGCACTGGAGTTAGGCCGTCTGCCATAGTGTCGTGGATGAAGCCCATTAGCTGAGCCTCAGCTTCGAGTGGATTAGGAAACTGATAGAAAGGTAGACCAAATGTGGTCTCCATAATCAGCGTATCAGCATTGAGAATGTGAGCCTCCGGTGTGGTGCGGCCACGTCGCAGTTTGAAGTCACCGGTGTAGAGGAGAGTAGCGTTGTCTTTGGTACGGGTTACGTGTAGCATCGCCGAGCCAGGAATATGGCCAGCTGGTAACATGCGTAGACGAAAGCCCTCAATATCCATCGAGGTATGATAATCCATCGCTTCGATGCGGTTTTCGGCCAGTTTGAAGCGTTTGCGAAGAAGACCAGCAGTGGTGTTGGTGCACAATACCGAATCGTGCCGGGCAAAGTGATCAGCGTGCGCGTGTGAGACAAATGCCCGCGGTCGTGCGCCCTGTGGATCGAGCCAAAAGTCGATCTCAGGCAGATGCAATCCGCGCTGGTAATGAACTTCAATCAGGTTGGCACAGAGCCTAGGGGAAATGCAGGATGGCTGAAAGCTGGAAATGGCCAGCATGGCCGGCGAAGGCAGCCTGTAGCGGTGGACATTGGCCTCCGTTGGAAAAACTCGGCGGTCATAGACTGCCGCTACAGTCGAAATGAGCCGCGAGAGCGACCTCAGGGGATCAAAAGGAGATCAAAGATTAGAAGGGGATATCGTCTTCGTCCTCCTCCACAGCGGGGGCTGCACTGGCAGTGGGAGTCGAGTCGCTTTGGGGGCGCTGGCCGCCACCTCCTCCGCCACCGGGGCCGGCCTTGCCGTCGGGTAGAAATTGGAGGTTTTCACCCACCACCTTGAGCTTACTGCGTTTCTTGCCGGTCTCTTTATCGTCCCAGCTGTCTAGCTGCAAACGTCCTTCGATGTAGACGCCGCGGCCTTTGCCCAGATACTTCTCTGCGAGTTCAGCCTGACGGCCCCACAGAGTGACGTCGACAAAAGTGGTTTCCTCTTGTTTTTGTCCGGAGTCGTTGTTCCAGACCCGATTAATTGCCATACCGATATCGGCTACGGCGGTACCTTTGGGAGTGTAGCGTAGTTCGGGATCCCTGGTGAGGTTTCCGATGAGCATGACTTTGTTGAGATTGGCCATAACAGTTAGGATTTTGATTCAGCTTCTGAGTGCGAGCAAGAATAAAGTTGTTCGGGTGAACAGTTATTGGAATTTCTTCAGATTTCTGTTTCAGGAGGCTCTTCTTTCATCGCCTCTTCAGACTTGGGCTTTTGATGATATTGGTTGGAGGCCACATCAATACCCTTGGAGTGAGCAAGCTGAACAGCCGCCTGAGCCCTTGCAAGTGTGTTTTCCATGAGCGGAACCTCCTCAGTGTTAAATTTTCCGAGTACATGCGAACTCATGTTGGTAGGACCGGAGCCACCAATGCCGATCTTAAGACGTGGAAAACTCTCGGTACCCAGGTGACTGATGATTGACTTGATGCCGTTGTGCCCGCCTGCCGACCCTTTTTTGCGGAATCTCAGAGTACCCAGTTCTAGGCTGGCATCATCGTAGATGACCAGTAGATCGGCGGGTTTCATCTTGAAGAAGTTCATGACCTGTTGGATGGAGCGGCCACTGAGATTCATGAATGTCTGTGGTTTGGAGAGCCAATTTCCCGCCACAGAACTGGAACCATCATCAGGAAGTTTTGCCATATCCGCCTGAAAGCGTATGACATGCTTAAATTCCGCGCCCACCGCTGCCGCCAACCGGTCCAGCAGCATGAAGCCGATGTTGTGACGGGTCTTATCGTAGTTCCTCCCCGGATTGCCGAGGCCGACGATGAGTTTGAAAGACACACATGGATGTTGTCTTCAGCAAGCGGTGTGAGAAAGTCTAAAGTCATCTGCAGCGGTGGTCGATGAACGTCTTTGAATTCACTACGTGTTCATGGGCCTCGCTGCATGAAAAAACGCCCGGTCGCAATGCGAGCCGAGCGTTTTGCAATTTTTTCTGTCGATTTGGATCAGCCTTCGCTGGATTCCTCGGTGGCAGGGGCATCCCCACCTTCGGCATTGGCCTCTTCTCCACCCTCGGCTGGAGCTGTTTCACCGCTGTCTGCATCTTCAGAAATTGCGGCAGCAGGCTTGGTGATTTGCACGACGACGACCTCGTCATTCAGGGTTGGAGTTACTCCGGGTGGAAAGCTGATGCCACCAATGTTGATGGAGTCACCGACTTCCATACCGGAAATATCGACTTCAAGGACTTCGGGAAGGTCACCGGGAAGGCAGCTGATTTCGAGGCTGTGGACTTGCATGTCAACGAGGCCGCCAGCGGCAACTCCGGGAGCAGTACCGATTGCCTGAACGGAAACGCTGGCAGTAATGGTCGTTTTATCGTCGATTGCACGGAAGTCAGCATGCAGGGCTTGGCCAGAGAGTGCGTCGTATTGGACATCCTTGAGGAAGGCCATGCGGGTATCATTGCCGTCGATCTCAAGGTTAACCACAATGCTATCCGAGCTACTGTTGGCCAAGATCTGGCGAAAAGCCTTGGCGTTAATCTTGAGATTGATGTTCTCGATGCCTTTGCCGTAGATCACGGAGGGAAGCAGGCCTTCGCGGCGGAGTTGTTTGAGAACTCCCGAACCAGAGCGGGCACGCGTTTCTGCTTGGATGGTGGTGGTTTTGGACATGATGAAAACGTGTTGGTGTCGGACGCGCTGGTAGCCGAATGAGGGACAAATCCAGTGATGCGGGCGGGGTGTTTAGCCGCCGAAGGCTCACTTGTCAAAAAATTGTTTTTGAGGAATTGATGATAGACATTGACCTCGCTCATGCCCGACCCAATCAGAAAGTGGCTTCGCACATGCGATATGTTCGCGACAGGCAGTCAGCCGAGATATGGGAGCGAAGCCACAGTAGAGTCGGACGTCGGAGCCTGTTGTTCTAG
>JBMYMN010000046.1:0-17668 GCA_049597355.1 Luteolibacter sp.
TCCATGCTGTCGACCATGGCGGCATAGACTTCCATGCATCGCAGCTCCCAAGCGCGCTTGCTGTCGTCAAAATCCTCCCAAGCCTGCGGCGCAGGACTCAGCGGCCAGTCCTCGATCACGCCGAGTTCCTTCATCTTCTTGTAACGTGCTTCGCGAATGACTTCGTAACCGGCGTCGTAACGGCCCTTGTATTTTTTGATGTCTTTATCGAGCGCGTGCATTGGCCAATGCGCCGCGGTATAGGCCACATACATGAAGAAGGGCTGGTCGGCATAGCCCCTCGCATGTTCACGCACATAACGCGCGGCGTAGTCACTAATGGCGTCGGTGTAATACCACTCTTCGGGTTTGTAGTCGGGATCGTTGTCGGGCGTGATCGCCTTCTCGCCCTTGGTCAGCGTCCATGGATCAAACAGACTACCCGCCCCGATGATGGTGCCGTAGAAACGGTCGAAGCCGCGCTGGATGGGCCAGTTGCTTTTGTCGCCGTCCGGCTTGAGCTGCTTGGTCACGTGCCACTTGCCCGACATGTAAGTGCGGTAGCCGGCCGGCTTGAGAGCTTCGGCAATGGTCACTGCATTGCGCGAGAGATCTCCACGATAGCCAGGCTGGCCACCGTCGCTGGTCATCTGGCCAATGCCGGCCTGGTGCGCGTAGAGTCCGGTCAGCAGCGACGCACGGGTCGGGCAGCAGCGGCCAGTGTTGTAGAAGCGGGTGTAGCGCAGACCGTTGGCGGCGAGTTTGTCGAGAACAGGGGTCTCGATCTCGCTACCGTAGCAACCGATGTCCGAGTAGCCCATGTCGTCGGACATGATGATGATGACGTTGGGCCGGGGGGCAGCCGAAACGACAGCCGTCAGGAAGGCGGCGAAAATGGTCAGGAAGATGCTCATGCGCATGGTGGACAGAATACCAGTCGCCGCCCTGACCTTTATCAAGCCGGCATTCGCGGAATCGGTGATTGCCAGCCTCTGAATGTTTAAGGCATGCTTACTTTCTCGTTTCTACCACACCCATGATCAAGCCCACTCTCCTCATCCTCGCTGCCGGCATGGGCAGCCGCTACGGAGGGCTCAAGCAGATGGACCCCATGGGTCCGAATGGCGAAACTGTGCTGGATTACTCGGTGTTCGATGCGATTCGCGCCGGCTTTGGCAAGGTAGTCTTTGTCATTCGCGAGGATTTTGCCGAGGCCTTCAAGCAAATCGTGGGCGACCGCTTCGCTGACCGCATCAAGGTCGACTACGCCATCCAAAAGCTAGACGACTTACCTGAGGGATTCTCGGTCCCGGAGGGCCGCGAAAAACCTTGGGGAACTTCCCACGCCATCCGCGCCGCCCGCAATGTCATCCATGAACACTTTGCAGTGATCAATGCCGATGACTTCTATGGCCGTGATGCCTACGCCCGTGCCGCTGGCTTCTTCGCCAGCCTGCCCGAGAATACCCGTGATGAAATTGGGATGGTCGGCTACCCTCTTGAAAACACCCTTTCCGATCACGGTCACGTCAACCGAGGCATCTGCACAATCAATGGCGAGCACCACCTCGCCCATGTTGAGGAAATCCTCAACATTGAGAGAGATAGCGATGGTGTGATCCGCGGCTCCACTGCCAGTGATGAGCGCATTGACATTCCTGCGAGAGCCATCGCCTCTATGAACTTCTGGCTCTGCGGTCCCAACTTCTTCGAACAACTCGAGGCCTGTTTTCTGCGCTTCCTCGGGGAGAGCGGGCAGGAACTCGAGAGCGAATGCTACATCCCCAGCGTGGTCGACGAGCTCATTCAGTCCGGCCATGCCGACTGTCCGGTCCTGCCCACCAGCAGCGACTGGTTCGGCGTCACCTACCCCAAGGACAAACCGCATGTGGTCGACTCCATCGCAGGCTTGATTGATGCCGGAGAATACCCAGCATTGCTCAACTGACTGCATTTCAGCATTTCAGATCCCGTAATTTTCAGCTTCTATCTCACGCCGTGCCCACACCACGCCTCAAACATGACATCAAAGCCGTCGCTGCGATGTTTGACCTCCGCGCCGATTTCATGGAAGCGCGCACCTACGGCAATGGTCACATCAACGACACCTACCTGGCGCGCTGCGACCAATCGGGCCTACAGACCCGCTTCATCATTCAGCGCATTAACGATCACGTCTTCAAGGATCCTGTCAAATTGATGGAAAATGTCAGCAGGGTCACCACCCATGCGTTGGAAATGCTCCTGGCCCAAAATCATCCCGAGGCCCACCGCCGCACCCTCACCTGCATTCCTGCTCTCGATGGCGGGCACTACACGATCGACGCCGACGGCAACTATTGGCGGGCCTATCCCTTTATCGAGCGCGCCCGCGGCTACGACGAGTTGACCTGCAATAAGCAGGCCTACCAAGCCGCCAGAGCCTTTGGCCGCTTCCAAAACTTGGCCGCATCGCTGGGGGGTGAGCGTCTCCACGAGACGATCCCCGACTTCCACCACACGCCCAAGCGCCTAGAAGCCTTGGAGATCGCCATCGCCAACGACCCGCTAGGCCGCGTGGCCGAAATACAGTCTGAGATCGACTTCGCTCGGGCCCGCGCAGATGACTGTCCGCGTATCACCGACAAGATCGCCAACGGTGAAATTCCCGAACGCGTTACCCACAACGACACCAAACTCAACAACGTGCTGCTCGACGAGGTCACCTCGGCAGCGATTTGCGTGATCGATCTGGATACCACCATGCCGGGTTCCGCTCTTTACGACTTTGGCGATATGGTCCGCTCCTGCTGCCCCACCGCCGCCGAAGACGAGACCGACCTTGCGAGCATCGGCATCCAACTCGACCGCTTCGAAGCCCTTGTGAAGGGCTATCTGTCGGCAGCTCATTTCTTGAAATCCACTGAAATTGAACAACTTGCGTTCTCAGGAAAGCTCATTACTCTGGAGTGCGGTATGCGCTTCTTGACGGACTACCTGCAAGGTGATCAATACTTTAAAATCCACCATCCCAGGCACAACCTAGAACGCTGTCGCAGCCAATTCGCCTTCGTCAGCATCATTGAGAACAAATTGTCTGAAATGGAAGGGATCGTCGAGCGCTGCATTGACTCCCATTTGGAGGTCAATCGTGCCTCCTCCGCCAGATAACTGGCCTGTAAAGAACCCTGCCGAAACACAGAATTTCGGGATCTCATTGATTTGTTGAATCTAATGGCTGGCTGGGCATGTTGCGTGCTGCTTATATTGTCGGTGGAGGTTTCAGGAGACTTCGCGGCACGGTTTTACAAAACCTTTGCGTGAAGATACTTGCAGGAAATACCCAAGCCACGAAATTCCTATGGTAATATAAACGTTGTTGTAGTGTGATCATCACCACGACAAATGCTTCAATCCCCCTTTGATCATGCCTGACCAACCCGCCATCACCGAGGACCATGAGAGGGACGTACAAGTCGCCATTCCCGAGTCCCTGCGGCAGCAACTCGACGACTTCCGCAAGCGTCTCTGGCGCATCAAAGTGATCGAGGCCATTGCCGCCGGCCTGATTGGCATGCTACTCTCTTTCCTTCTGGTTTACGGCTTCGATCGTGTGGCTTCCACTCCAGGTTGGTTTCGTCTGGCCCTCCTACTGGCTGGTTTTTCACTGTTCGCAGGCTTCGCTCCCTACTGGGTTCATCGATGGATATGGCGTCGGCGGCGCCAAAACCAACTTGCACGACTGATCGCCCACCGATACCCGGGCCTTGGTGATCGTCTGCTCGGCGTCATCGAACTGCAGTCTCAGGAGGGATCTGAGGATAGTCTCTCGCCCCGTCTCCGCGAGGCCGCCATGGCTGCGGTCGCAGCGGAATCAGAAAAGCGCGACTTTGCCGATGCCATGCCCGCACCGCGTCATCGCCGATGGTCGCTGGTAGCTCTCGCCCTTCTTGCTGGGTCTGCCGCTGTGATGGTTCTCACCCCCAATGCAGGCATCAATGCCCTCCAACGCTGGCTGATGCCCTTATCGGATACCCAACGTTACACTTTCACCAAACTGGAAAATCCGCTCACTTATCTTGCCGTTCCTTACGGTGAAAGTTTCAACATCAGCGTGACTCTAGCCAAGGATTCCGAACGCCAGCCATCAGCAGCCACCGCCCGCTATGCTCTTCAACCCCTGATCCACAGCAAACTCGACGGGCGTAGCTATCACTTTGAATTTCCCGGCCAGCAGGACAAAGGCACCGTAGTCATCCGCCTCGGTGACCTGCGCCATGAAATGGTTGTCGAACCACTTCAGCGTCCGGCGGTGGAGGACGTATGGGCCACAGTCACGCCTCCGGACTACCTCGGACTCGGAAAGCGCCGTATCAATCTCTTTACTGGATCAATCAGTGTTGTCGAAGGAAGCACCCTCGAATTTGGTCTCAAGATGAACCGCCCCCTCATCACCTCCAGCAACTACGGTCCAATCGCCTTCACCTTGACCGATCCCGAAACCGGAGCTGTCCAGACTCAGACAAGCGGCAACAAAAGTCCGCTGCGACTTGAGGATCGCGAGGCTTTCACTGAGGTATTCAACATTGATACTCGGGATTTTGAACTTCCCTTTTCATGGGCCGACAAAAATGGCTTGGCCGGCGAGCCGGGCTTCAAGCTGCGTGTGGATGCCATGGCCGATGCCGCTCCCAGCTGTTATCTGCAGGGGATCAATCGCCAACACATCATGCTGCCGGAAGAAACGATCGAGTTTGAGCTTCTCGCAGAAGATGACTTCAGCATAAAAGACAATGGCATCGAGTGGGTTGGCCAATTCACACGCCCGACAGGTAAAACACCTGCCAAAGGCGGCTTCGACCTACCCTCCGCAGAACCTGGCCAGAGTCGTTACCTCAATCCGGTTGCCTTCTCTCCGAAAGCCTTCGGCATTGAACCCCAGAAACTTACGCTGCGCGGCTGGACCACTGATCATCTTCCCGGACGTGCACGCAGCTACTCTGAACCGATCATCATCTATGTGTTGACCCGTGATGAGCATGCCCAGCTTCTCAAACACCGCTTCGATCGCCAAATCACCGAACTGGAGGATCTCGCCCGCCGTGAACTCAATCTGCTCGAGGAGAACCAACGCCTCGAGCGCCTTGATGGCGAAGAACTTCAGAAAGATGAAAATCGTAAGCGCCTGGCCGAACAGGCTCAGGAAGAAGCCGAAACCCGTCGCCGTACCGAGGAACTCACCGAGCGCATGGAAGAACTCCTAAAAGATGCCGTCCGCAACGGTGAAATCGACAAGGAAACCATGAAGAAAATGGCCGAAGCCCTTCAAAACATGAAGGAACTCTCTGAACAAGATGTGCCGGATGTGCAGCAAAAGCTCAATCAGGCAGGTGACCCCTCGAGCACTCCACAGAAGAGTGAGTCTGAGATGAAGAAGGCTGTAGAACAGCAGGAAAAGGTCGTCGAGAAGATGCAGGAAACGGTCGAAAAGGCTAATGAAGCCAACAAGAGTTTCGAGGCTGGGACCTTCGTGAAGCGCCTGCGAAAGGCTGCGAGTGAACAGAAAGGCATCACCGCCTCACTGGTCCGCGAGATGACAACGGCCCACACCAAGCGCAATGGCAAGGACCTACTCGGACTGACCGGCGAGGAGATCGATCCTGCCGGGCAGACCCTATTCAACGAAAATATACGCCAGCAATCCGACACTGGCGCAGATGTCCGCTGGATTCAGGAGGATCTTGCCCATTTTCACGCTCGTACCCAAGGTCCGGAATTCAAAGATGTTCTCGATGCAATGAGTGAATCGGATGTCACTGCCAATCTAGAGAACATTAAGAACCAACTATTGCAGAGCTACTCGTATCGAGCCGCTGAATCTTCCAAGATGTGGGGCGACAAGCTGGAGGAGTGGGCTGCGAAGCTTGAAGGCGCCGACGACCAAGGCGGCGGCGGCGGCGGTGGTGGTGGTGGCGGTGGTGGCGGTGCAAACGAAGACTTTGAATTCATGCTCCGCGTGATGAAGATGATCCAAACCCAGCAAGATCTCCGCGCCCGCACTCGCGTCCTCGAACAATTCAAGCGCGACAACGCTCTCAATCAATAAATCCAGCTCACAATTCATCATGAAGACCATTTCCGCATGTATTGCCCTTAGCTTCGGCTTGTCCCTTGCGAACGCCGAACCATTGATCGACAAGGCAGACCTCGGCACAGAGCTTACACCTTCTAAAAAGCACGCCCAAGGCTCTGAGGAAGTTGCCGTAGATCAAGACGAGCTCTCCGCCGATGTCTCACAACTTATTCTGGAGCAGACCAATCCCAAAGTGAACGAACTCCTTGGTGAGGTTGAAAACATTATGGATGAAGCTACCGAGATGCTCATAGAGCACAATACCGGCGGTGCCACCATCGCAGCTCAGACCGAAATCATCGAAAAAATCCACGAAGCCGCAAAGGAAAAGCAGAAACAGAGCGGCTGCCAAGCAGGAGGAGCCATGATGGACATGATGGAAAAGATGATGGGTCAGGGCCAAGGTCAGGGTCAGAAGCCGGGTCAGGGCCAGGGCCAGGGTCAGGGCCAGGGTCAGGGCCAGGGTCAGGGTAAGGGCGGCCAAGGTCAGACCGGTGACTCCGATACCGCCAACACCGAACAGAGGGATGTCGGCACCGGACCTGATGAAACACGCCGGATCCCCAAGGCCAGTGGCAATGATTCCATCGCCATCCCCGAGGAATACCGCGGAGCTTTCGACGCTTACAACCGCGGGGCAGAGAAACTCATACGATAATCCTCACGTCCACCCAATTATGAGCCAACAAATGGTTTACGCTCTGGCATTCTTCAGTCTCGGTCTACTTCCGCTTCATTCGCAACCGTTGCTGGAACGCCGTATTGATGTAATTCCTGCCCAAGCCGATCTCGTCTATGAAAAGGGCATTAAATTTCTGGCCAAAACGCAAACCGAACGGGGCAACTGGTCGGGTGGCAGCGGTAATGACCCAGGCGTGGTCGGCCTCTGTATAATGGCATTCCTTGCTCATGGTGAAGATCCAGTAAATGGACCCTACTCCAAGCAGATTCGCGAGGCGGTCACTTTCATCATCTCCCAGCAGAATAATACAAACGGCTACATCGGCAACAGCATGTACAATCACGCCTTCGCCACCACCGCACTGGCCGAGGTTTATGGCATGATCCCCGATCCCAAGATCGCTCCCGCCCTCGAAAAGGCAGTGAAGCTTATCCTCAGCGCACAGGAGCGAAACAATTTTGGCGCCTGGCGCTACACGCCAGACAGTCGCGACGCAGACACCACCGTCAGCGGTTGTCAACTTGTCGCCCTATTCGCCGCACGCAATGCCGGCATCGAGATACCAGACAAAGCCATGCGCAAAGCCCTCACCTACATCGGAAACAACCGCTCAGCCGAGGGCTCTTACGGCTACACCTCAGGATCCGGAGGAAAACCTACCTTAACTGCTATTGGTGTCATGTGCTTCGCACTTGCCAAAGAGAAAGACACCAAGGGCTTCGAGAACAGCGTCAACTATCTCAAGAAGAATCTCGATTACCGCGACCGCCACTACCCTTATTACTTCGAATACTACATGTCCCAAGCGCTGTTTCATGCCAATGAAAGCGCTTGGAACGAATGGAACCAAAAGAACATCCGTTACATGGCAACCATCCAGAACAGTGACGGCTCCTTTCCCGGCAACCACGGCCCGGCCTTTTGCACTGCTGGCGCACTGCTGTCTCTCGCTCTCAATTACCGCTATCTTCCCATTTACGAGAAATGATCCGCTCCCTCTCCATCACTCTAGTTGCTCTCACAGCATTGCACGCCGAGGAGAAACCTGACCTTCTCCGCTTCAAGAACGGAGACCAACTTCACGGCCAATTTCTGGGCATTGCCGAAGGACCCAGTCTGATTTGGAAGCGCAAGGATCTCAACGAAACCGCCAAGTTCGGAACAATCAACCTCCGCCACCTTGTCATGCGCGGCGGGAATCCAGCTGAGCCTCTAAAATCCATCTCCCTGATTGAACTGGTCAATGGCGACCAGATCCCCGGCACGATCACCGATCTAAACGAAAAATCTCTAACCATTGAGAGCCATTGCGCAGGCATTCTGACCATCGATCGCAACAAGGTTGCGCGCATCGCTCCACAGCCTCTGGGAGGCCGACTGCATTATCATGGCCCGTTTTCAAAAGATCGCTGGGACATCGTTTCCTACACAGCTGACAATCAAAAAGAAGACAAGGCGAAAGAACCCGAACCGGGCAGGGAGATCGACGTTAATCTTCATTTACGAGGCAGAATGCAGATTCATCCGGGTATCCAGCAAGCCAATGAAGAAAACAATGGGCCTGGCTGGAAACACTCCGGTGCTGCTTGGTATTGGAAGAACGCCAACCCAGGGACTGCCCTGATTCTCCGCGACAAAATGCCCAAGCAATCCACTCTGCGCTTTGACATGGCGTGGAAGAGCCAACTCAACATGGCCATTGCAGTGCATGCAGATTTCTGTGTGGATGAGATACCACAGGGAGAGCCTAATAAAGAGGCCGAGCAAGATGTTGAAGGTGGAGATGCGAAGGCTGGCCAAAAGCAAATTGCCCGATTCATTCCCCACGATTCCAGCAATCTGCCCAACATCTTCGGCAACGCCTTTATTCTACAGTTTCACAGCAACTACATGGTGATCTATCGCAGCGCGGTAGACGAAGAAGGAAAAAAGACGGTCAGGCGGGTGCAGACCTCCTCGAATCGGTTGCGTATCGGTGAGAATGCCACCTCCACCATCGAACTTCGCAGCGATCTGGAAAGTTCCAACTTCTCGCTTTTCGTCAATGGCGAGTTCATTACTCAATGGTCTGATCCAGCCCTCAAGAACGACAACATGAAGCCCGTCGGCGGCAGTTCTCTGGCCTTCATGCCCCAGATCACCAACTCTCAGGTCAAAATCAGTGACGTCATCATCGCCGAATGGAATGGCATGCCAGACTCGGCCCGGAGCCTTGAAGTGGGCGGACAGGATATCATTCTAATGACCAATGGTCTCGATCGTCTCTCCGGTAGAGCGGTCTCTCTTGAGGAGAACGGCATACTTCGATTCAAAGGTAAACACGGCGAGTTTATGCTTCCCCTCGAGGATATCTCCGAACTCAGCATGGCCACCGAGGATCGACTGAAAACCGAGGCGCCATCGGGTCAGCAGCTCAAAATCCGATTCAGCCCGATGGGCAGCATCACGGGAACTCCGCTTTCCGGGGACCGCAAGAACATGGTGCTAGACAATCCACTTGTGGGCGAAATCACCATCTCCAACGACTCGGCCGTGATGTTTGAATTCGATGACTCCAACGCTATCTTCACGAACTGGGATGCAAACTTCTAAAACACTCATCACCACGATCGGTCTGCTGGCAGGCAGCCCGTGTGCTCATGCCGATACCGCTATCTTATCTCATGCAGCTGGCAAACTAACGGGCTCTCTGCAGGCCATCAGAAAAGATGGCGTTGTTGAATGGAATAGCCCCTATTCAAAGCAGCCGCTTAAACTTTTGGCAGGCAGGATCGAGCAGATGGAATTCTCCACCTCCCCTGAATCCAGCGAGCCTAGCCCCATCCAAATCACACTGCGCAACGGCGACATCATTCCTGCCAGCATCATCAGCAAATTGGGTGAAGCAGGACTAGTAACAGATACTCCTATCGCCGGACAACTGACCATCCCGCGTGCAGCGCTGGCCTCTGCCCAGTTCGGCATCACCAACCGCAAGGTGATTTACAGTGGTTTTGAAAACATCCGCGACTGGACGACTGGCAAGGGCGAACCCGATAACTGGAAACAGAACGGCAACAAACTGACCTCTACTGGAGGCTCCATCGCCGCACGCGACTTCGAAATGCCTGAGAATTTCGTGATCAAATTCGAACTTAGCTGGGACAACCGCGCGCCAAATTATTCAGTCGGTTTCGCAGATCCACTGTCCAAGAACCCCTCCAAACAGAACCTCTATCGCTTCAACTTCGATAGCTCCGGAATGCGTATCCAGCGCCAGAGTAATGGCGAAAATCGTGCCCGGACATTGGCACAATGGCAGCGTCGTCCAAGCGAATTTAGCGACAAGAAAATGAGGGTAGAGATCCGCGTTGATCGCGTCAAACGCCAGCTTGAACTTCTGATCAATGGTGACTCGGAGGGAGTGGTTGTCGATCCATTGGGAGACATTCCTACCGGATCCGGTGTTTCGTTTGCTTGCCGAACCAGCACTGGTGGCAGACAGACCATCGGACAGCTAAGCATCTCCGAACTCCACGACAACCGAAAGCGTCATCTTGCTGAAGAACGTGGTGATGCGAGTGTCGACTGCCTGATCACCACCGATGACGATCGTTGGAGTGGTGAACTCACCAGCCTCTTGACCACAGACAATGAGCGCCTGATGGTCTTCAAGACCAAATTTTCCGAGGAAGCATGGGAGATACCAGAGGAGGAGATCTCCACCATATTCTTCGCCAACAATCCGTTCAAAGGAAGCGATGGCGAGAAACCCAATTACCACATCGAGTTCCATGGCTCGGGCAATCTCAGTATTCATGACCTCATCATTGAAAATGATCGAATTGAAGCCCTTCACCCAATCCTCGGTAGCCTGCAGATCCCGCGCGGTGCAGTAAAACTGATCCGACTCATCAAACAATGATTCCAATCCGCGCAACCCTGTTTTCCATGAAGATTCCTGTTTTCAACGCTGTCCTCGGACTGTTCCTAACTCTCAGTATCGGAGCGCAAGCCGCCGAAGAGGATGCGCAAGCAATCATGCGTTTTCACAATGACGACCATCTCGCCGGCAAACTCAAAGCCTTGGATGATGAGTCCTTGGTATGGGAGTCTGAGTTTCTCGCAGAACCTGCCACCTTTGATCTCGAGCACGTTCTCAACCTGACTCTCAATGCGGAAAACAACGCGCCTGAAGCCAATCACCTCACCATACTCACGCTCAAGAACGGTGATCAAATTCACGGTCAACTTTGCGATATCACTGATGAAACCATCGCCATCGACACATGGTTTGCCGACACCATGAAATTCCGTCGCTCCATGGTATCGAAAATCCAGATCGAAGGCAGCGGTAACCTGCACTATCGTGGGCCCAGTGGCATGGAACAATGGAAACAGGTTCCGGAAGAATGCTGGGAATACAAACGGCAAGCATTCATTTCGCGCAAGGCCGGCAGTATTGCCCGTGATCAGATTTTGCCTGAACAATGCTCCATCGCATTCACCGTCGAGCGAAAATCCGATCAGCTAGATTTCAAACTGATGCTGTTTTCCAATGACATTGATAGCGGCCGCCCACGCTCGGGCTACGAACTCTCTTTTCAAAATAGCAGCGTCTACTTGCGTAGTGGTAAGACTCGCAACTTCCTCGGTAGTGACCATTCTCGCGACCTATCTCAAAACGACAAGGCCCGTATTGAAGTCCGTGCCAGCCGCAAGACCGGGAAGGTTGTGCTACTGATCAATGGCAGGGTGAATGAGGTTTGGAACGACCCCGGCGTGGATCGTAACGAGTTCGGCAGCGGCCTGCACTTCATTGCAGGCAACAAGCAGAGCATGCGTATTTCCAATATCGAAATTGGTCCTTGGGAGGGCAAGGTCGACCAGGTTCCACAGCCAGGGGGCATCCGTGTAAGAGGTCAAATCCAGCCCGCACCTGAACCAAATTTCGAGGATGCAGAGGGCCGCATGCAACTGGCCAACGGTGACAGCCTTGAAGGTGAGGTCAGTAGCATCGAGGAAGGTCTGATCACACTGAAAACTCCACTTGGGGAAATCAAGATTCCAGTCGAGCGCCTCCGCAGCCTCAATCTAGATGGCCTCGATACTGAGCGGGCCAAGCGAGAGCGTGGCGACATACGAGCCCTGTTTGCAGATGGCTCAACCATGGTATTCCGTTTTGAGGAAGTTAGTGAAGATGAACTCACAGGCACTAGCCAGAACTTCGGCAAGGCTATCTTCAAACTTCCCGCGATTCACCGCATCGAATTCGATATTTATAACGAAAAAGTCGAATCGCTGCGATCCACCAGTGACTGGTGAACCATATCTTCAAATTTTCTATTGATGTGATTCACATACCCTCCGGGCCTTACAGCACTGGGCGATTGGATGATCTCATGCTGAGCACAACGCCCAGTATGGCGAACATCACATCTGCCCTGTGCCGATGACTTCTCCATAAGCGCGATTGTATTGCCATTTTAGAATCGGGTTCAGACTGCATAGTTTATTTCGGCTCCATTTGGTTATCAAATGGATGGGTGTATCTGGTAACACCATTGATATGGGGTTATCGCAAAATCAAATTCGGCCATCATTAATACTTTGATCAGATGTATAACCCCCGAGGGGGTTTGAACCTTCGGTCGTCCGTAATGCATTCTCCCAACCATGCAAGCTCACTACTTTCAGCACGTTCCATTCGAAGGTATCGGCATGATGGAGCCATGGTTACTCGAGCATGGCTATAGCATCAACTGCACCCGATTCTATGCCGGCGATCCCCTACCCGATCAGGATGCCATCGATATACTCATCGTCATGGGTGGACCGATGAGCGTGAACGATGAAGAACAACTACCTTGGCTAATCGACGAGATGAATTTCATTCGCAATACTATCCAAGCTGGAAAACCGGTCTTGGGTGTTTGTCTCGGCGCTCAACTCATCACAAAATGTATGGGTGGCAGCATCATCCCTAACATGGAGCGCGAGATCGGTTGGTTTCCCTGCACATCCGTTTCGTCCGGCGGTGATCACTTCTCATTTCCAGAGAACTTCGAGGCCTTTCACTGGCACGGCGAAACCTTCACTCTGCCAGATGGCGCCATCCACCTCGCCCGTAGTGAGGCCTGCAAACATCAGGCCTTCCAACTCGGGCCTCGGGTGATCGGCATGCAATTCCATCTTGAGACTACTCCCGATTGTGTGGCCGCTCTGATCGAGCACTGCGCAGACGAATTGATCGATGCTCCCTTCGTGCAGACCATAGCTGAGATGCAGTCTGTTCCCGAGCATCGCTACCGCGCACTGAATACCACCATGGCGAGCATTCTGGAATACCTGACAAGGTAGTTGTATAAAACCGGGGCCGCTTTCGCAGCCCCGGTTTGAAACACAATATAATACTAGATAGAGACCGATCAGAAGGTCAGTTCAAAACCTCCGTAAAGGGAGCGCGGTGCATTGGCACGGGCACCTAGTGGAGCACGGCTGGTGATAGCTTCCTCATCGAGGAGATTCTGAATACCACCCACCAACTTGACGTTTTCGGAAAACTGATAGTGACCAGAAAGGTCAAAGATCAGAACGGAGTCAATCTTGCCCTGAAGCGCGTCATCAACTGGAGAGTCGAAGTTGTTGGCGGTGCCGAAGCTTGAGGAGGAGTAGGTCATGTCGAGATTAGCACCCCACTTTTCGAAGACCACACCCACACCGGCGGCGATCTGCCACTCCGGGATATAGGGTAGGTTGGAGCCGTCACTACCTCCGGCGTAAATATCATCGGCACCACCGCTACTCAGGCTCGGACCCTTGAGCTCGGCCGACGTCCAAGTGGCGGATAGATACATGGGAACACCGTAGCCGAGACCCTTCTCTTCACCCAGATCGTAACTGACGAGGGCTTCAAGACCGTAGACTTGAGCTTCACCCACGTTCTCATTACCGCCCAAACCGAGACCGGCCGAGGTCGATACAAGGTTCTCGTAGTCAGTCATGAAGGCCACCAGTTCGGAGGTCACCCCACGACTGCGGTGGCGGGCACCCAGCTCGTAGCCGAGGCTTTCCTCCTTCTCCACTCCATCCTTCAGGTTGGAGCGTGGACTGGGAATGGAGTAGCCCTTGAACACACCTCCGAAGAGCTTGTTGTCTTCGTTGATGTCGTAGGTAAAGCCCATACCGGGAGCAAAATAGCTCTCACTGCCACTGCGGTCGGCGGTCGGCGTATTGGTGGCGTCGGACAGGTAGTCGATATTATCGAGATCCATGCTTTCGTAACGGAAGCCAGGGCTGATCGCCAGTTTACCGAAATCGATCTCATCGGTCATCCACAGTGAAATGGCCTCGGTCGACTGAAAGCGGTTGCCACCGGAACCAGGAGCACCCGTCACGATACTGAAACCATCGGAACCCGTGCCAGCAGAAACTAGATCATCGTTACGCTGAAAGCGGCGAATTTCATCGTAATGCAAGCGGGCACCGAATTCAAGGTCGTGTTCGACTGCACCGGTCTCAAACTCATAGAGAGATGAGAACTGAATGCCGTATGATTCGTAGGTGCGGGCATTGGCGCGGAGACCATCGGTAATCGTACCGGCTAGACTGCCATTGAGAATGGCAACATCATTGGCATCGGTGACATCCACTCCGCGGGCCTTATACCAATTGCGTTCGAAGTCGTTGTAGTAGACGGCAGTTTCAAAGCTGAAGTCCTCGCTAGGTTCGGCGATCCACTTCAGATAGGTGCGGTTCTGTTCGGTCTGGATGTTATCGAACTGGGTGCCAGCGTAGCGGCGGTAGGGATTGGCCGCATAATCCGCTTCGCTTAGGCCGACATACGTTTCATCCGCATCGAGGTCGGTAAAGCCCCACTTGAACTCAAAGCGCTGCTTGAGGGCTGTATCCGGCTCCCAAAATACCTTAAACATGGGCTCGTAGGTTGTAAAACCGGTGTCACCACCTCCATCCAGATCACGGAAACCATCACTGGTTTCGTGGTAGAGCTCGAAGAGGTAACCCAAGCGGCCGTTGGATGTCTCCAGAGTATCGCCATAATAGGCGTGGTTGATGAAGGTGTTGTCACTGCCGTAGGTACTCCGCCAGTAAAAGTTGGGAGCATCGGCACCTGGGATGGGAGTGGACAGGTAGTTGATGACACCCGAGGTGGTTTGCGGACCATACTTGATCTGGCTGGAACCCTTGAGTATTTCCAGACCTGCCATCCGCGCTGCACGGGGCGAGTAGTAGGCGGAGGGAGCCGTATAAGGAGCTGGGGCGGATAGGATGCCGTCCTCCATGAGGGTGACCTTCTCTGCACGGGTGCCGTCCGCACCACGCATGGAGATGTTGGGGAAATTACCGAAGCCATCCTCTTCGCGCAGATAGACACCGGGTACGGTACCGAGAATACGGTTCACATTGGTGTAACCTTTCTGGCGCCATTCGGCGGCATCGAGGTATGCAGCGGAACCGGGAAGGTCCCAAGCGTCTTCACGGCTGCCGACGACTTTACTGCCGGAAAGGGTGAGCGCATCGAGTTGGCCGAGATCAACCAAAGCATCTTGAGCGTTTGAGGCGGTGACTCCGAGGGCCAGAGCGCCGCTAAGAGATAGGACTTGAGGAAGTTGCAGGAAGCGTAGTCGTTTCATGATTGAACTTATTAATTGAGATCGAGTCTCATTAGCTTTTGGTTTTAACCGACCGAGAATCAGCGTCAAGCAATCAAATCAAAAAATGGATTTCATCGACTGGCCTCCAAAGTCCGCTGTAGAGCAGCACGATACGCCTCCAGGTCAGGCCCTGAGTGGAGCGCTAGAGCCTTTTCCAGGGACTTGAGGGCAGCTTGATAGCGGCCCTGGGAAGCCCGCAAGCGAGTCATCGCGGTGAAGGCCTTGAAGGCCCAGTCTTCATCAACCGCAGCCCGCTCGTAGATGAGTTCTGCTGCAGCAGACTGACCGGCAATAGCCAGTTGATTGGCATGGGCCAGCAATGCCTCTGCATCCGTGGGGTCTTCGCGGGTGAGCTGCTCAAGCAACTTGGCACCGGTGGGGACATCCTCGCCGGAACCGATAAAATATTTGGCTTTGAGCAAACGCAGCGAGCGACTCTGGCCCTTCTCGGGCACCCGCGCCAAAAGTCTCTTGGCCAAAAGCCATTGCTCATGGGCCACCGAGATCTGCAACAAGCGCAGGATGGAACTCTCACCAGGCTTGTCGGCCTTGCTGAAGGCCGCCTCCATCACTCGGGTGGACTCCCCAACCCTACCATTGCGCATGTGTAACTCTGCAAGAAGTAACGTGGGATCCGCCGAGAGCGTTCCGAGGCGATGCGCCATCTCCAGCGATTTGGCCGCTTTGTCCTCCTGCTCGAGTTGCAGATGGATATTGGCCTTGAGAACGATATAAGATGACTCGAGAGGACGCTTGCGGATGACTTCCTCGAGCAGAGCGATCGCCTCGGCCTGCTGACCGAGTTGTTGGAGGCATTGCGCGATACCTGCTAACCATTCGATGACCTCAGGCTCAGTCAGTTGAGCGAGTCGATAGGCCTGAAGTGCGCTAGAAAACTCCTCCCGCGAAAGCCGACAGTATCCGAGTAGCCCATAAGTAAGCCCCTCTGAGTCTCCCAAGCGCACCGCTTCAGAAAGATGAACAATGGCCTGATCCAGCTCTTCGGCGCGAACCCGAGCGAGCCCGAGGTTACGATGTGCCCGACGAAAAGAAGGATAGGCCTTGATGGCCGATTCATAGGCGGCGACCGCCTCATTCAAGTTGCCACTCTCCAAATACAAATTGGCCAAATTAAAAGTCAGCGCCCCAGAAGCTTTGGTCAGTGCACTGCCCTGCAACAACTTGATGGCTTCGTCGCGCTTTTCGGCCGCCATCAGTTTCTGCACCTGCACCAAGACAGCTCGTTGCTCACCTGTGACTGTGGGCTCGATGCGTGCCTCGATGCGGTATGAGCCATTGAAGGCCTTGATGAATGCGGGATCCTTCCAATAGCTTGAGGATATGGGTAATGGCTCTAACGCTGAAACCCAAGCCATCAATGCACCAAAGAACATGCCGCCGAGCAACATACTGCTACGCATGACTGAAATGTTGTGGATGACAGGCTTCATTACTTATCAATCGTGATAGGCCAGCGCATGATGGCTTTGACTACTTGCCCCTTGTGCTTAGGCGGGGTGAAACGGGCTCCAGCTGCCACTCGGCGCGCGGCGGAAACCAATTCCTGATGCGAGGAGGACACCACACGCCTGACACTCACCATACCTCTCTTAGAGATTTCTACTTCCAAGACCACTGTGCCTCGGCGCACACCCCGCCGGGCCAGCGAACTGGGAAAGATGGCAGATCCATGCGCCAATAGTCTCGGCACACCATCGAGGTCCCGGGCCTGATAATGCGATGGGGTGGCAGGCGGGCGCACATGGGGCTTGGGCTTTGGTGGGTCGGGTTGGGAAGCAACGGGCAGAGGAGGAGGGGCCAAATCGGTGAAGAAATTCTCCACTGGCACCTTGATATCCATGGGCAATTCAGCCTGAGGCACCGCCACCCGAGTGGGATCCGGAAGAGCACTGATCTGGGTCAAGGCTGGAGGTGGTGGGATAAATTCAGGGAGTGGTTCCTCCTCTGGCGGAGGAGGGGGTGGCGTGATGGTAGCGACATCCACTTCTCGCACGGTCAACTCAGGCTCGACAATCTCAAGATTGAACAACCGCGAGAACCCAAGAATCGCAAGCATGGCAAGCGATCCGACGAATCCCAGGATGATAGCGCGGGCGTTGAGCAAGAGTCAGTGGAGTTCAGTTTTCAGTGGCAAGAGAGACATATTCCGCACCTGCCAGCTTGGCAGCGTCGATGACCTTGACAGTGGAATCGGTGGGAGCGCCCGAATCGGCGCGGATC
>JBMYMN010000047.1:0-17377 GCA_049597355.1 Luteolibacter sp.
GCTCTCTGCAGCACCGATGAATGCCTGTGAAAAATCAATACCCAGAACCTCATCGGCATGCCGAGCCATCTCGAACGTAGAACGGCCAACCGCGCAACCAAGATCGAGACAACGCAATGCCTGCTCCTCACTAAAATGGCTCATCGTGCGCACTGCGAAATCGAGTGCCTCCTGCATGCCGACCGGCCAATCGCCTTCAGGAGGCAAAACCTCATCGGCACTGCCATAGTGAAAGAGCAGATATTCGGATAACAGCTTGTCGGTCTCATAAACTTCGGTCATCGAAAACAATCTGAAACCCCTTGGCACTTGCGGCAAGCACTGAGCTGGGTTGTGTTATGGGGCGTGAAATATCAAATCATCGTCGCCGGCAAACCCGCGCTGAAGTATGCACGAGAAGGTGTCGACGAATACCTTAGGCGCCTGTGCCGCCATGGCACCTATGAACTAATGTATGTGAAGGCGGGTAGTCGTGAGAGCGTGTCTGCCCAGCTGCTCGAAAAGTCCAAAGATAGCTTTCGCGTGGTGCTAGATGAACGTGGCAAGACTTTTGGCACCCGCACACTTCACCAACACATGGACTGCCTGCAGCTGCGCGGCGATATCAAGACCATGTCTTTCCTCATTGGTGCAGCTGACGGACACACCGAGGCGCTTCGCAAACAAGCGGACCTACTGCTCAGCGTTTCATCTTTCACTCTTCAACACGAACTCGCGCTGGTAGTACTCCTTGAGCAGCTCTACCGCATCGCGAGCATCACTGCAGGCAGCCCCTACCACCGGGACTAAATACGGCACTCCAAAACGGATCGTAGCCTTATCACCCGGCACTGCATACGACCCCACTTCGCGGATGCCATGAGGGGGTGACAGTCAAGCGATGATGCCAATACCGATGACGAATACCGCGAGCGCGAGCGAGCGCTGATGACATTCACCTCCTATGCTGGTTCTGAGGCAGCATGCCCATTTGACCAGCGCCCTGTCCAGCAATGGGATGATTCCAGGGAATCTTGCTTTTATTGGAAGTCGGGCCTACGACCTTCGGCTCGGGCTCAGTACATGAATTCAGGCCGAAGGGCATGGAGGCGACAAGGAGACTAAAAATAAGTGAGCGTTTCATGCCAATTAGTAAGCAACCTTGATGATTCGACGCACCATCACACAGGTCAATCGATTGCCGGGTTGTCGAAGATCACTCTGTCACCCGGCTGTATGCGAACTCCGGGGGCAAGGGAGGAAAAGATGATTTCAGCAATGGTTTGGGTCGGCTCAACCGAAGAAGGGTTCACTTTACCGATTAGGCGGCCATCACGCTTGACCAAAAGCGTGCTGGTCGGACTGAAGCCGGAGTTGGAACCAGCGCCAATGACGAGAAAGCCCCAGTCTTGTTGAACGCCGGTAATGACGGCCTCAATGGCTCCGCGCTTGATCTTCATCTGACGGGCATCCTCACGGGCAACCTGGCGAGCAAGATCGGCGGTGTTTTCGTCGATGGACTTCTCAGAAGCTTCGATGAGTAAATCAAGCTCATCCACACGATCCACGCGGTCCGCCTTGGTTTGCTTCATTGTCGCAAGTTGCTGCTCAATGTTGTCGATGTTGAAGCTCATGTTCAGCTCCTGGGCGAGTTTTGCTACGGATGCCTTGGTGCTCTCAAACTTCTTCTGCTGATCCTTGAACTTGGCAAGCGACGCCTCCTTTTGGGAGATGCTGGAACGCAGTGTGGTTTCTTGCCCCTTGAGATTGCCTAGGTTGTCTTGGGCAGCAGCAAGGACTGCTTGGGTTTCAGTTAAGGCCTCCCTGGCCTGTTTGAGTTCCACTTCTTTCTTGTCGATCAAAGCGCTGACCTTACGGTTTTCATCAATTTTTTCCAGGCGCAGGTTCTGCTCGTCTTGAAAGAGTTTGTCTTGCTCAAGAGTGAAGTACACTGCAGTGAGTGATCCAAGAAAGATCAACAGTGGCAGGATGAGGGATTTCATGTCAGGGGAAAATATTCTGAGTTTGGTGAGGTAGGGTCAGTTTGCAGGAACGACCAAGTCCCCGATCATGAGGGCAGCATCGGCAGCCATGGAGCCCGGTATAATGTTGGCGGATGCAGAGTCCCGCTCAACGACGGTCACCAACAGCTTGGCGATCACCTCATCTTCGCGAACCACATCGAGGGTCGAATTGAGCACCACGCCGTTCTTGTCTCCGTCGGCAAGAGTCACAAAGCCCCAGCCATTGTATACGGCGCGGACCTTGGTCTTGAGGCTCTCAATGGAGCGCCCATCACTACGGGAGAGGATGTGAGCCTTCAGATCTGCGATGTTCTGCTTAAGATTGTTGTCTCTTTCGGTGAGGTTGGCGAGATTGGTTTCGCGGCCAGATACCATGGAGTCGAGCTCCTTGAGCTCTTTGTCCAAAACCCGAATCTCATCCATCGTGTTCTCTGCGATGCGCACCTTATCGCGCCAGCCATTGGTCATGTCGGGATTGTCCTCGAAGAAGCGGAGTTCATCGCTTTTGTCGCGAAGATCTTTATCAAGGCGGGCAATGATGTCGTTCTGAGCTGCGGTCTGCTCGAGCACCTTCGCAATCACGCCTTGCTCACGCTTGTCCTCATCAACAGTGTCGTTATATTTGTTGATGGCTGTCTGAAGCACATCTTTGTTGATCGCCAAGGCTGCTTCAGCCGCCTTGCGGTTTTCAATTTCGAGCTTATAGGCCTCGTTGTTTTTGTAGAACACGTATCCTGCTACACACAGGACAATAGCGGCCAGAATGTTAAGGGTGATGGGTTTGAACATGCAAAGAAGAGGGATGGCGCATTGCGCTGAGCATTAGCCTAGTGAGCCTCATAGCCCATCCGCAACATCAAATTTTACCTGATTGAAAAAGAATGGATTGCATAAAATGAAGTGCTCACAGCTGATCTCGCCCCTTCTGAGGCCTATCAAACGGGCATCATTGGCCATGTTGAAGGAGGAACTCAACCGCTTGGTGGAGGGCTCTGGCCCGGTGGCTAAGTCTGTTTTTGGCTTCGGTCCCAAGTTCGGCGAAGGTTTGATCGTAACCATCCGGGACGAAAAGCGGATCGTAGCCAAAGCCTTTGCCACCCCGTTGTTCCTCAATCAAGCAGCCTTCCACCGTACCGGTAAAATGGCCCTGCTCGCAGCCATCACGGGCCAGCACCATGGTGCAACGAAAACGGCAGGTGCGGTCTTCGCGGCCCTCCATTTGTTTCATTAGGCGCTCGTTATTTAGGGTGTGGTTGCCCTCCTCTCCCCCATAACTTGACGAATACACGCCGGGTGCGCCATCCAGGGCATCGACCTCCAATCCAGAATCATCCGAGAGCACCCACCCGCTAAGAACCTTGCTGATGCCCAATGCCTTGAGGCGGGCATTCTCCAAAAACGTTGTTCCGGTCTCCTCGATCTCGGGGCAGCGCGGGAAGGCATTTGCATCCAATACCTCGTACTCATCTCCTATTGCCGCGCGAATTTCGGCGGTTTTATGAGCATTGCGGGTGGCGATGATAAGTCGGGGAGCAAGAGCCATGTGGGTGGTGTAACCCACAATGCGTCTTATCGAAAGAAATTCGAATAAAGTGACGATTGGTGACGTTTATTAAAGTATGAAAGCAATTACATGGCTTGCAGCTGTATCCCTATCCGCCACGGTGACTACCACAACCATTGCCGCTCCCGTAGAAGGTTGGACCGCGGACTACGAAGCCGCACTTGCCCAGGCCAAGAAGGAGAGCAAATCCGTGCTTCTCGAATTTACCGGCTCCGACTGGTGCCCTCCATGCAAACACATGGCCAAGAACGTCTTTTCCAAAAAAGAATTCATTGATGCCGCATCCAAGGACTACGTTTTGGTGAAACTTGACTTCCCACGTGCTGACAAGGAGTTGGCCAAGAAGAACAAACCCCTCGCCGAAAAGTATAAAATACGTGGTTATCCAACCATCGTGCTGGCCGATGCCAGTGGCAAAGAATTTACGCGCGTGGTGGGTGCCAAGCACTCAAACGTTACCGACTTTCTTGGATGGCTAAAGAAGTCATCCGAACAAAAGGACCTGGATTGATCCCGGGCGAAACTCCAATTGTGATTGGATGGATTACGGGGGCCTGATGCCTCCAGCACGAAGACCCGCCCGGACCCCGCCGGCGCGGGTGTTTTATACGGGCAGACAAAGAGAAAGCCACCTCTGATCAACAGACCTCAGGCGTTGAGAGTTTCTCAATTCAGATGGTGGAATGATTTGACGGAGCCCAATGAAAATAGACTCGCGGGTCTGGCGTAACATTGATTGCAATCAAGCTCACTCATGAATCGCCGCCGCTTCCTATCCAAATCCGCCATCGCCACTGCTGGACTGACCATTCTACCATCGGGCATTGTCCGTGCTCAGAATGGACCCAACAATAAACTCAACATTGCCCTGATCGGTGCCTCCGGCCGTGGCAATGCCCATCACGGCTGGATCGCCCGGGAAAATGTTGTCGCCCTTTGTGATGTCGACGACGAGCACCTCACCCATGGCCTTCAGAAATTCCCGAAAGCGAAGACTTATAAGGATTGGCGCAAGTGCCTCGACCATCATGGCCTCGACGCCATCGTTATCGCCACCCCGGATCACCACCACGCCTTCATCTCCAATTGGGCGCTCAATCGCGATCTCCACGTTTATTGCGAAAAGCCACTGGCCATCACCGTGGAGGAAGCCCGCACTGTGCGCGAAAACTGGCTCAAGAAAAAAGGCAAGCTCGCCACCCAAGTGGGTACACAAATGCACGCGCAGCCTAACTATGCTCGGATGAAAGAAATGATCCTTGATGGCGCGATTGGCGAAATCCAGCAAGTGATCGGCTGGGGCAATCGCAAGATTCCACGCGCTGGCTACTTCAAGGCCGAGGGCAAACCACCCGCCAACCTCGACTGGGATCTGTGGCTCGGCCCCGCATCCAACCACCCCTACAACCCGGCATATTTCTCCGGTGGCGATCGTGGATCGAATTGCCTCAAGTGGAACATGTTCCGCGACTTCGGTGTCGGCCAGATGGGCGATATGGGCAGTCACATGATGGACATGTGCTGGAACGGCATCGACGCCAATTTTCCCACCTCGGTCAAAACCAATGGCGAGGCCGTAAACAAGGAAGTCACTCCAGTGAAACTGGAATGCCACTTCGAGCATCCCGCCAACGACTGGCGTGGTCCAGTCAGGCTTAGCTGGTATCAGGGAGGCGCACTGCCCCGCATGCCCCATCGTGGCATCGACGCCGACAAGATCGGACACGGCGTGATGTTTAAAGGTAAGAAAGGTTTCATTATCGCTGACTATCACAACCGTCTACTTGTTCCGGGCGCAAGGGATGGCGATCTCAGCTACTACACACCTCGCAAAAAAGAAGACCAGCTTCCCGCCATTGGCGCCTTTCATCAGAACTGGCTCGATGCCTGTAAGGACCCCTCCAAGTCCACCTGCTGCGACTTTGAATACTCCAGCCAATACATCGAGCAGATGATCCTCGGTCTCATCTCGCATCAGGTCGGTGCCGCGCTCGACTACGACGGCAAGTCCGGCAAGATCACCAACCACGCCGACGCCAATGCCTTGCTTTCGCGCTCCTACCGCAGTGGTTGGACCCTCAATGGATGATCTACCTCATGAAATTCATTTCCTCCATCTTCGTCACCTTCTGCCTGCCACTGCTCGCTGAGGACTCATCCAACAAGGTATTCTTCGACACCACCCAGCCCGGTTGGAAACCGTTGACCAAAGAAGACTTCGCCAAGGTCAACAGCGCCGACGATACCTGGAAGTGGAAGGACGGTATGCTGCGCTGTACCGGCCAACCCGTGAGCGTCATGCGCACGGTGAAGGAGTATCAGAACTTCGAGATGGTCGTCGAATGGCGTCACAACAAACCGGCCGGCAACTCCGGCGTGTTCGTCTGGGCTACTCCCGAATCAATCAAGACGCTAACCGATAAAGGAAAGCCCGGCCTGCCCGCCGGTATCGAGGTCCAGGTGCTCGACAATGGGTATACTGATAAAGTCGCCAAGAAGGGTGGCAAAACTGATTGGTTCACCACCCACGGCGATGTCTTTCCCGTGCGCGTAAAGATGAAACCCATCGGCAAAACCTCGCCTAACGGTTCGCGTAGTTTCCCACGCAAGGAACTCTCCAAGGATCACGGCAACTGGAACCACTACTACATCCGGGCTATCAATGGCGAGGTGCGGTTGTGGGTGAACGGCCAAGAAGTTTCAGGTGGTAGCGAATGCCATCCTTCTCAAGGTTATGTGTGCTTGGAAAGCGAAGGCTCTCCCATAGACTTCAGAAACCTGCATATCAGGGAGTTGCCCTAGCCACCGCGGGCAGGAGCCCCTCATTTCACTTCTGCTTTCGCATCTTCGCCAGTTCTGTCTCGGTAGCCACAGGGTTCTCATCCCCCAGTTCCTTGAGGCGTTCGTGCAGTGCCTTGCTAAGACGTTCCAGAGTCTCCCTGTGCTTGGGATGGGCAGCAAGGTTGGTCTCCTCAAGGGGGTCGGATCGGCGATCGTAAAGCGCGTATTCAGGTCGATGGAACAGGCGCTTTACCAGAAATTCCGCTCGCTCCCCCTTCTTCATGCGTTTGACCCAGGACATCGCGATATCGCCCTTGCCGTGGCTGCTTCCACTCTTGCTCTTGCCATCGATCAGACCGAGCGCATTGGTCAGGGTGACGTTCGACGTGAGATCCTCATAGTTCGGACACCAGAGCAGCGTGTAGCGTGAATCGCGAATGGAGCGGATTGGGTAGATCCGCTCGCGGTTGTCGATAATGTTGCAGTTGGTGAAGGCGCCGAAGACGTAGTCATTGATGATTCCGGGCTCACCATCCAGCACTGAGACCATACTCCTGCCGTCCATATCTCCGGGCTTGAGCTCGCCTCCTGCGAGTTCGACCAGGGTAGGCGCAACGTCCATCAGCGAGATCAGTTGTGGCGCCAAGGCTCCCGCCTGAATACGCTTTGGCCAATGCGCGATCAGTCCCATGTGCAGCCCGTTATCAAAGCAGGTCCACTTGCCGAAGGGCAACTGTGCGCCCTGTTCGGTGCAGACCATCAGAAGGGTGTTCTCCAACTGCCCCTTGGCCTCAAGTAGCGCATGGGTCTTGCCGACCAAGGCATCAAAGTGGGTTACCTCCGCGTAGTATTTGCTCAGGTTTTCGCGCAACTCTGGCGTGTCCAGCCAGTAGGGTGGACTGGTTAGCTTGTCAGGCGGATAGGCTGATGGGTCGCCGGTAGTGAAGGGAGCGTGACCGTCCGAGGAGGCGAGAAACAGGCAGAAACCCTGCCCCTGATCTACGCTTTCATCAATGATCTTGGCTGCAGCGGCAACGAACTTGTCGTTGTTGTCCTTCACACCATCAACAGTATCGAATGGATAGGCGGACTTGGGCCCAACGTGACTCTTACCGATTAGTGCAACACGATAACCGAGGGGCCCGAGATAATGCGGCAGACTCTTGGTATCCGGACTTGATTTGGAATGATTGGCCAAGGTCCCGGTACGCCAAGGTGTGCGACCACTGTACAGTTCCTGGCGGAAGGGTCCACACATGGCCACCGAGCAGTAGGCCTTTTCAAACAGCAGGCCTTGCCGGGCTAGGCGATCGATGTGCGGTGTCTGGCAATCTGGATTGCCATATACACCCCAGCTGTCGCGGTTGACGTCATCGGAAAAGACGAAGACAAAGTTCGGCTTCTGCTGCGCCCATGCCACGCCACAAGCAAAGGCGGTGATCGTGAGTATTCGCCAAGTCACTTGTCAGGATCCCACTTGAAAGTCTGCGGCCCGTATTTCTCGTAGCTGGGCGCATCGTATTGCTTACGCAAATCTTTATAGATCTGCTCCAACTCCTTACGGACCTCGGAGTATGCCGGGTTTTTTGACTGATCGACCATCTCCATAGGGTCTTTCTCCAAGTCCATAAGCTGCCACTCCTTATGGTTGGGCAAGTGGAAGAGCTTGTAGCGTTTGGTGCGCACACCGTAGTGCTGCGGCACGTTGTGCTCCCCCAGCTCGTAGTAGGCATAGTAGATCGCCTTGCGCCAATCGCTCGGGGTGAGTCCCTTGAGCAGTGGCACGAATGAACGGCCATCGAGGTTCTTTGGTGCGGGTAGTCCTGCCATCTCAAGGAAGGTCGGCGCATAGTCGATATTCTGGATCAGGCCTTCCGGACGCAAACCGGGCTTCACCACGCCCGGCCAACGGATGAGAAAAGGCATTTCAAGCGCTTCCTCGAACATCCAACGCTTGTCGAACCAGCCGTGTTCACCAAGGAAGAAGCCCTGGTCGGAGCCGTAGATGACGACTGTGTTCTTCGCGAGGTCGTTCTTATCGAGGTAGTCGAGCAGCTTGCCGACGCTCTCATCCACTGCGCGCACCGCACCGAGGTAATTCTTCAGGTATCGCTGGTACTTCCATCGCACAATATCTTCCTTGCTCAGCTTGCCGGCAGCGAGGGCAGTGAGGAACTTCTGGTTTTCAGGGCCATAGTAGGCATCCCACTTCGCCTTCTGCTCTAGTGTCATGCGTCCGTATTCGCTGGCGGGGAAACGGTTGGGCATCAGGTCAGCAGCACCCTTCTCATCCTTGCGCACCTGCAGGTCATACTGCCAGTGCATGTGGCGATCGATTTCCATCTCGTTACTAGCCAGAGTCTTGCTACGATTCGCATAGTCATCGAAAAGCGTGGGTGGCTCGGGAATCTTGATGCCATCCCAAGCACCGAGATGACGCAGTGGTGGACAGAAGGTGCGGTGCGGTGCTTTGAACTGAGTCATCAAAAGGAAGGGCTTGGTCTTGTCGCGCTCGTCGAGCCACTTGGTGGCCTTACCGATGACAAGATCGGTGCAGTAGCCAGTCTCTCGCACTTCACTGCCGTCCATTTTTCTGAACACCGCATTATAATAGCTGCCTTGGTTCGGGTAGATCTCCCAGAAGTCGAAGCCCTCCGGATTGCTCTTGAGATGCCACTTGCCCACCGCCGCGGTGGTGTAGCCAGACTTTCTCAGTTCCTTGGCAAAGTTCCACTGACTGGCATCGAAGGCGCCGGAGTCGTTGCGCATCAGGCCATTTTTGTGGCTGTGCAGGCCGGTCATCACCGTGGCGCGCACTGGGCCACAAATCGAGTTGGCGCAGAAGGAATTTTTTAGGATGGCACCCTCTTTGGCTAGACGGTCGATGTTAGGTGTCGGCGCGATCTTGGAGAGGTCCTTGCCATATGCCGAAATCGCACGACTGGAATGATCATCCGAGAAGATGAATAGGATGTTGGGGCGCTCGGTAGCGAATAGCGTGCCGGTCAGCGCGGCGAGAGGTAGAAGGTGACGGAGGCAGAACATAAGGTAGAAACCATCAATACGCTCCCCTGCCTGGCTTTCAATCCCAGACCTCGAAAATCACAAGCTCTGCATACAACACCACTTGTATTTGTGGGCCCCTTTTGGGCAATTGCATCAGATCAAGCCTTGGCCCAATCGCGTGAGGAGCGCTTGTAAATTAGGCTTTTTTCATGTTCCGCCGCGTGATCGCCCAAAAACTTTTCGGCTTTAGGATCCCACTTGACTGTCTTCGCGCTTGCGCAAGCGAGGTGGCCAAGGTGGAGCGTAGTCGAAAGACGGTGACCTGCCTCCACGTGGTAGGCGGGCTTACCGCGTGACTTCATCGCATCGAGGAAGTCGCGGTGCTCGATGGGTGGCATCGGCCAGTATTTCGCCCGATCTCCAAATTCCTTCACACGGAGAATTTTCGGGTCGCTGGCCGTCCACGTGCCGTTCCAGCCGCGACAGCGTACCCAGCCCTTGCTGCCGACCAACTTGATGTCCACCTCACCGTCCTTCACTAGCATGTTCACACCGTTGGCATACTTGTATTCGAGTTCGTAATCCACGGGTACGTTGGTCTGCCACACCATGGGATCGAGTTCCTTGCAGCTGCCCTTTACCTCGACCGGGCCATCATTCTCGGCGAAGGCGGCGATCTGGGCGGTGTCAACAATGTGCGACCCCCAGTCAGTGATGGTGCCACCAGAGTAATCGAAAATGTAGCGCCAGTTCTGCGGCCGCATTCGCGTGGGCGTGTAATCGTGGAATGGAGCAGGACCAAGCCACAAATTCCAATCGAGACCATCAGGCACATCGGCTGGCTCATCGGACTGAAAAGGCTTCTTGCCTGGCAGGCCAACGTGAATGGTTTCGAGCTCCCCAATGTGTCCGTCGCGTGCCCAGCCGGCAAGACGATAGTAACGGATCAGAGAGCGGTCCTCGATACCCCACTGAAACACCGCATTTCTCTTGGCCACTTCCTGCTCGAGCACACGCCCCTCAGTGATGGTCAGGGTCGGCTTCTCGCAGAACACATCCTTGCCAGCAGCAAGTGCGGCCATCGACAGCGGCACATGCCAGTGGTCGGGAGTGGAGATGACGATGGCATCCAGGTCCTGACGCTCGAGCACTTCGCGGAAGTCCTGATAGGCGACGCAGTCCTGATTTCCGGACTTGGCATCAACCCTTTTCTTCGCTGCCTCGGCGCGAGACTTCATCACATCGCACACCGCCAGAACCTTGGCGTCTTTTTGGGTCAGAAAATTACCGAGGTTGCGCTGCATGCCCTGCAGGCCCATGCCGATGAAACCGAGAGTGATCTGCTTGGAGGGCGCATTCTCACCAAAAAGGCGAGAGGGCAAAATGGTAGGAGCGCAAGCAAGGGCGCCAGTGGCAAGAAGGCGGCGGCGGGAAAAACTCGTAGATTTCATGTGCGTTTCAATTTTCTGAGTCGTGGTGCGCGGGAGACTTTCCAACCTAACCGACCCCAGACACGTTCATGCATACGCTTTCAAGAAGCTCCTTCCTTCACAATCTCATTCTTGCCTCCACCCCTGATGCCGTTGGCCCTATTTAAGCGGGAACGTCGACCCAGCCACCTTGGTGGTGGGACTGGATGGAGAGCTCGGCGAGCTGCACGCCTTTCGCACCTTCGCGCAGGGTCCATGGAAAATCCGTGTCGGCCACCACATGGCTGATGAAGCTCTCCCACTGCACTTTGAAGGCATTATCAAAGGGGAGTTGGTCGGGCACCTCCGTCCAGTTGGCGAAGTAGTCGATGGGCGAGTCCATATCAGGATTCCAGATCGGGCGCGGCGTGACCGACTGATGCTGGGCCCAGCACTTGCGCAGGCCCACGATGGCCGAGCCCTCGGTACCGTCAACCTGCATGGTCAGCAAATCGTCACGGCGCACACGCACATTCCAGGAGGAGTTGAACTGACAGGTGACTCCGGTATCGGTTTCAAATATCGCGTATGCGGAATCGTCAGCCGTGCACTTGAAGGGCTTGCCCGACTCGTCCATGCGCTCATCAATGTGAGTGGCCGCCTTGCAAAATACGCGGGTAACCTTACCGAAAAGGTTGTCGATTACGTAGCGCCAATGGCAGTGCATGTCGACAATCATGCCGCCACCATCTTCGGCACGGTAATTCCAAGAAGGTCTCTGAATAGGCTGACCTTCGTGTTCGCCGGTGAATACCCAATAGCCGAACTCACCGCGTACGGAGAGAATTTTACCAAAGAAGCCCTGCTCCTTTAGGAGTTGGAATTTACAGATGCCGGGTAGCCAGAGCTTGTCCTGCACTGTGCCATTCTTCACACCGGCCTTCTCGGCCAGTTCTGCAATATCGAGTGCTGCCTGATAAACATTGGCAGTAGGCTTCTCGCAATAGACGTGCTTACCGGCAGCAATTGCCCGTTCAAGAAAGCCAATACGGTGTGGAGTGCCGGAGGCATCAAAGAATATCTCGTTGTAAGGATCGCCAAGAGCGGCGTCTAGGTCGGTGCTGAAACGCTCAATATCGTATTTCGACGCGAGTCGGGAAAGCTTCTCTTCACTGCGTCCGGTTAGAATGGGATCAGGCATCACACGCGAACCATCGGGCAAAGTAACCCCGCCCTGTTGGATGATGGCGTGGATGGAACGCTCAAGGTGTTGGTTGGTGCCCATGCGTCCGGTGACGCCGTTGAGGATAATGCCGATTTTCTTCATGATTGGAATGGTGGAGTGGATAAGGGGGTTGGAGATTGGGGGCAACTTGGCGGCTCAGAGATCCGCGGTGGAATCGATGACCTGCTTGAGAAAATCGTGTTGATCGAGTTTCCAGTATTTGGTGGAGAAGACTTCGACCTCGCTGAGTCCTGTAAAGCCTGAGGCACGCACCATATTGAGAATGCGCGGGGTCGCATTGACGCCTTCGCCAGGCAAACCGCGATCAAGCAGCGGGTGGGAGAAGTCGGGTTTGAATTCGCAGATGTGGAAGGCAAACAAATGGCCGTTAGCAGCACAGTCGCGGATCTCATCTTCGAGGTTGGTTTCCCACCAAACGTGGAAGGTGTCGATTGCGACTCCCACCAGTGGATGGTTGATACGCTGCGCCAGGATATTGGCGTCTCGCAGCGAGGCCACCGCAGAGCGGTCGCCCGCATACATCGGGTGCAACGGCTCAATGGCAAGTTTAATGCCAGTTTCCTCGCAGCGCGGGAGGAGCGCACGGATGCCAGCCTCGATTTGCTCGAGATTTTCTTCGGGGGCCTGACCGATGGTGGCGCCGCAGACCAATACAATCATCGGTAGGCCCAGGGCCTCTGCTTCGGCGATGGCATCGAGATTGCGTTGAATCAACTGCTTATCGTCGAGCTCAGCACTTTTAGTGAAAAAGCCCCCACGCACCAAGGAGACCGGCTTCAAGCCGCTGTCCCTGAGATGGGTTGCCACTCTAACTAAATCCTGCCCTTCGATGGTTTCACGCCAGATTGAAATACCGCCTACTCCGGATTTCGCATAATGCTCGATGCATTCATCGATGGTCCACGGCTTGGTGGTGAAGGTGTGGATGGCAATTTGATCAGGAGACACAGTGGTGGAAATGGTGAGGCGGTTAGGGCGTCAGGAGGATTCTCCCAGCATGATGGCGCCAGACACCCGCTGCAGCAGATGCTGCTGCGTGTGATTGACGATTTCATTCTCCAGACTCTCAGCTGCCACCCGAGCGAGCTCGTTGATGGGCATGCTCACACTGGTCAGTAAGGGTCTGGACAAATTGCGCAGGGGTGAGTTGTCAAAGCCTGTGACCGAAACTTCCTCCGGCACCTTAATGCCATGGCGATCGAGCCCGGCCAAGATCACCGTGCCCATGATGTCATTCACACAAACCAGAGCGTTGTACTTCTTCGCCAGCTCTCCAACCTTTTTGCCATCCACATCACTGACCCTTAAAAAGCGATAACAGTCGTTGCGGCGGTTAAATTTGATGCCAAGCTTCTTGCAGGCTAAAGCCACGCCCTCGAGGCGCTCGTCGTGAATCTGGCACAGCCACCCCAGCGAGACGAAGGCGGGCTTAAGTTTGTCGCCGCGCTTCTGGTAGAGGTGGTGGATCACGGCACTCATTCCTTGGACATTTTCCGATGCCACACAGGGAAGATCGGGAATGTGGCGGTTAATCACCACGAAAGGGGTCCTGTTGCGTTTGATCTTTTCAATCGCCTGAGCAGAGGGCTGATGAAACGCAAAGACGAAGCCGTTGATGTCGCCACCCTTTTTGTGGGGAAAGGGATCGAAGTCGTCGTCCACAGTTTCGCAGACCAAGTTGATTTCGCAAGAGGTGAAGCCGGACTTGATGCCGGAGATCAACGAGGCGAAGTCATAAAATAGCGAGCGCTCGGCCTCGACGTGGTGGGGCAATACCAACTTGATGTTAAGAATCGAACGGCCACGGTGCTTGCGAATGCTGCGCTTCCGATAGCCCATGGCATCTGCCTGCTTGTGGATCTTTTCGGTCAGCACACTGTCCACCAGCCGCGAGCGGTTGAGTGCTCTCGACACCGTTGCGGTGGAGAGCTGCATTTTTCTCGCGATGTCAGCGATGGTCGTCACGTTGAAGGTCGTCTTGTGAAATCTACTTGGGTCGTGCGGAGTTGGATGCCCAGAGTCTGAATTCAAAACCACGAGCGAAGCCGCAGGTTTTCACACAAAACATGGATGCAATTTAGGCAGGCGCGGGCTCAGAAGAGGGCTTGGGAATTTCGTATCCCAGCCTAGATGCGCAGTCGGCAAGAATTCCGGCCTCCCATTCAGGGCGAGAGGCGGATTGGGGGTGGGTGAGAGGCGAGGGGCAGCGGCTGATCAAATTCTGGAACACTGCACAGGAATGTTTGTAGGCAGGCACCGGATGACGGAAGGCGACGTTGCCGAGATGTTGGATGGCATCGGTCAGAGCCGCGTATCGCTCATCCCCCTCCAGCCAATACTGGTCCCGCAAGGCGAAGAGTTCAGGACAAAAGGCCGCCAGACCCAGCAGGTAGTCTGAGCCATATTCGGTCATATCGATAGCCAAGTCGTTGCCGGTAAAAATCTTGAAGTCCGGGCGCAGCTCATCGCGCACGGCAAGTCGCTTGAGCTCAATACCGCGATCCAAAGAAGAATGTTTGATGCCTTTGAGTTGGGGAATTTGGATTAGGCCGGCGAAGGTTTCCTCGTCAAAGATCATGCCATTGGGTGCGAACATCGAACCCAATTCGAAGCCAACCACCGCATCGAAGCCGTCGCAAACCTCGGTGTAGAGATTGACGATGCGCGCCGGCTCCCAGTGGTGGAAGCGTGTCGTCTGGAATAAGATGGGAGTGCCACCATGACAAACGATCTCTTCCATCTGGCTGCGATAAAGCTCCACCAAGTCGCCCTCTAATCCCTCAACAAAGGCTCCTGCGATGAAATCGCGCGCTCCGGCAATGGTCTGATTGGCCAATTCCAGCATGCGCGTGCGCTCGGAGGCCTTCAGATAATTGGCGTAACCGGTATCCATGTTAATGGCACAACCAAGACCCGCTTCAGTGGTTCGAGCGACAGCTGCACAGAAGGATGCTTCAGAAATGGAGCCGTCGTCTTCAAAAGGTAGCAGGCAGGCTGCATAACCAGCGGCTTTACGCCGAAATTTTTTGAATTCGTGCCGGTCTTGGAGGGACATGAATCAAGCCTAGATCAGCATTTATTGCATGCAAACTTTTTTCACCAATTCCTACCACTTGAGTCTGTCCACCATGACCCAAACTGCTGTGCGCTCCCTCTGCGCATGGCACCCGAACGCATGGCAACCACGCTGAATTCACCCAAGGACTGATGGCTGATGACAGGGTGGCGAGCTAGCCTTTAACCTTTGCAAACCAGCCTCAGATGGCCAAGTTCTGCGGCCCGCACCGTAAAAGACATGTCAGCTAACCGCCACCCCTTCCCCTTCAGCGATTTCGAGCCCAAGTGGCAACAGCGCTGGGATGCCGAAAAGACCTTCCGCACCCCCGGTCCAGGTGACGAGGGCTTCGATGCCTCCAAGCCCAAGTATTACGTCTTGGACATGTTCCCCTACCCCAGTGGTGCGGGCCTGCACGTGGGTCACCCCGAGGGTTACACTGCCACCGACATCATCGGCCGCTACAAGCGAATGCGTGGCTTCAATGTGCTCCACCCCATGGGCTACGACTCCTTCGGTCTGCCCGCCGAGCAATACGCCATCAAGACCGGCCAGCATCCGGCCATCACCACCAAGGAAAACATCGAGAACTTCCGCCGCCAGCTGAAGTCCCTGGGCTTCGGTTACGACTGGGACCGCGAGATCGCCACCACCGATCCCGAATACGTCCGCTGGACCCAGTGGATCTTCCTGCAGATTTATCACTCCTACTTCGACGAGGAAGCCGGCAAAGCCAAACCCGTAAGCGAACTCGAAGCCAAAGGCTGGACCCGCGAGCAGATTGATAAAGTCCGCCTCGCGTATGTGGCCGACACTCCCGTCTGGTGGTCGCCTGACCTGGGCACCGTGCTGGCAAACGAAGAGGTCGAGGAATGGAAGAGCAAGGGACACACTGTCGAGCGCCGTCCGCTACGCCAGTGGATGCTGCGGATTACTGCCTATGCTCAACGCCTGATCGACGAACTCGACGAGCTGGACTGGCCCGAGGGCATCAAGCTCTTGCAGAAGAACTGGATTGGCAAGTCGACTGGCGCCGAAGTGACCTTCGACATTCAGGGCAACGATGTTGTGGTGTTTACGACAAGACCCGACACCTTGTTTGGAGCAACGTATATGGTGTTGGCTCCCGAGCACCCCCTCGTCGATCAAATCACCACCGACGACCAAAAGGCCGCTGTCGAAGACTACAAGAAAGCCTGCGCCAGCAAGTCCGACATGGACCGCGGCGATCTCAACAAAGACAAGAGTGGTGTGCCCACCGGCGCCACTGCCATTAACCCGGTGAATGGTGAGCAAATCCCCGTGTGGATCGCCGATTATGTGATGATGGGTTACGGCACGGGTGCGATCATGGCCGTGCCCGCCCACGACGAGCGCGACTTCGAATTCGCCACCAAGTTTGAGCTGCCCATCATCCAAGTGGTCCAACCGAAAGATGATTCGGACTGGCAGGGCTTCACCGGCAACGGCACCTCCGTCAATTCCGGCTTTCTCGACGGCATGAAGACCCAAGATGCCAAGAAAGCCACCATCAAGTGGCTTCAAGAGAACGGCAAAGGCACCTTCAAGGTGAACTACAAGTTGCGCGACTGGCTTTTCTCCCGCCAGCGCTACTGGGGCGAGCCCTTCCCCATCGTGTGGAAGGACGGCCAGCACCAGGCCATCGATGAGAACGAACTGCCACTCATGGCCCCGCCGCTAGAGGACTACAAACCCAGCGGCACTCCCGACCCGCTGCTGAGCAAAGCCACCGACTGGGTGAACGTCGGCGACGGAGTCACCCGCGAAACCAACACCATGCCCCAATGGGCGGGATCCTGCTGGTACTACCTGCGTTACTGCGATCCCAACAACGCCGAACGCTTCATCTCCGAAGAAGCCGACTCCTACTGGAAGAACGTCGACTTGTATGTGGGCGGCACCGAGCACGCCGTGCTCCATCTGCTCTACGCCCGCTTTTGGCACAAGGTGCTGCACGATCTCGGCCACGTCTCCACCATCGAGCCCTTCCAGAAGCTCGTGAACCAGGGCCTCATCCTCGGCGAGGACGGCCAAAAGATGTCCAAGTCACGCGGCAACGTCGTGAACCCCGACGACGTCGTGAAGGACTACGGCGCGGACTCCTTGCGCCTCTACGAAATGTTCATGGGCCCCCTCGAGCAAGTGAAGCCTTGGCAGATGAAGGGCGTCGAAGGCGTCTCGCGTTTTCTCGCCCGCGTCTGGCGCGTGGCCATGGAAGAAGGCGATAACGGCTACACCGTCTCGCCCAAGATCCAGGACGTGGAGTGCGAAGACAAAGAGCTGAAGCGAGTG
>JBMYMN010000048.1:0-17115 GCA_049597355.1 Luteolibacter sp.
AGGAGACCATTCGTGATCGCTTTCTCTGGAAAGGAAAAGGCATGGCATCTGGGAGCATTCATGTGGCAGTCGTGCGCGCCCGAAAACTAACGGAACCGTGGGTTTTTACATACGACAAGAAGTATGGAGGATGCAGGTCTTGGGTACATCTATCAGGCGCTCCGCCCATAGACGAATCCAAATCCGTAATTGATGATGAAACTTTCGCTTCGCTTCAGAAGATACTGGAGAAGATCAAGTGATCTCACTTGTTTTTCTCGTCAATCACGGCCCACTGTTCCTTGACCTTGGCAAGAAATGCTTTGGGATCCTTGGTGAAGTCCTTTACGCAACCCTTGCAGCAGAAGTAGACATTGCGGCCGTCGTGTTTGACGAAAATATCACGTTTTACTTTTTTCGAGCAGTAACCTCCTTCACATTTTGAGGTGGCATCCACCGGGCACTTCATGCCTTTGACATCTCTGAGAGGTTTCTCATCCGCGTGTGCGAAGCTGGTGGTAAGCAAAACCACGACAAGAATGGAAAAGAAATTCATGGTGGTTACCATATCCAATGATTCATCTTAGCGCAAATGAATACGGTTCTTCTGGCATCAAACCCAAGCGGTTCCTAACTTAGGGGAGTGATCACACGCCGCAAAATCTGTTATCCGGTCTCCGATCCTTTGCGACAGTATCTTCGCGATTTTGATCGTGAACGTGATATACCCATGGTCTACAGCGAGTTGCTGCGTTTCAGCGGAGCGATTCCATATGAAGATCCCGAGGGAAAAGAGACGCTGTGGCTTACAGTGATGTATGCTCCGGAAGTCTTTGCCGAGTTACGACCACGCCTCACCGCCATCTACAGCGAACTTAAACTTGGACGTCATGCCAGTCAGCATGAACACCTCATCGTCGATCGGATCGACTTCGGCGACTTTGGCAATTCACGGCCATTCCGTATCCGTATCACGAACCTCTTTAACGATAATTCAGACTACTACTACGTCAAATACGCAGATGCCTCACGCATCTTCGGTTTGGAGTTGGAACATATTTTGTCACCCAATCGCATTAACTATCTAGTCCATGGTGACACACTCATTGAGGAGCACATCGCCGGCGTGCCAGGCGATATCTTTCTGCGAGACTACATCACCCAACCCGGCATCAACAAAGTACGCATTGCCAAGGAATTCACCAAATTCAATGAGCGGTGCTTTATTCGCCTCCTTGGTGATATGCGCAGCGTGAACTATGTCATCGAAGTCACGCCGGACTTCGAAGAGGTGCAGTATCGTGTGCGCACCATCGACTTTGATCAGCAATCCTACGAAGGCCGAGGCGCTACCTACCTTGCCTTCCGCTTTCGCTCCAATCGCCGCGTAACAAAGCTTGCGCTGGATGTTCTTAACCGTGAGAGCATCGATCAATACGTCTCTGAGGAACATGCCCAAATGGCCCGCCGTGCGAAAGTCGAGAGTAGCAGACTCAAAGTCATGCTGAGCATTATGCGGCAGGAGGAGTTAGCGCCGCGCGAGCACGTCGCCATCCTTGCCAAGGAACTCGATCGCATGCATGACTCCACTTACTATCAAGAGTGCATGACTATGGGCGAGTTGACCGCACTCCACATCTCCAAAGAACTCAATATCGACATTTCCGAATCCTAATTAGATGTCCGACTCTCCCAAACTTTTCCTGCTCGACGGTATGGCCCTAATCTACAGGGCTCATTTTGCGCTGATTCAGAGTCCCATTCGTAATTCAAAAGGCATTAACACATCAGCCCTCTACGGGTTCACAAATACATTACTATCCATTCTTGAAAAAGAGCAACCCACCCACATCGGTGTAGCCTTTGATACTTCCGAGCCTACACCGCGTCACATCAAATACCCCGCTTACAAGGCCCAACGTGATGAAATGCCTGAGGAACTGGCTGCTGCGATTCCCCACGTCAAAAAACTCTGTAGCGCCTTTCGTATTCCCGTATTGGAGATGAATGGTTACGAGGCCGATGACATCATCGGCACCCTGGTAAAACGTGCCGAACCCGAAGGCATCACTTCCTACATGGTCACGCCTGATAAGGACTTTGCCCAGCTGATCTCGCCGACCACTTTTATGTGGAAGCCCGGTCGCAAGGGCGGTGAACATGATGTGGTCGGTATGGAACAACTCCCTGAAATCTGGGGCGTGGAAAAGCCCGAGCATATCATCGACCTACTCGGACTCATGGGAGATACCTCGGACAACATTCCTGGTGTGCCCGGGATTGGACCCAAGACGGCTGTCAAACTCATCGCCAACTTCGGCTCTATAGAGAACCTCCTCTCCAACACCGACCAACTTAAGGGCAAACAGAGAGAGAACGTCGAAACTCATTCCGACGAAGCCTTACTCTCCAAGGATCTTGCCACCATCATCATCGATGTACCCATCGAGGTTTCTTGGGACGAGCTTAGACTCACCGAGCCCGACATGGAGGCGGTGCAGGCCCTCTTCAACGAGTTCGAGTTCCGCACCCTGAGCAAACGTGTATTCGGTGCAGACACAAAAGCAAGCGTGTCCATTACATCTGCCGATGCCGAGGAGCACGCCACACTATTCGAGAGCCTCAAGACTCTCAATGATGTCGACCACAACTACCAAATGGCCGACAGCCCTGAAAAAGTAGATAAATTCCTCAAAGAACTCGGAACACAAAAAAGCTTCTGCTTCGACATTGAAACCACTTCACTGGACCGCTTCGGGGCAAAACTCCTTGGGATTGCCTTCAGTTGGAAGGCTCATGAAGGCTGGTATCTACCACTGGATGGAGACCCACCCAAAGAGCTTCTGAATATCCTCCAATCGAGCAGCGAGAAGATCGGGCACAACCTCAAGTATGACCTGTCTGTTCTGGCTCATCATGGAATTGAGGTCAAAGGACCCTTCTTCGACACACTCCTCGCCGACACCCTGATTGCGCCCGAGCGCCGCCACGGCATGGATTACCTCGCTGAAATTCTCCTCGGTTACTCCCCCGTCAAGCTCGCCGACATTGCCGCACCTACTAAGCAGGAAGCCGCAGAGGACGACCTCTTCTCCATGGCCGCCAAGAAGAAGGCCTCCAAGGACCTCGACATCTCGGCCATCCCGCTCGAAACCCTCGCCGAGTATGCCGCCGAAGACGCCGATGTCACTTTCCAGCTCGCCGGCATCATTCGCGGCAAACTGGAAGAGACCGACCAAAAGAGCATCTACGAGGACATCGAAGGCCCGCTCCTGCCCGTACTGGTGCGCATGGAGATGCAGGGCATTGCCTGTGATCCCAACTCACTCAAAGAAATCGGCAGCGAGCTGCAACAGCGCATCGACCAGCTCGCCGAGTCCATCCAGAGCCACGCCGAGGGGCCCTTTAACATTGGTTCGCCCAAGCAGCTTGGCGAAGTTCTCTTCAATCAACTCAAGCTGGTCGACAAGCCCAAGAAGACCAAGACCGGCCAGTTCAAGACCGACGAGCAAACCCTCTCCGCACTCAGAGGGGTGCATCCCATCATCGAAGACATCCTCGCTTGGCGCGAATCCTCCAAACTCAAGTCGACCTACCTCGATGCCTTGCCCCAGCACATCCAGCCGCATACCGGGCGCATCCACACCCACTTTCACCAGCTCGTGGCCGCCACCGGCCGCCTAGCCTCGTCTGACCCCAACCTGCAGAACATCCCCATCCGTTCCGAGGCCGGCCGCCAAATCCGCAAGGCCTTCGTTCCGGCCCAGGGCTGTACCCTGCTCGCCTGTGACTACTCGCAGATTGAGCTGCGCATCATGGCTGCCATCGCCAACGATGCCACCATGATTGAGGCCTTCCGGCAAGGAACCGACGTCCACAGCGTTACTGCCTCCAAGGTTTTTGGCGTGAGTGTAGATGAGGTTTCCTCCGAGCAACGTCGTCGCTCCAAGATGGTCAACTTCGGAATCATCTACGGCATCTCAGCTTTCGGACTCTCTCAACGACTCGGCATTCCCCGTGGCGAAGCCGCCGAGATCATCAATGCCTACTTTCGTGAGTATCCGGCCATTAAAACATTCATGGACGATACCATCAATGTTGCTCGTGAAGTTGGCTATGCCGAAACCCTCTGCGGTCGACGTCGAGAGTTTCCCGATCTCACCTCCAGCAACCAGAATATCCGCAACAATGCCGAGCGCGCCGCCATCAACATGCCCATCCAAGGTACAGCAGCAGACATGATCAAACTGGCGATGATCCGCATCGACAATATACTAACCACCGGCAGCTACAAGAGCCGCATGCTTCTGCAAGTGCATGATGAACTCGTCTTCGATCTATGCATCGATGAACAGGAAGAACTGACACCTAAAATCATCGAGATCATGGAAGGGGCACTCGTGCTGCCACACGAAACTCCAGTGAAAGTTACAGCAGGCATGGGTGATCACTGGTTGCAAGCGCACTAGGTCCAATCACGTTGCTGCAGTTGACCTCACGCGTGGTGTAGGAGAATTGAGTTCGCCGCAAACTGGCTAGAGAAAATATCCGAAACAATCACCAAGGGCGTACCCGTGTTTACCAAACCCGCCTCAAGTAAATGGTCTGTAATCTTCTTCACGGTCTCCTCTATGTTGCTTGAGAAGGTCAATTGAATCGTCTGTACACCACGAGTGATGCTCAGCAGACGGCATACTTCCGTACGCGGGGTGAACGCGTAGAAACCATTTGTGCGCGGACGCAGCATAGCCACCTGATTGGCCAACACACCTCGACGGGTTAATACCACAAGGCGTGAATTGGCTAGCGAGTCGGCCAATTCCACTGCAGCACTGGCAATCTTTTGGCGTTCGTCCTGCAAGAAAACGCTTTCACCAAAGCCATGTCCACCCGAGCGCTCCATGCGCTTGGAAATACGCACCAGCGCCTGGACGCAGCGCACTGGATAGCGACCGATAGAGGTTTCACCCGAAAGCATCAGCGCATCGGCTTCTTCATAAGAGGCATTCATCACATCGGTGACCTCAGCGCGGGTAGGTGTAGGATTGGAAATCATCGATTCCAGCAGTTGGGTCGCAACGATCACGCGCTTACTGAGTTCATGGCAGCGCTTCACCAATCGGCGCTGTAAGAGCGGCAGTTCCTCAAACTCCACTTCGGTTCCAAGATCTCCGCGAGCGATCATGATAATATCCGCCTCTTTAATGATGGCGTCCATGTTGCGGATCGCTTCCTGATCTTCGACCTTAGCTATCAGTTTGGCATCACCACCGCGGCCTTCCATCGCCTCTCTTAGTGCCACCACGTGTGCAGCATCGCGGACAAAAGAGCCGGCAATGAAGTCAGCCTTGCAGTCTACCGCCAAAGCCAAATCATCGTAATCCTTGTCGGTCAGGGCCGGCAAATTCAGGCGCACACCGGGCAAATTGATGTGTCGACGGTTACCCAACTTTCCCGGAGTCTTGACCACACAGAGGATACGATCCGATGAGACCTGTTCAATCTTCATCAATAGCGCACCATTATCAACCACTAGGGTATTACCCTCTGAGACATCCTCCATCATGCCCCTGTAGTTCACCGTGGTAGACTTTTCCACACTTGGCTCAGTGCCCTCATGGCGAAACTCAATGCGGTCGCCTTCAGCCAAACAGTAGGGTTCATCTAGGTCGCCGGTGCGAATGGAAGGGCCGGTCAGGTCAAAAAGTATGCCGATATGCTTGACATAATGCTCGGCTTGGCGCCGCACAATTTCCACCATCTGCCGTGCCCAGTCATGCTTAGCGTGGCTCATATTGAGGCGAAAGACATTGGCCCCAGCTTCGATCAATTCGCTAATCTTTTCCTCGGCCTCCGTGGCGGGACCAAGAGTACAGATTATCTTAGTTTTGCGAGACATGGTGGTATAAGGGCAGCTACAGCAGTTTTCCTGCCTGTTTTAACGCGATTCCAGAGTTTTCTGCGTCTTTGCATCGATGATCGCAAAGCGCTCACGCTGCAGGGCAGGGTCGGAACGAAAGATAAGGCGACCGGAATGCGACCGTTCCAGCTCCATTAAAAGCTTGGAATCTTCACTCTTAAAGCGATTGAGCACGTCGGTATTCACCACCACGATCATATCACCCACGGAATCCCGGTGCTTGTGAATCAGAGTGTTAAGGTGGCGCTGGATCTCGACGGACATGGTCATCGGCGTCTTTACCCGACCCTGACCCGAGCAATACGGACAGGGCTCATACATTGAATCACGCAGAGACTCGTTGAGACGCTGACGGGTCATCTCCATCAGGCCGATCTGAGAAATTTGAAGCACCTGAGTCTTGGCTTTGTCGCGCTTAAGACGCTCCTTGATGGCCTTGTACACTGCCTGCTGATCACGGCGGTGGCGCATGTCAATGAGATCAATCACCACAAGGCCACCGATGTTGCGAAGGCGGAGCTGACGAGCTGTTTCCTCTGCCGCCTCGATGTTGGTCTGAAGAATCATCTTGTCGACATCCTTGGAGCCACGATTGCGCCCGGTATTCACATCAATTGAGATCAGAGCCTCAGTCTCATCAATCACCAGATAACCACCACAAGGCAGCCATACCTGACGCGAAAAGGCTTCATCAATCTGCTTCTGTAACCCGAGACGCTCAAAAATGGGTTCAGCGGATGGTGCCATGTAGTGAACACGACGTTTGGCACGGCGCGAGATCTTATTGGCGATGCCGCGTATCATTTCGGTGGTTTCCTCATCATCGCAGATGATCTGGTTCACCTCTTCGGTGAGAAAGTCACGGGCGGAACGCTCGATCAGGCCGGGCTCTTTGAAGATGCAGGCCGGCGGCGGATTGTTCGCACGACGGGCTTCAATCTCCTCCCATTGCTCAAGCAGCATGGCTAGGTCACGCACGAAGTGGCGGGCACGAGTACCGGTGGCTACCGTACGCATGATCAGGCCCATGCCGTCAGGGACGGAAAGCTTCTGCATGATGTCACGCAGGCGGGCACGTTCCGTTGGGTCGTCGATCTTACGCGAAATACCGAACTGTTCAGTGTAGGGCATCAGAACAAGATAGCGGCCAGCAAGCGAAATGTTGGTAGTCACGCGTGGGCCCTTAGTGCCGATTGGCCCTTTGGATACCTGAATCACGATCTCGGAGCCCACCGGATAGATACTGGGGATGTCCTTGGAGGAGATCTTTTTGGCCTTCTTCTTTTTTTGGCGGCCCTTGCGCTGGATTTCCTCCAGACCGGAGTCGAGGGCAGCGGGGATAGCGTCCCAGAAGTGCAGAAAAGCATTCTTCTCAAGACCGATGTCCACGAACATGGCCTTCAGGCCCTGCTCGATATTTTTGACCCGACCTTTGAAGATGCCGCCAACAATATTTTGATCGCCTTCGCGTTCCACGGAGTATTCCTCGAGCACACCCTCTTCGAGAAGAGCCACCCGTCGTTCTAGTTTCTCAGCATTCACGACAATGGTGTTGCCCCGTTTGGGGTCGGGTGTACCGATGCCGAGCATGCGCTTAATATTCGTAATCATTTTGGTTATGGGTAAAAGTATTGGTTAAAGTGTTTTGGTGGAGAGAGGATCTTGATGAAACGTTGAGATCTGGATGTGGCTTAAACTCATTGTTGAACCGGCACAGCCCTGGGCACTACGGTGCCTTCGTCGTCTGCTTCGGTGGTAAGAGTTGGTGTGAGAGGTACTACCAACGCCCGTGGAGGCGAATCGGAGGAACGTGGAACGAAAGGAGCATTGAACTGAGCTTCAATTACATCCTCTTCTTGGAGAATCGTGGCATCTATGGCCGCCAGCACGTCCTCGGGTAACTCTACTTCCTCCACACGCTCCGTATTACCCGCAAATTCTTGCATTCGGTTGAGTGGCAGGCGCACTCCGCTATCGCGAGCGAAAAGGCCACGGTATATTAGATGGGTCAGTGGACCGCAAACTTTGCCACCTGAGGCACCATTCTGGACCATTACCGCCACGGCATAGCGAGGAGCTTCGTATGGAGCGAAACTAATCATCCATGCATTGTTCGATTTTTCACCGTAATCGATCGTCTGTGCGGTTCCCGTTTTGGCAGCCACTTCCACATCCTCCATCTTGGCACGCCGAGCCGTACCACCCATTTCGTTAACTGCCATCCACATGCCCTTGCGGATCTGCTCGAAATCTTCCACGGATACGCCCATTTTGATGATGTTGGATTTGAGGATGGGTTGATCCTTTACCAACAAATCACCATCTTGGGACACCACCTTGCGCACAATGCGCGGCTGGTAGTATTTGCCGCCATTGGCCACACACGCCGTCATTGCCGCCATCTGCAGTGGAGTAGCCATCATCTCGCCCTGACCGATGGAAGTGAAGGCTCCCATCACCGGTGTCATCGTCATGCCGGGGTTCGCCACACGCCAAGCACGACTACCCGGTAAGATACCCGAACTTTCACCTGGTAGACGAATACCGGACTTCTTACCAAAACCCACCTTCTCGCAACCAGCTACCAAATTGTCGTTGCCCATCATATTGGCGATCTTGTTGAAATATGGGTTACAAGATTTCTGCAAAGCCTGTGACAAACTAAGCAAACCATGTGCCCCTCCGCGCATGTTCCAGATCCAACAACCCACCTTGTGGTTGCCATACTGAACATAGCCCTCACACGTGCAGTGCTGCTGAGCGAGTCCTTCCAAAGCCCCCGCTATGGCAGTGGGCACCTTCATGGTAGAGCCCGGTGCAAACTCGGAGATGGCTCGGTTGGTCAAAGGCGACAACTTTGCGCTCTCGCGGTAGGCCTGCCATCGCGCATTCGAGATACTCGGGATAAAGGCATTGGGGTCGTAGTCGGGCACGGATGCCATCGCCAGCACTTCGCCAGTGTTCACGTCCATCACTACGGCCGAAGCGCGGCCCACGCGGCGCAGCACGCTCTCTAGCAGATACTGCACGCGAGCGTCCATGCTGAGCATCACCTTCGCCCCCACTTCCGGGCGCGTGTAGTCGAGCATCTTGAGCGTGCGGCCCTTTTCGTCCTTGGCCACCTTCTTCACGCCCTCATGTCCCTGCAGGTAAGAGTCCATGCTGGCCTCGACGCCGGCGATGCCCTTGCTGTCACCGATGTAGTGATCGAATTTCTTCTCCGCATCCGGCGGGATGTCGCCCTTCTCCCACTGCTTGAGGTAACCCATCACGTGGCTGCCGAGACTGCCGTAGGGGTAGATGCGCTCGGGGCGGATGCCCACGTGCACGCCGGGCATCTCGCGGTTGTTCTCGGCAATCACCGAGAATTCCCTGAAGTCCAAGTCGCTGCGGTAGGTGAAGGGAATGAGGCCGCCGTGAGTTAGGTAGTGGGTGCGCAGGGCACTGGCCTTGAAGTTCTTGGCAAGCCCCAAAGACTTGAGTTGGCCAATGGGACTCTCGTCGCCTTCCTTGACCATGGCCACAATGTCGCTCTCGGCCTTCACCGGCCCACTGTCGGCCTCCACCTTGGCGGCTCGCACACGGGCCAAATGCGCATCGCGGATTTCCTCCAGATTGAACCACAGCTCGTACTTGCGGTTGTTTTTGGCCAGCACCACACCGTTGCGATCCACGATGTCGCCGCGAATGCCGGGCTCGCGGATGATCACCTCGCGGTTGCCGGGCACTTGGGCCAAAAACTCATCGCGGCGCAGGATCTGGAAATCATGCAGACGATTCAACAGCACGCCAAAGCCGACCAGCATCAGGACGGTCAGTAGATAAAGGCGCAGTCTGTAGGCGGTGGGTCTCATATCCAGGCGGGGCGGCGTTTCTCCTTGCGCTCGGGGAACAGGGTGTGGTTGTAGCGCTCGGCGATGAGGGCGAGGATCCACAAAATGAGGGGTGAAATCAGCATGGTCAGCACCGAGGTGTAGATCATCTGCATGAAGGTGGCGCGGGTGAGCATGAAGTCACCGCGCATGAAATTGATCAGCAGGTATTCGCCCGCCAGATAGAAGAAGATCGCGATGCCTGAGAGCACCACCGAGAACTGCCACTTGCCGGTGCGGTAAAGCGGCTGAATGCCCTGCATCAGGAAACCGAGGCCGCCGAAGAGCAGGATGGACACGCCAAAGCGCAAGCTCTCCACCCGCTCCTTGTAGACGCCGGGATCTCCCACGTCCGGACCCAGCGAGCATTGCGCGTCCCACAAGAAACCACCGATGAAGGCCAGCAGCAGCATGGTCGGCTGGCCCACCGTCACCGCTGCGCATAGGAATACCAGATGCAGCAAGAGAATGCGCGAATCGTGGATGCCCGTGAAGGTCGGCATGAATTGCTGCACCACAAGGGCGGCAATCATGAGTCCCAGAACGGTTAGAGAGTAACGAATCAAAGGTGTGAGGTTTGGAAAGAGTGATGCAAAAGCGCGCGAGGAGTTTTTGCCGGATTCAAGGCGCGAGGCGGGAGCGAATGAACATTCGTGACCAAGGAGCAACGCAGAAGGCCGGAAAAAAGGCCCGCGTCTTCATGAGACCAAAGCGCGCAGCGCCTGATTGAAAACCAATCAAATAAATCACGATTTTGTGTCACACTTTGCAAATCTCACACAGGGCTATGAATCCTCGGTAAGAACCACAAAGACCGCGCCGAGATCGGTGAAGTTGACCGCAGGACGGATGAGCGCCTCTGAATCCAGAGCGCCCTTGTCGACGGAATCGATGGTCCCCACAAGAATGTCGGGTTGAAAGATGCCACCGTGACCGGTGGTGAACACGCGCTGCCCGGGACGGACAGAGGAGTTCGCGGATAAGAAACGAAGACGCAGCAGGGGTTGCCCTCCGGCAACACCTCGCTGGCCACTGACAATACCCACTTCGGGCGAGCCCTCCACTCGTGCCGCCACCTGGCATTTTTCATCGGTGAGCAGCAGCACCGCGGAACGATCCTTGTCGATGCGGTCGATGCGGCCCACAAGGCCTTCATTGGATAGGACGGAGAGATTGCTACCCACTTTGCGGTCGACCCCGGCGTCGATCTCCACCGTCTGCCACCAGGTGGTGGGGTTGCGGCGGACCACGCGGGCAGCGACGACGTCGAACTGGGTCTGCTCCTTGAAGTTGAGGGCGTGGCGCAGTTGCACGTTCTCGCCCTCCAGCGTGCGGTAGCGCGACTCGATCAGGCGCAGGCGGCCCAGTTGCTCGCGTGCCACCTCCAGTTCCGCTTCCAATTCCTTAGAGTGGCGGACTTCTCGCACAAAGCCCTGGGCCTTGTTTTCAATACCGGAACCTGCCTTAAGAAAAGGTGACATCGCAGTATAGTAGACAGCCTGGATGTTGCGTACGGCCCGATCACTGCGGGTGAGCGCCCAAACGGCACCCGCCAAAAATAGCAGCAGAGCAATCAGGTTAAGTGGCTTCATCGCCCCATGGGTGCAGATCCACTGAAGACCTAACGGTCCGCATTGGTCAAACCTTGGAGGAATTCGATTTCCTCTAGCGCCATTCCTGTACCCTCTGCAACCGCACTAAGGGGATCCTCAGCGATGTGCACGGGCAAGCCAGTTTCCTCTCGAAGCAAACGGTCAAGTCCCTTGAGAAGGGCTCCTCCACCAGCCAGCACAATACCGCGGTCCACGAGGTCAGCAGCGAGTTCCGGCGGGCAACGTTCGAGAGTCGTGCGCACGGCATCCACGATGGAGCCGAGCGGATCAGACATCGCCTCGCGGATTTCTTGCGAGGTGATGGTGATGGTTTTGGGAAGACCAGCTACAAGGTCGCGGCCCTTCACCTCCATCGTCAATTCCTTGGGCAGCGGTGCTGCGGAGCCAAGGCGTATTTTAATTTCTTCCGCAGTGCGCTCACCAATCATCAGGTTGTAAGCACGCTTCATGTAGGATGAAATGGATTCATCGATATCGTCACCTGCGGTACGGACACTACGCGAGTAGACGATCCCGGAGAGAGAGATTAGTGCCACTTCGGTGGTGCCACCGCCAATATCGACCACCATGTTGCCAGAGGCTTCCATCACAGGAAGGCCAACTCCAATGGCGGCGGCCATGGGTTCTTCGATCAGATAAACTTCACGCGCACCAGCTTGTTCAGCGGACTCGCGCACGGCACGCCGCTCAACTTCAGTAATTCCTGAGGGAATGGCAATAAGCACACGCGGGCGAGAACGACTTTTGTTTGCCTTTTTGATGAAATGACGAAGCATCGCCTCAGTAACCTCGAAGTCGGCAATCACTCCATCCTTCAGCGGACGAATCGCGACAATGTTACCGGGAGTCCGACCGAGCATGCGCTTGGCATCGTCGCCCACTGCCTTCACTTCGTTCGTACCGGCCTTGACCGCTACCACTGAGGGCTCTCGGAGCACGATGCCGTGTCCCTTAACATTGATCAGAGTGTTGGCGGTGCCGAGGTCGATTCCGATGTCATTGGCAAAGAAGTTTCCAAAGAGATTTTTGAACATTTAAGTTATTGAAAATGAGATAGTTGAGAAATTCGTTCATACAGCAAATACAGTCTTGAGAGAGGTAAATAAGCTGTTTAGAAGCGCTGAAATCAGTCCCTTACTCTTAGCGAGTGTCGGTAATGTGACGTCAAATGCACGTCAAAGTCTCGATTTGCGGCCCTAAGGTCAAGCTACAAACCGCTGAAATTGAGGGAATCGCAACATTTTGCAACCATGGCCGATTGAGTGCCATTTCCCATCGGTAACGCTACTATTGAATCCTTGCTGTGGTTCAATCCTGCAAATAGGTCTTCTGCTTATAGAGGATAGCATACGGGATGAAAAAAACGGCCGTGATGAACATCAAGGCGGTAAAGAACCAGAAATAACTGGCTCCCATGAGCTTGGTCTGGCCGCCGCTAAAGACCTCGCGAGTTAGTGGGCGAACGTCCTCCCCTTCTGCAGCCGTTTCGACCACCATACCTAGCCTCTCTTTGTGGCGCTCCAGCCATGGTGTTTCCGGACGTAGGGCATCCGTCCAGCCCTTCTCGCCACGTTCCTCAGGTTGGACTAAGGTGAGGATCATTCCGAGATCCCACTTGGTGTTGAGCTTCCTATCAGGACCTGCACTCATCAAACGCACACTACGAGAATTTAGTGTCTGATATACTATGGTATTGCCCCAGGGGTCTTTGAATTTGTTGAGCAGCAACTTGCCAATACTTTCATCGGGCAACTCACCACTCTTGGATACGCTTTCTTCAATCCGGTTGGCAGCGGCATTGAATTCATTTTCCGCCGGAATCATTAGTTCACTCACCTTGCCTTCGATCAGGTGCATTTGGAAGTCATCTGGCGTATCCACCTTACCATCGAAACCTTCGAGCAGCACTCTCTGCTTCTCCTCCGATTTCTTGGCAATCAGTTCCCACTGCTCGGTGGCTGCACTTGGTATCTGTATGAAGTGGTTCACTCCCGCTACAAATAAGTTTCCCAGCGATACCGAGGCCAAATAAAGGCACATCATGAAAGATTTCATACCCTTTGGTGCTTGGGTATAAGCAAATTCCAAAGCCACGATGGACACCATCACCTCCGCTGCCGTTAGCAGGGCTATCACCGTGATCTGCCAGCCAATATTGGGCCTCTCTCCCGCATCGATCCACATTTGGATGACTGAAGCGAGTGCAAAGGAAGCCCCCATTAGGAATAGACCCACGCCGATTTTGCGTAGTGCGGTCACCTTCCAGACCTTATTTACCCAAGGATATAGGACTAAGGTGAAGACGGGGATGAAGGTCAGCACGAAGATACTGTTCATCGACTGCAATTGCGAGGGCAGCCATTCCACGCCCAGAAACTTCAGGTCCATATCCTGAGCTTGGAAGATGAAGCGCGATGAAGTTTGGTCAAACAAAGCCCAGAACATCGCCACGAACAAATACAGCGGTAGCAGCTTGAGAATCGCCTTCAGGCCACTACCCGTCACTTCATTGATGAAAATCTTCCAACCCTTGGCCGGCACGTGAATGAAACGGTGACGACCCATCCAAAAGACTAGGGTCGCCAAAGCCATTAAAACGCCAGGCACACCAAAGGCCCAATGCGGCCCATACCACTTGAGTAGCCAAGGCGTGAGAAGCATGGAGGCGAAGGCACCGAGGTTGATGGAAAAATAAAAGGCATTGAATACTTTGGTTAGCAGGTGCGAGTTCTTCACACCAAACTGATCACCAACGTGGGCAGATACACATGGCTTAATCCCTCCCGAACCCAGCGCAATCATTACCAGGCCCGCCATCAGCCATGCTGGTGATGCACCAAAGAAGCCCATGCAGGCCAGCGCCGCATGCCCTGCACAGTAGACTAGTGAGAGCACGATGATGGTCTTGTATTTACCCCAGAAAGCATCTGCCAACACAGCTCCGATGAAAGGCGTGATGTAGACGAAGGAGGCAAACAAGTGCACCTGACCTGTTGCCTCTGAATCACTCATGCCAAAGGAGGCCGGCCCATCCATCAGGTGCAGGTAATTGACCATGAAAATGGCCAATACCGCCTTCATCCCATAGAAGGAGAATCGCTCCGCAGCCTCATTTCCGATGATGTGCGGCACACCGGGTGGCATACCCTCAAGATTGGCGGGAGACGTGCGGTAAGTCGGCTTGGACATGTCTCAGAGTCTTCATAGCTGAGCCGATGAGGCAAGGCGTGAAGACTTTATGAGCTCTCACTCCACTCGCAAATAGACCTCAAGAACTTGAAAAATGGGTTCCCGGGAATCGGTGCAGATCTGCAGGTATTGAATACCAGGTTTGGATTTGCCTGTGGGGGTGATGTATAGTCGGTAATGGCGCATTTTCTTTACGGTCTCGGTCTTGATGGTGAACAGACCTTTGGGCAGACCATTGAGCTCCATCATCTTGAAATCCTCTGAGGTACCAGTCGTCACGTCCACAGTCTGCGTTTGCTCACGATTCTGCGCGGTCCATTTGAGTTCCTGAACGGAAACCTCCACTGGGGCCGGAATCTTGGCCATAAAGATCAACTCCACAGGTTTGTGATAACCGACGAAGTGGACCTTGAGCAGAATGCGTTGCAAACCTTGCCGGGCACCCGGAGCAAACCCCGCCACAATCTTGCCGGACTCCCCTTTCTTCACCTGCTTTTTGCTGTCCACCTCCACTTCCAGACAACCACAATCGCTGTCTACCTTCTCCACCACCAATGGCAATTCGTAGGGGTTTGTGTAGGTCCACTCGGCCCTGTAGATGTCCTCGCCTTCAACAACTTGGATTTTGAATTCTTTGTTAGGAAACGCAGTGCTGAGATCCTTCTCAGATGCTAGGGTAGCCACATTCAGCCCCATGGCACATGCCAAAAATACCGCACCACGCACGATGCCGCTCCTCATACTGTGGATACGCATTACCATCAAATGCCATAGTTACGCACAGAAATAGAATATTCACAAGGAGTGGAAACCTTCGCTACGTGTCACAGCCAAATTGATGTGATTCATTGGCAAAAACCGACTTACAAGATATACCCTTCCGTACAACCACCCACACTCATGCGCCAAATCCCCTACGCTTATCTGTGTGCCCTGCTCGCCATCAGCCCAGCACTTTGCTCTGCAGACGGTAAGTCAGAAATCGCTACAAGTATCGAGTTTGGGAAACTCTCTAAGTGTTCATGGCATCCGGTTTTTGAGGATTCCTGTATCGGCAACTGGAAGCAGAGGTGGACACTAGACGGCGAGATCGCGAGGGTAATAAATTCAGAAAAGGGTATGGAACTGAGGGCCGGGCCAGAGGCGCGCAACGATGCTCATCACGCGGTGCTGTGGACCAAGGACTCGTTCAAAGGCGACCTAAAAATCGAATACACTTACACGCCCACCGACGAACACTTTCAGTTTGTGACCATCCTTTATATTCAGGCTACTGGTACTGGCAAAAAGGGCTTCGATGTCGACATCTCCAAGTGGGCGGACTTTCGCAAGGTGCCCTCAATGCAGAAATACTACAACAACATGAACCTCTACCACATCAGCTACAATGCCTATGGCGCCATGGCTTCAGAGCCCGGCAAAGACTACATTCGTGCCCGCCGTTACATAGGCGCACCCAAACTGAAAGGCACAGAGCTGGACAACGAGTATCACGACACTGGGTTCTTTACACCGGGCTTGCCGCACGAGATTACTGTCATCAAGCGCGACAAGGAAGTGTTCATGCACATCAAGGCCAGAGATAAAGAGAAGCTTTGCTACTTCGTGAATTCAAAGTTTCCCGCAGTGACGGAAGGCCGCATCGGCTTGCGCCATATGTTCACCCGCTCGGCGCGCTATAAAAACTTCAAAGTGAGCGTGCTGAATTGAGGGTTATCCCATTCTGCTCAAAACCCATCTACAGTCTTCCAGAAGGCATCAGTCTGATTCCCATCTGGCAGGACCTCGAGAAGGATGGCGGTCTCCCCGTCGAATTGATCCAAGCCATCGAAATCGTTGATATTACGCACGGTCTTATGCGTCATGCCCCAAAGTTGGGCAAACCCTGCGAGGTCCGCTTGTTGTTCATTGGCCATCCATTCGCGGGCTTGAGGACTCATGCTTTGTAAGCGCGGCAGTCGGTCAAAGATACGGCCCCCGTGATTATTGATGACAGCCAACACGCGCCCTTCGTTGATAATTTGGCGAAGCACAAAGCCACTGGCGATATCATAAAGGGCGGTGAGATCACCGACAATAGCCCAAGCATCCGGTTCGTCGGCACTCCAGCCAAGCCAGGTGCTGATTTGACCGTCGATGCCATTCACACCACGATTGGCTCGGACGTCGGGTACTGGTCGATCCCATTGAGCGAAGTCGTTCCACTCGCGAATGGGCAGGCTGTTGCCAAGGAAGACGCCACTGGCAATGGAAGCATGAGCGGAAAGCGCGCGCATGAGGCCGGGCTCGCTATCGGGATAGGCTTGAAGCAGCTCTTCGATGCGGGCGGCATGGCGTGAGGCATCAACCAAGTGATCCAGTGCATCGTCGCCACCTTCAATTTCACCAAGAGCAGCGATGACTTTGTTCACGGAACCGCGCGTGACTCGTGATTCGCGAGCCAGACCAGGCAGACCCGTGCGCGAGATGGACCACACCTCAACCTTGCTGAGCTTTTCGTGCTCATCCAAATCGCGCCACGAGCGATTGCTGGGCACGTCAC
>JBMYMN010000049.1:0-17072 GCA_049597355.1 Luteolibacter sp.
GGTTCAGCCATCAAAAAAGGAGTGCGCAATGGCTGCGATCTTTCACACTGCGTTCCCTCTTTTTAACGGCTCCCAACATTCAATCCATCCATGAACATGGTCACTCGCTTCTGTCGCTTTATCCGCTGCTTCATCCCTTTGCTGCCACTCCTCTCTCTCAGCGCAAGCGCAGAGGTAGTTCTCAAAAAGGGTGACCACGTGGTGAGCATTGGCAACACCCTCGCTGAACGCATGCAGCATTCGGGTTGGATGGAGGCGTTGATCCAGAATGGTCTGCCCCAGCATGAACTGGTTTTCCGCAATCAGGCCTTTCCTGGCGACCAAGTGGCTAGCCGTCCCCGCAACAAGGGATTCATCACAGTTGAGGACTACCTCAAGATTTCGAAGGCCGACGTGATCTTTGTTTTCTTTGGCTACAATGAGTCCTTCGCTGGTGACAAAGGGGTCAGCGATTTCAGCAAGAAGATGAGCGAGATGATCGACAATTATCGGCGCCTTAAGCCCAACGGTCAGAGTGCTCCCCGCTTCGTACTGTTTTCGCCCATTGCCCACGAAAATCTTGAGGATCCCAACCTGCCCAGCGGCAAGGCCAACAACAAGAACCTTGCCGCCTACAACGCGGTCATCGCTCAAGTCGCCAAGGATAAGGAAGTCGGATACGTTGATCTCTTCACCCCCAGCCAGGCACTCTACGCCGCCAACAAGGAGCCGCTTACCATCAATGGAGTCCACCTCAACGACCTGGGCAATAAGCTGATTGCTGAGGTGGTCGCCTCCAAGGTGCTGGGCAAGGACGTGAAAGCCGACCCCAAGCTCGAGGCCCTGCGCATGGCAGTCCTCGATAAAAACTATCACTGGTACAACCGCTTCCGCGCGGTGGACGGCAACGACATCTGGGGTGGTCGTTCTGGTCTTAAGTTTGTCGATGGTCAGTCCAATGCCGACGTCCTCAAACACGAACTGACAATGCTCGATGTCATTACCGCCAACCGCGATCCTCGCATCCATGCTCTGGCCAATGGCCGCGATTTGAAAGTCGATGACTCCAATGTCCCTGAGCCGGTCAAGGTCGTCTCCAATATCGGTGGCAAGTCCAAGAGTTCGAGCGCTCAAAAGGAAGGCAATCCCGAATACCTCAGCCCTAAGGAGAGTCTTAAAAAGCTCAAGCATGCTCCCAACTACAAGCTCAACATCTTTGCCGATGAGAGCATGTTCCCCGAGCTTGCCAACCCCGTGCAAATGCAGGTGGACGGCAAAGGTCGGCTGTGGGCCGCCGCCTGGGGTACCTACCCCATGCCCGAGCCTCTCAAGGAGCCCAATGACCGCTTGCTCATCTTTCCCGATGAAGATGGAGATGGCGTGGCTGATAAGTGCATTACCTTCGCTCAGGTAAACAACCCACTCGGCTTTGAATTCTGGAATGGTGGCGTGATTGTTGCCAGCCAGCCCGATTTGATTTTCCTTCGCGATACCGATGGAGATGACGTGGCCGACGAGCGCTACGTGCTGCTTTCCGGTATTGGTTCCGCCGATACCCACCACGCCGCCAACAACCTGATCTATGGCCCTTGCGGTGGCATCTACTGGCAGAGCGGCATCTTCCTTCACAACAACATGGAACACCCTTGGGGTCCTTCTGTGAGTACCGGAGCCTCCGCGATGTATCGCTTCGACCCACGACGCTTTACGATCGCGCCTCACGCTGGCAACCGCCCCAATCCGCATGGCACCGCCTTTGATAAATGGGGCTACCATTACGCCAACGACGGCACTGGTGGCCGCTCCTTTCAGGTCCGCCCAGATGGCAAAGGCTTTAAGATGCACGTCTTACTCAATAAGCAGGTGCGCCCCGTCGCAGCCGACGAGATCATCTCCAGTGATAACTTTCCTGACGAGATGCAGCAGACTTTCGTCCTTTGCAACACCATCGGTTACCTCGGCCTCAAGCACTATGATCTCCACCGTGATGGTTACGAGAAAAAGAAGGTCGGCGAGGTTTGGGGCACGCCCTCAAAGACCAACGATTTTCTGTATTCTGAAGATCGCAACTTTCGCCCCACCGATGCCATCGTTGGCGAAGACGGTGCACTCTATGTCTCCGACTGGCACAACGTGATTATCGGGCACATGCAGCACAACATTCGTGACCCGGAACGCGACAAAAAGCATGGCCGCATCTACCGCATGGTCTACACCAAGAAGCCTCTGCAGAAGCCGGTGAAGATCGCTGGTGCCTCTATTTCCCAGTTGCTCAAAAATTTCGAGCATCCCGTGAACGGTGTGCGTCATCGCACCCGTGTTGAGCTGAGTGGCCGCCCTGCCGATCAGGTGATTGCTCAGACTCAGAAATGGCTCAAGGGCTACGACCCGAACAATCCTGCCCACGCCCTGCCCATCCTCGAAGGACTGTGGGTGCACCAGCAGTTCAACGTGCGCAATCGTGAGCTGCTCAAGCAAGTGTTGGCTTCGCCCGTGGAGCATGCGCGCATCGCGGCAGCTACGGTAAAACATCACTGGGATGTGGCGGACCCCGCCATGGGTAGTCCCGAGTTTGTGGAAGAAAAAGACAAGGACTTCGGCAAAGGTGGTCTGGTTTCTGATAAGCCAGAATTGATCACTTTCCGCGTAAATACCGTGGTTGAGCAGATGCGCTACGACGTCAAGGAGATCAAAGTGAAGGCTGGTCGCAGGGTGCGTATCGAGTTCAACAATCCCGATGCCCTGCCTCACAATCTGTTGATCGTGAAACCCGGCACAGCCGACACCGTGGCTAGTGCCGCGATTGCCATGGGAGGAGAGGGCTTTAAGGCTCATTACGTTCCCAAGAGTGCCGACATACTCCACTCCACGAAGCTATTGGAACGCAATGAAAGCGTGAACATCGATTTTATCGCTCCCGCTAAGGCCGGCGACTACCCCTTCGTTTGCACCTTCCCGGGTCACGCCACGCTCATGCGGGGTATAATCAAAGTGACCCCATGAAGCTGTGCCCTGTCATCGCGCTGATTCCGATGCTGGCGCTTCATGCAAACGCGGCACCCAAAAAGACGGATGCGCCGTCAGACGCCAACCATGAATTTAAACATGAAAGCGTAGTCATTCGACTGCTGGCTGACCAGCGGGTTGTTTCGACCGGCACAACTTTCACAGCGGGCCTGCATATCCAACCAGCGCCTGGATATCATACTTACTGGCATTCACCGGGTTTGGTAGGTCTGCCGACGGCCATCGAATGGCAACTGCCCAAGGGGGTGAAAGCCGGGCCTCTGATGTGGCCGGGACCAGAAACGAGCAAGATGGCAAACCTCACGATCTGGGGTTACCGCCGAGACGTCGTGCTTTTGTGTGAGATTAGCGTCGACTCTTGTTACGCCGCCGAGACTCTCCCATTGCGGGGCAAGGTTCGCTGGATGGCCTGTGCCAAAGGCTGTCATCCCAACTGGGTTGATTTGGCCATTTCCATTCCCATCGGCGAGCGTCAAGCCGCCAGCTCGGATCAAGAACTCATTGAGGCATCTCGCAGGGAGCTCCCCGCATGTCTGCCACAAGGTTGGACCTTCTCTGCGCGTAAGATTCAAGAAGAGGATGGCTATCGGGTGGAAGGCTCGCTGCATGGCCCGGGCATCAGAGACCTGGACCTCAGCGGTGTGGTTTTTTTCTGTGATGACAATCAGGTAAATTCAAATCTCAAGCAGGATATCCAATCCGATGCCAAAGGATTGAGCATGAAGTTTCCCGTCAGTGAGTTGGCTCCCGACAACCCGACTCAACTCAGTGGCGTGCTCTACCATCCTAGGGGCTGGCCTGGGTTAAACAATACATGGTTGAGGGTCGGCGGCTCCTATCCTGCGCCAGTACGGCCATGACACAGCTGACATTGGCTTTTTTGTTTTTCGCTGACAGTTGAGCTCTTTAGCTTTCGTTTCCATTTTTGAATCCAACTCATACCATGAAGAAATCCATCCTGTTCCTTTCTGCACTGCTGGCGTCCTCGCTCTCCCCGCTACTTGCCGACGTCAAGCTGCCCTCTGTTTTTAGTGATCACATGGTCATTCAACGCGATGTTGAGGTGCCAGTCTGGGGCTGGGCTGATGCCGGTGAGAAGGTGATGGTAAGTTTTGTCGGTGCCACCAAGAAAGCCACTGCGGGCAATGATGGTAAGTGGATGGTTAGACTGCCCAAGTCCACGGCCAATGCCAAGCCGCAGGAACTTAAGATCAAGGGCAACAACGAAATTGTCTTCAAGAACGTAGTCGTCGGCGACGTCTGGATCTGCTCCGGCCAGTCCAATATGGAGTGGCCCCTCAAGCGCTGTACCAAGATGGCTGAGGAGGTTGCCGCAGCCGCCAAGAAGAATGCCCAGTTACGAATATATAATGTCTCTCAGCACATTAAGAAGCCCGAGCCCGCCGAGGACTGTCCCGGCACCTGGATGACCACTGAGGAATCGGCCCAGCTCCTCGGTTTCTCTGGTACTGGTTTTTTCTTTGGCTCCAAGCTGCAGGAGGAACTCGACATTCCTATCGGCCTGATCGGCACCAACTGGGGTGGCACACCGGTTGACCAGTGGATTTCCAACGAGGCGGCCGAGGCCATCGGTCTCAAGCGTGGCACCAGCATTTACAATGGCATGGTGGCGCCGCTTGTGCCCTTCGCCATCAAGGGTGCCATCTGGTATCAGGGCGAGTCCAACCGTGGCAATCCGTATCCGCAATACTTCGACAAGATGAACGCGCTCATCACCGGTTGGCGTAAGGACTTTCAAGTTGGCGACTTTGCTTTCTATCAGGTGCAGATCGCTCCCTTCAAATACAACCGAAAGAAGCCCGGTGACGATACCACTCTGGCGCGCAACATCTGGGCTACCCAGTTCAAGGCTGCCAAGGAAATCCCCAACTGCGGTGTGGTGCCCATCCACGATACCCTTCATGGCAACATCAACGATATTCACCCATGGGACAAACAGCCAGTGGGTGAGCGTTTGGCTTATCTTGCGCTGAAGAGAGACTACGGTAAGGACGTGGCCTACACCGGTGCCGAGTTTGCCGGCGCCAAAGCCAGCGGTAACATGGTGACAGTTTCCTTCAGTGGTGTGGCCGATGGTCTGAAGACTTTCGACGGCAAGGAGGTTGCCTACTTCGAGTTGGCAGGCGCTGACGGCGAGTTTAAGCCCGCCACCGCCGAGATCAGGGGTAACAGTGTAGTCGCCACCGCCGAGGGTGTGAGCGTCCCCAAACAGGTGCGCATGGGTTGGAACGAAACCCATGTGCCAAACCTCACCGACAAGAATGGTTGGCCAGTATTCCAGTTCCCGGCACAGCCGGTAAACTGACACTTGGTGACGAATGGTGCATGATGAACAAGTTGCCATGTAGATCGCAGCTTGAGTGAATGGTGACGCATCACCAGCCGCTGTCTAACAGCCATAGTCATCTTACAGTCTGCACGACTTCCTCTGGAGTCAGCGCCCGCCACTCGCCTACAGCCAGTTTGGTATCTAGCATCAGCGCCCCAATAGCTTCACGGTGGAGGGCACATACGCGATTGCCCATGGCACCGAACATGCGCTTGATTTGATGATATCGACCCTCATGAATGACCAGACGCGCCTGTCGGGGTGATAGAATCTTCAGTTGTGCCGGACGTGTTGTTCGATCCTCGTAAGCGAAGTAAATGCCTTCGGCAAACTTCTCCGCAGTTTCCTCCGTGATGTCCTCAGTGGTCTTGACGAGATAGGTCTTGGGGATCTCACTTTTGGGCGCGGTGATTTGCTTGGACCATCGACCGTCGTTAGTCAGTAAGACTAGGCCAGTACTCGTCCGATCCAAGCGGCCAGCGAGGTGGAGTTCTTGGCCTCTGGGGTGCCGAATCAATTCAATTACCGTGGGATACAGCGGATCCTTGGTTGCGCTCAGGATTCCCGCTGGCTTGTGCAGCATGACGTAGATCGCTTCATCGTGGGGTAGGAGATCGCCGCTGACGCTGATTGGTGTGAAGCGGTCAACTTCGCGGCGGTTGTCATGCTCCGGCTCGCCACCTACCTCCACCACGCCTTTGGCTAACAAGCGCAGTACCTCTTTGTGAGAGCGTCCAGTATGATGGGTGATGTGGCGATCGAGTCGCATGCCATTGCAGGACTAGAGAACCAGGGGAGCAAGCCAGTAACCGATGGCGGTGATGGCGATGATGGCTAGGAGGTTGAGCCTTAGACCACGTGCGATCATCTTCTGAATGGGCACCTTGTTAGTGGCGTAAATAATTGCATTGGGTGCAGTGGCTACTGGCAGCATGAATGCGCAACTGGCGGCCACGGCTGCAGGAGCCAGCAGACTTTGAGGTGCCGCGCCGATGGCTGCAGCCAAGGCTCCGAGGACTGGAGCGAGTGTGGTCATGGTGGCGACATTGCTGGTGAGTTCGGTGAGAAAGACAACCATCGCAACCACTGCGGCAACGAAGAAGATGGGATGCAGTGCGTCGAGCACTTGCAGTAACGTGCCCAGCCATTCCGAGAGACCGGTGCGCGTCACAGCTTTGCCGAGACTGATACCACCGCCAAAAAGAATGAGCACTCCCCATGGCAACTTCACAGCTTCTGGCCAAGTAAGCAGAGCCCGGCGTTCCCCGCTACCGGAGGGCACCAGAAACATGGCGATGGCGCCAGCCATGGCGATGCCCATGTCACTGATGGGTGCGAGCCATGAGAGCTCCATGTTGGCAAGGGACTTTTGGATCGGCACCCGCAGCACCCAGAGGGTGGCGACAATGCCGAAAACGATTGCGGTTCGTTTCTCGGGAGCGCTGATGCTACCCAGTGCGGCTTTTTGATCATGGATTTCCTCCACCACCTTGCCGCTGTTTTCTGCCTTGGGCATGCGCCGGGTGACCACCCACCAAGCCACGGGAATCAATAGCACAAGGGCGGGCACGCCAAAGCTCATCCAACGGGCGTAACCAATGGTAGTATCGGTGTGATCTTCCAGCCACTTGATGGCGATGAGGTTGGTGGGTGTGCCAATCGGCGTGGCAATGCCACCAATGGAAGCGGAGTAGCAGACGCCCAACAGCAGAGCTACGACGAAACCTTCACGTTTTTGTTTGAGAGCTGCCGCTGCGGAGATCGCGATCGGTGCCATCATCAGGGTGGTGGCGGTGTTGGAAATCCACATCGAGATCAAGGAGGTGGCGACCATGAAGCCGAGCACCAGCATCGTAGGACTCGAGCCGACTCGGGAGACGATGTTGAGAGCGATTCGCTTGTGAAGGTTCCAGCGTTCGATTCCGGTGGCGATGACAAATCCGCCAAGGAGGAGCATTACGATGGGGCTGGAGTAGCCGGAAGCAGCTTCGATGGGGCTGCCCGCGCCGATGAGTGGGATCACCACCAGTGGTAGCAGTGAGGTGACCGGAATAGGGATCGCTTCGGTGGCCCACCATACGGCCATCCAGATCAACAGGGTTGCGGTGGCCCAGCCTTCATGGGTCAGGCCATCGGGAGCACCCAGAAGTAGCATCAATACGGCAGCAGCAGGCCCCAGGAAGAGGCCAATCTGTTTTGATAAACTTTGAGATTTTTGGGTTTGTTCCATGAGCGGATTTTGCCATCGCCACGTGGAGGGAAGTCCCGGGTGGGTTTTCGTCTCGTATGCAATTTGAGTATCGCGGCCACATTCCTAGATAAGTTTGGCTTGGTCGCAAGTCGATTGCTGGAATTAGGCTGTCCACAAAACGGTCAATTCATCAGTTCAACCAGACCAAATGCAGGTCAAGGCTCGAGCTCTTGTGTTGAGGCTTGTGCCCAAGGTGCGCCAGCCCAGTGCGGGATCGATTCGATTCGAATTGTGAAATCCTGACCCAGCGGTCAGCGTATCTCAACACATCATGGAAAAGAGGACCTTTTTGCGAGTTATTGGCGGCACTGCATTCACGGCCGCTTCAGCACCCCCGCAACTTTTTGGGGCCGAGGGCAAGGGTGCGGACGGCGTGCTTGTTGAGGCCTGCAATTTCGCCAATCCAGGCGGCTGGGTAATTGATACCCAGTTTTACCATCAGATGGGCGGCAATCACCTGCTGGCTCATGGCATGGGCATACCTGTTACCAACGCCACCACGGCTGTTGAGATCCCTCAGGACGGCAAATGGAAAATCTACGTGCGTACCCGCAACTGGTGTGCCGGTGATTGGAAAGCCCCCGGCCGATTTCGCGTGAAGTTCAACGGCAAGCTGCTGGAGCCCGAGTTCGGTGTAAAGGACGATAAGTGGGGCTGGCAGTATGGCGGCGAAGTGGACGTCAAACCCGCTCGCAGCATGCGTGGCAAACGCAGTTACACCCTAGAGTTGGTGGATCTCACCGGGTTCGATGGTCGCTGTGATGCGGTGTTTTTCACCCAGGAAAAGAACCCCGAACTTCCCAACGACGACCTCGCGGAACTCACCGCCTGGAAGGACCGCTTGAGTGGCCGCGAAAACATCAAGATTCCCGAACATGACTACGACTTGGTCATTGTTGGCGGTGGAATGTCGGGGTGCGGTGCCGCTCTTGCCGCCCGCAAGCAGGGCCTCAAGGTGGCCCTCCTTCAGGACCGCCCCCTACTTGGCGGCAACGCCAGCGCGGAGATCCGCGTGCACACCATCGGTATTCATGGTAAAGGTAAAGACTTGATCAGCAAAATTGACACTCTTCACTGGCCCAATGGATCAACCATGGCTTGGGCTGATCAGCGCAAGCGGGAGCAGTCCATGCAAGAGTCCGGTGCTCACATCTATGCGCACCATGCGGCGGTCGGACTGGGCAAAGAGGGCGACAAAATTACTTACGTGGAAGCGCGTGAAGTAACCTCCGGACGCGTCGTGCGCTTCAAAGCACCGGTCTTCATCGATGCCAGCGGTGATGGCTGGCTCGGTTTCTGGGGTGGCGCTGAATACCGTGAAGGCCGCGAGGCCCACAGTGAATTCGGCGAGAAATGGGATAAGCACGGTGACCTTTGGAGTCCGGAAAAGCCGGACAACAAGACCATGGGCACCAGTGTCTTGTGGAATGGTCAGACTCTCAAAGAGCGCTCTGCCTTCCCCGATGTGCCTTGGGCGATGCCCGTGGCCGGCAAGCATGAGGCAATTAAGGGTGAGTGGTATTGGGAGTATTCCCACGGTGACCTTCATCAGATTGATGATGCTGAGCAAATTCGCGACCACATGCTGCGCGCCATTTACGGCTCCTTCTCCAACGCCAAGAAACATCCTAAGAACGCGACCGTGAAACTGCAATGGGTAGCCTACGTTGGCGGCAAGCGCTGCTCGCGGCGCATCATTGGCGACTATGTTTACTCGATGAAGGACGCTACTTCGCGCACTGAGTTTGCCGACAGCGTGGTGGAAGAGGAACGCGAACTCGACACCCATTACCAGCGCAAGGAAACCGGAGCAAAAGAGGACTTCCTGTCCAAGGCCCTGTTCCACAAGACCGGTGGCCACTACTACCTACCGTTTCGCTCGCTATACTCCAAGGACATCCCCAACTTGATGATGGCTGGCCGCTGTTTTAGTTGCACCCACATTGGTTTGAGTGGCCCACGCGTAATGCTCACCTGCGCTCAGATGGGTCTGGCCACTGGTTACGCCGCCAGTCTCTGCAAGAAACACAAGGCCATGCCACGCGAAGTTGGCAAGACACACATCACAGAGCTGCGAAGTCTGATTGGATATACTGGCTCTGCCTGATGAGCGAATTGTGGGTCTTTGATACTGACAATTGAACTTTGACCCCTGACAACTGACCAATGTTTCGTCACTGGGTCAATTTTGGTCTGCTCTTCAGTTTTCTGACGCTGGCTGTCAGTGGGGTCATGGCATACCTCCAACCCTTTTCGCTGGTCACCACCCGGGTCCACATGGTCTTCGGAGTACTCACTCTGCTATTAGTGGCGCTGCATCTACTCTCCAGAGTGCCTTATTTCAAAGCTCAGACCATGGGCAAGAAGGCCCCCCGCAAGTTGCTAATCACAATCATGCTGAGCTGGTTGGTGTTGTTGGTCGTTTCCCTCTGGGGTGTCTGGCCGGCCAAGTCGCTGATGGACGCCAGTTACGAATCACGACATCGCCAGGCCATTGTGCGACCGTCGCCGCTTGCTGGCATTGCCGAGCTCAATGAGGGCCAGCGTCTGGTCGGCCGCAATCCCAGTGAAGAAGCGGACACTGCGGTGTCACTGCTTCTGCGCTTTGGGGATCAATTGAAGGCACCGCCGGCAGTTGCGGTTTGGGCCGAAACCACCAACGGTTCGATGATCGAAACCCTCTACTTGGATCGTGAACTGTCGTACGCCGAGGCCGTCACTTGGCAGGGCAAGAAGATCAAGCGACATCACTTGCTGCCCATCTGGCGCCACCGTCACACTTTGGTGAGTGGAGTGGACCCCAAAGGCCAGATCGATGCCTTCACTGCCGCTACTCCCGAACACGCCTTCACACTGGATCAGTACCTCAAGTCCGGGGAGGAAGGCCGCTTCGTGATCTGTGTAGAGGTCAATGTACTAGGCGACTCCAACGAGAATTTTGATGACGAGTTGCTCGGTCAGCCATCGCTACTCTACACCGCCTATGTTGATGCCAGCGAGGGCTCGAAATACCAACTGTTAGAGCTGACTGCCCATGGTGGAGAGGCCATCGACAGCGGCACGCTGAATTACGATTTCGATGGCATCGACAGTGCGCGTAACATTGTCGATTTTCTCTTGGTCCATGCAGAGAAATTCAAGCACTGATTCCACAACCGACCATTTGTCCAATGCCTGTCCCCAAGAAAGGCTATCGTAACCTTAACCACAACGATTGCCTCTATCGCTGGATCCTCCAAAACAAGAGCGGGATCAACGAGATGGTAGTCGAAGCCACGGCTCCGGTGAATGGCCGCAAGCTGATTGCGCGCCTGCCCAGGGTGGTGAGCCCTCAGATGGTGCCCAAGGCCATTGATTTTGCTCTGGAGCGGGGCTGGAAACCCATGGAAGAGGGCGATGCGTTTCGTTGCCATTGGAGGCGCGGCGGGTTTGAGTTGAGTGAGCCGTGATCCATTTTTGTTTTTTCCAATAGAACCGGTTTTGGTGTGTCATACCTTATGAAAACCACTGGATGACTACCAAATTCAGAACCTTGTAAGAATTATCCATCATCACCACCCTCTCATCATGAAAACCACCATATTTTTGTCTGCCCTGTCGACCCTGCCGCTCTTCGCCGAGACGGCCGTGACGGTGTATAATAAGAACTTCGCTGTTGTTCGCGATATCGTGCCACTCTCTCTGCAGAAGGGTATCAACGATGCCACCTACAACGGAGCCACCCTCTCTCTCGAGCCCGACTCAGTCATCCTTCGCGATCTCTCCGGCAAGGCCAAGTTGAGCATTCTTGAGCAGAGCTACCGTAAGGACACCGCCTCGCAGGGCCTGCTGCTTTCCATGTTCCAAGGCGAGACCATCGATTTCCTGACTCCGCCCAATGATCGTGGAGAACAAGTGCAAGTGAAGGGCAAGATCGTGCGCTCCGGATACTCCCCGGGTGGTCGCGCTGGCACACCCATTATTGAAGTAGACGGCAAGATGCGCTTCTCACTGCCAGGTCAGCCCCTGTTCCCAACCCTGGGCGACAACACCATCCTGGAACCTGCCCTCAGCTGGAAGCTGGCTAGCAACGTCAAGGCCGATATCAAGGCTGAGCTCAGTTACCTTACCGGCGGCCTCAGCTGGCAGTCCTCCTACAATCTGGTGCTACCCGAAAAAGGCACGGACATCGACATGGTTGGCTGGGTGACCTTTAACAACCGCTCCGGTAAGACCTTCAACAACGCTTCGATCAAGTTGATGGCCGGTGACGTCAATAAGATTGCTCCTTCGCCACAAGGCTTTGCGAGGGCCGAGATGCTAATGGCTAAGGGGGACATTGCCAGCGATAGCGCCGTCACTCAGAAGGCCTTCGATGAGTTCCATCTCTATTCCCTACCGCGTAAGGTGACCCTGCGCGACAAGGAGACCAAGCAGGTCGAGTTCATGCGTGGCGAGAAGATCAAGTCCAAGACGATCTATACCTATGATGGTGCAGGCCTGCGGTGGCAGAACTTTGCCGGTTGGAATGCCGATCAGCTTCGCGGTCGTCGCAACTTCGGTGGTAACGTGAACAAGAAAATCAAGGTTGAGAGAGAGTTCGCCAACACCAAGGAGAACGGCCTCGGAATCCCGCTGCCCGCTGGGAAGATCCGCTTCTACCGCCAGGACAATTCCGACGGACGCATCGAATTTACCGGCGATAATGTGATCGACCATACTCCGCAGGGTGAGGACGTGAAAGTGTCCATCGGCGACTCCTTCGATCTCATTGGCGATCGCAAGCAAGTCGACTACCAGCTCGACAACCGTGGTCGAAAGCTGACTGAAACCTACGAAATCATCCTCACCAATCGCAAGAAGGAGGCCGTAACCATCACCGTTCAGGAGCAGATGATTCGCGGAGGCAATTGGGAGATCATCGAGAAGAGCGACGAGTTCAAGAAGCTCGACGCGCGCCGTGTGACCTTCGACGTGCCGGTCAAGCCAGATGAGAAGCGCAAGGTCAGCTACACCGTGCGCTACACGTGGTAAGATCCAGAACTTAGATCCACTCACGGGCCGGCCAGCAATGGTCGGCCTTTTTTTGGCTCAGCGCTTTTTGTTGACGCCCTTGTTCTCTTCCTGATGCAGAGTCACGGGCCAGCCGGTGAATTGGTTGGAGGCTTTTCCATCGGTCGCATCACAGAGGAAGCGGAAGCTTTCGATGAGGTAAGTCTTGGCCTTGGTGTTGAAGGTGATGAAGCCGAAGCCGCTGCCCTTTTCGTGGGCCTTTTCGTAGCGGTTGGGAGCTTTACCCACCTTGGGATTCTCCACCGAGTGAACATAGACGAAGTTGCCAAAGCCATCTTGGTATTCGCCGGTGTGCGGCAGGCCGTGCTTGGGCCGGTTCTTGTGCTCCATACCGACTTCATCAGGCCTCCACCAGCGCGGGTAGCCGGCACCAATGGCGGGGGTGCAGAAGGACCAGTTGCTGTCGCGCTGCTTCTCCACACCGTATTGCACGAGGCTGCCGAGGTGTTGGTCGCCGTTGATGTGCAGGGCCATGGACGGGCGGATGAGATCGATGGCGCGGTTGCGCGCGGTCTGGGGCCAGCCGCCACTGTCGAGGTCGGCCTTGAGGTAGTCGTTGAAGCCGCCGTGGTGGGTCGCCATCGCACCGAAGATGGTTTGGCTGAGGACGGCCTTCAGTTCATGGCCCCGCCAGTCTTTGGCCCAAGCTTCGAGGAACTTCTCTTGGCGCTTTCCGAGAAGCTCCAAGCCGGGTTTGTCGAGGGCCGCGGTATCGAAATCCTTGTCGTGCACGTGGTCTTGGCGACCACCACCCGTGTCCACCGCAGAGGGCGCGCTCTTCCACATGCGGTCGGCGAGAATGGCGAAGCCCACATTACCGTAGACCATGTCGCCGTAATACACGCTCATGTTCTGCAGGGCGGGTGTGGGATCGTAGGCGTCAGGATGGTGGCCCAGTGAGCTCTTGTGAACAGCGTTCACCATGCGCACCGGTTGGATGTAGCCGCCCATGGTGGAGGTGTTCTTGCCCTCCATCTTGGCGCCACCCATGCCCCAGATGTTGCCGTGGAAGACGTCGTGGTCGTCGGGAAGGACAACGGTGGGGGCGTGGCGCATGGCATCGCGGAAGGCCCAGCCGAACTGGTAATACTTGCGCAGGTAGTTGTGGATGGCGGGCACGGCAGGCTCGCGAATGACGCCGAAGCCACCATGGCCTTCGTAAAGTTGGTCGCCCGAAAAGAAGAGCAGATCCGGATCGAGCTTCACCAGGTTGTCGGCCACGGGAGCGTAGGGAAACGCGTAGTCATTTTGACAGGTGAGGCCGGCCATGCGCAGTGGTTTGGTGGGGTTGGCACGGATAGTGCCGGCCCATTCGTGGTCGACCGTGCTGCCGTCCGTGAGTTTCTCGGTGTAGACAGTGCGGAATGGCACGCTCTTGTAAGCATCCCAGTTTGGAATGCGGAAGACCGCGGTCCAGGCGTCTTTGTCCAGCGCTGCCTTGCCAAGGCTCTCCCACTTGTCGCCCTTCTTCACCTGCAGATCGACTTCTTGGTTGTCCTTCTCACCCATGGGGCCGGTCAGCGCACTCAGCTTGAGCACGAAGCCTTCCTTGGAGCGCGAGTCGGTCAGGGTGTACATGGTCCACAGAATGGGGCCGAACTGGCGCTCGGGCTTCACGGTGAAGGCTTCACCATCCAAGCTCCAACCGTAAAATCCGTAGCGGGCACCCGGGCCACCCGTGGCTCGCCCTTTGGAGATCCTGGGATTGAGGTGATGGCAAAGAGAGACGTTGCCGATGATGTCAGCCGCAGGAACCTTTTGTTCGATGCTGGCGAAGCTCTTCATGATGGCGCCTCTATCAGCTTTTTCAGATCGCATGGCATGGAGTGTGAGTTGGCATTGGTCGCCAACGGGCATGCCCTGAATCATCAACGTCATCGACTCCATGTCTTTGGGCAGATCGATCGACCGCTTATCCAAGACTAGTTTGCCCGGCTGCCAGCCTGCGGTGATGCCGTTGTTTACAAAGCAGTCGGCACGGTAGTCCTTGATTTTGCTCTGCAGGCCGATGCGAAAGCCCGCACCACCGTCGTTTTTGTGCGCTTCCACACGAGTGAGTGTCACCCGCATGCTAAATGCCTTGTTGGCGGTAATCTGGTGGGTCAGCGAATGTACACTGCGGCCGGTGCCGGAGTTCATGCATTCCGCGCCACCATCCTTCAGGCGCCAGTCCTCCATGGGGTTGGCCCAGACATCACCAGAGAGCCACACACGGTCGTGGCGATTCTCCCAACGGTTTTCTTCAGGCGGGCCAGTCCTCGTCCGGGCGTGGAGATTGTCAGCCATGCTGACGCGAGCCGCCGCCGCACCTGCGGTGATGAGCTTGAGTGAATCGCGACGAGAGATCTCGTGAGGAACCATAGACCTAAGACTACGTAAGCGAACGCCTCGGTCGATCAATTTGCCACCCACCTGCTGTTACCGCTTTGAATGCGCGGCGGCGGGACGGGGCGTGATGAAGCTCGTCAAAAAGAGGCCCATGGTGAAGCCCCCAACATGCGCGCCGTAGGCGGTCATGCCTCCGACTTGCCGGAAAATAGCGTGGTAATCGATGGCGACAAAGATCAGTGCCATGATGGCGAGATTGGCGGGGGGTATGGGTCGGGCGATCGGCCAGATGTGGGGGTCGGGCAGGCTCCAGCGCACCGAAAGACCGAGATAGGCTCCCATAAAACCCGAGACCACACCCGAGGCCCCCAGCGTGGGCACCCAGCTTTCGGGATTCATCAGGTTGTGGGTCAGCGCAGCAGCAAATGCTGTCAGCACCAGCGTCAGCAACAACCAGCGCCAGGACAACAGCTCATGGATGAGAGCGCCGAAGATCCAGAAGAAGAGCAGATTATTGCCCAAATGCTCGAGACTGCCATGGAGGAAGGCATAGGTGAACATTGTCACGAAGGACCAGATTTCACCGATGCCGAAGTCACCCGACCTGATCTTGTCCCAGCTCTCCATCATGTCGGCCGGGATGGTCATAAAGGCCACCTGCAACTGGAAGGGAGTCATCCATTGCAGAGCAAACATCACCACCATCATGCCCATGAGCACGAACATGGGGGCTTGGCGTTGAGCAAAGCTGCGCTTGTTGGGGGCCAGCCAGCTCATAGTGAAGGGGCTTAGGCGAGGTTGGTGTAGACTGCCTGAACGTCGTCGTCGTCCTCGAGTTTGTCGACGATCACCTCGACGGCCTCGATTTGCGAGTCGGTCAACTCAACAGGCTGATTGGGGACGCGCTGCAGGCTGGACTTGGCGGCACTGATGCCGAGGTCTTCGACGGCTTGGGACAGTTGGGCGAAGGCCGTGTAGTCCCCGATCACCGTCACGAAGTTATCATCAATGGAAAGTTCTTCCAGTCCGTGATCGATCAACTCTAGCTCGACCTCCTCCATGTTCTTGTCCTCGGGCTGGCGGAACTCGATCACCGCCTTGCGCGAAAACATGAAGTCAAGTGCCCCGCTGTTGAGGATTTGGGCTTCGTTCTTGCTGAGGATGGTTTTGATGTTGGTCACCGAGCGGTTGGTGTTGTCGGTGGCGCACTCAATCATGAACTGCGAGCCGTGAGGCCCCTTGCCCTCATAGGTGATTTCCGTGATTTCCGAGGCATCCTTGCCCTCGGCACGCTTGACCGCGGCGTCGATGTTGTCGCGCGACATGTTCTTGGCCTTCGCATTGGCGATGGCGATTCGCAGCGGGGCATTGGTTTCCGGGTCCGGACCACCATTCTTGGCGGCCAGAGTGATGGACTTGGCAAGCTTAGGAAACACCTTGGACATCTCTGCCCAACGCGATTCCTTGGCCCGGCGGCGGCATTCGAAAGCTCTTCCCATGGCTGGATACAGCGTGGCCGAGACCCACAGAGGCGTCAATCTCGCAGCCAACCACGATATCGGACGGCACTAATGCATGGTGCTTTTTGTCATCGTAATGCGTCTGAGTGGTGTCCTAGAGTGGCAGTTCGTCCAAAATACCATCCGTATCATGAAATTCATTCTATCCGCTGCAGTAGTTGCTCTCTCATCATTCGCCCTTGTCTGCTGTGGTAGTACGGATGTCGAAGCCGCAGCCGTCCCGGTGAGCCACTCTGAAATTGCCGACGGCGTGGTCAACACGATGTATGACATGATCAGCCAGATGGCCGCCACCAAGGATGTCGCCTCTGCCGAAGCTTTCGCCGCCACGATTCCCGATGTGAAAGCGAAGATGAAGAATTATCTTGAAGCCGCGCAGTCTCTACCCGCACCCACCGACGACGAGAAAGTCGCCTTCGAAGACAAGATGAACGAAGCCCAGGAAAAAGCGGGCCCTGCCCTAATGGCGATGATGATGGCCATGCCCCAGAATCCTGATGCTGAAGCCATCGGTAAGATCATAGATGAGGTGATGGATGACCAAGAGATGAAGAAGGTCGTCGAG
>JBMYMN010000050.1:0-17021 GCA_049597355.1 Luteolibacter sp.
TGGGCAGCACAATCCACTGGTTTTGGCCCGATGCACCGGCCACGCTCCACCGCTTCGCTCATGCGAGTTGGATGCTTGCAAGTAAGGCATGGTGGGGTTTGCTCACAGGCATCCTTGCCTTTGCCATTCTTAGCCGATTTCCGCGCGAACTGGTTGCGGCAATTCTTGGATCCGGAGGTAGCTTCTCGGGTTTGCTGAGAGCGGTTGGTGCAGGCGTGCTGTTGGATCTTTGCAACCATGGCATCTTGATGGTGGGTATGGGACTCTACAGGCGGGGTATCTCATTGGGGCAAACCGTGACCTTTCTCATCGCAAGTCCCTGGAACTCACTCTCGTTAACCCTCATCCTTGGAGCACTTATCGGCTGGAAATGGATGGGTCTTTTTATCGTGCTTTCGATGGTGGTGGCCCTCATCACCGGCTGGCTTGTCGATCGCTTGGTTGCTGCAGGCCGACTGCCCGCCAATCCCAATGCAGTAGATCTGCCATTAGATTACCGTATGCGGCCGGCCATACTTGAGGTGATACGCTCGCTCAAACCGGGGTTCAGAAACTATGGAGCATTGCTGAGTGTGGGGCTCAGAGATTCATCCATGATCCTGCGATGGATATTCTTCGGCTTCGTGCTGACTGCGCTGATCCAAGCCTGCGTTCCCGATGATTGGTTCCGAGATTGGTTTGGGCCCTCCGTCGCAGGATTGTTGCTAACCCTGATGGCGACCACCGTGATTGAGATCTGTTCGGAGGGTTCCTCCCCAATTGCTGCCGATCTGCTCAACCGGGGCGGGGCGCCGGGTAACGCCTTCGTATTCCTGATGGCGGGCGTTGCCACCGATTATACCGAGATGATGGCTCTTCGTGAAACCACCTGCTCATGGAGAGCAAGTTTTGCTCTGCCTATCATCTGCGTGCCCCAAATACTCATCATCGGTTGGTTGATCCAGACCGCCGGTTCATGATGAATTCTTTCATTTGAGCCTTTTGCGAACCATAGAGATGGCGTTGCGGATTTCGTTCACTCTCAGCAGATAGCAAACCAGAAAATAAGCCACGCCACCGGCGATCGACACAAGCGCTAGGTTGCCCAGACGCTGTAGCAGAGACAGAGAACTGAGATTGGGCGTTAACCACTGGTTGCCGTAGTGGCAGACGGTGGCAAGTGCGGCACCAGCCAATAATAGCTTGATCAGAAGGAAGAGCAGTTGACTCATACCGAAGTCACCAGCGATCAGGCGCATCGCAATAAAGAGGGCTAGAAAGTTACAAATGGCCACCACGCTGGTGGTGAGGGCGAGCGCCTCGTGTCCCCAGCCGAGGTGGAAAACGAAATACCAGTTGAGAGTCACATTGATACCAATTCCGATGATGCTCACGATCATTGGAACCCATCGTCGGTCGATGGCATAAAATGAGGGCTGAATGACCTTGATCGCGGCGTAGCAAAGTAGGCCGTAGCCGTAGGCACGCAGCGCGATAGCGGTTTGCATGCGATCATGAGCACTGAAATTTCCTCGTTCGTAAATCACGCTGACCACGGGCTCCGCGAGCATCACCAGCATCAAAGTGGAAGGTAGGACAAGAAAGGTCACCAGGCCGAGGCCGTTGTTGAGGGTCCTCTTGAATTCATCAGTAATGCCCGTGGTTGCTGCGCGGGAGAGGGCAGGAAGGGTTACCGTGGCTACGGCCACACCAAAGACACCAATGGGCAGTTGCATCAGTCGAAAGGCCCAAGCCAGCCAGCTAACGGCTCCCTCACCAACGCCGTAAGCGAAGATCGCGTTAACCACCACGTTGACCTGCACCACCGAAGCGGCAATCACTGCGGGTAGCATCAGCTTGAGTATCTTTCTCACACCCGAGTCCCTCCATTGGAAATCGGCGTACCAACGGTAGCCCACACCTTTCAGGGCGGGGAACTGGCAGCTGAGTTGTGCGAGTCCACCGAGGAGAACACCGCCGGCGAAGCCGATTAGACTGCCTGAGCCCCATTCCGGATCTAGCAGCCAGCCAAGGGAGGTGCCGCCGATGATGCAGCCGAGGTTGAAAAAGCAGGAGGATAAAGCAGGGATGCCAAAGACATTTTTGGCGTTGAGTATTCCCATCACCAAAGCTGAGAGTGAAACCAGCGCGATGAAGGGAAACATGATGCGCACCATGGTCGTGGTAATCGCGAATTCTTCTTCATTGTATGTCCGGGGCAGGTTGGGATTGCGGGCGAGGAAGGTAAGACCTTCCACAATCCATGGTGCGGCGACCATGCCGACCACACAGATCAAGCTCATCAAGACCGCAGTAAGGGTCAGCATCTTGCTCGCCAGTTTCCATGCAGAGTTGTCACCATCGTTTTTGAGTCGCTTGGTGAAGGTTGTGACGAAGGCTTGCGAAAGCGCCCCCTCGGCAAATAGATCGCGCAGCAAGTTGGGCACCTTGAACGCGAGATAAAAACAGTCCATCCAACGGCTACCACCAAACAGACCCGCGAAGATCATCTCGCGTATGAGACCAAGTATTCGGCTGGCCATGACAGCAAAGCTGACTTTCCAGGTGGCGATGCGTGAAATGGGCATATGGAGATTACAGTCTAATGGTGCGAGGCTCGGTATTCGACCGCCATGCGGGACTGCAGGACAATATGATGAAAATTGTCATCTCACATCTTGAATGCATCCCCAAGGTAGTGTTTTCGGGCGACTGGATCATTTACAAGATCTTCAGAATCTCCCTCTAAGATTACCCGTCCATCGTGGATGAGAAAGGCACGATCGGTGATGGTGAGGGTCTCACGCACCGAGTGGTCCGTGATGAGAATAGTGAGGTCATCCGTATCGCGCAACTCACGCACAATGCGCTGAATATCCTCCACAGCGATGGGATCGATGCCGGCAAAGGGTTCATCCAGCATGAGTAGCTTGGGATTTGAGCATAGCGAGCGCGCGATGGCCAAGCGCCTTTTCTCTCCACCGGATAGGGTGATGGCCAATGACCCGGAAAGTTTGCTGATGCCAAAGCGCTCCATCAATTGGTCGGCGCGCTCCTTGCGCTCTGAGCGGCTCAGGCCGTTCTGGGTTTCGAGAATGGCGAGCAGATTGTCGCGCACTGTAAGCTTACGAAAGACGGATTCTTCCTGCGGTAGGTAACCAAGGCCCAGTCTTGCCCGGCGGTGCATGGGCATTTTGGAAATGTCATGGCCGAGAAAGGTGACAGAGCCGGCATCGGCAGGGATGAGACCTGCAATCATGTAGAAAGAGGTGGTTTTACCGGCACCATTCGGGCCCAGCAGGCCGACGATTTCACCAGGTTGGACGGTCATCGAAACGCCATCGACTACAGAACGGCCGTTGTAGACTTTCTTCAGGCCGTCAGCGAAAAGAACGGCTGTTTCGGTGCGAAGAACGCTGGATCCGGGATCGTGCATGAGCAGTGAAATGGCTTAGACTCAGTTTGAATTGAGGATCAATTGGTAGAGTTTGGGCCAGCCTTTTTCTGGTTCAAACGGCCACCCATTTCCCAGTTGCCCTCAGTGACAAAGTCTCCATTTTTTTTCATACGCAGCGTTAAATTGGGTTCCTTGGCGCGTGCGAAGAAATCACCCTGCTTCACCCATGGGTATCCTCCGCTGAGCAGGATGTCCCCGGTTTCGGGATGATAAGTAAACAGGGCGCCACTGGCCTCGACGGGTTTTTTGCCCTTTTCGACGGACTTCTGGAGTATGCGGACGGCACCCGTGGCTATAATTTTTTCCACTTCATCAAAGTTGCCGCCAATGGCGGGCACGGGACCGTTCTTGATGGCCGGACGATTCGTTGTGCTTTCCTGCGGTTTATCAATCTCCGTGGATCTTTTGTTCTCCTCAGGTGTTTCCGGCTTTTTGGCCATGTGTATTTGTAAAACATCTGCTCCCGTCAGGACATACTGAGGATCCGTAACCTTGACATTTTTAAGATAGACCAAGATGCCTTTGTCTGAATCAAAATACATACCACTTTCGCAATTAACGAGCGTGTGCTGTGGACTTGGCTCGATCTCAAGTGGTTTGGAGGGGGGCGCAGTGCGTTTGCTGTTGGTAAGTTGCTCGTAGTCCAGAGGGATAGTTTCGACGAACTCCTTCACCTCTGCGGTGGTGGTGGAGGTGTTCTGGATGATCTTCTTGAGTGCTGCCTCCGACTCACTGCGGGCTTTCGACACGGGTCCTTCGGTAACGGTATTAATTTTAACGGGAGCCTGAGCAGTGCTGGCCTGAACGAGGTATCCGCCGTGTACAGGAGGATTGTTCATTTCAGCATTGGTAACTGTGTTCATGGCGAGCGCGATTCCAGCCGCTCCAAAAACAGATGAGGGATTCGGCTTCAGGAGAGTTCGCGGTTTTGAAGGAGTCTTTGGCTTCATTGAAGTTTCAGGAGGATTGAGAATCGTTGTCGTAACGGGGCCGGTGAGCAGACCACGTCCCTGCCGCATGGCATAATGGAGCCCCGTACCACGTGCTTGGTAGGTTTCGGAATTTATGGTCACTTGTTCCGAGGCATGCAACATGTCTCTGGCCTGATTGAAGATAGCCTCCCGCAGTTGGATCCGAGCATTGGGTTTTCCCATGCCATCATAGAAGTCGACGATGACACGTTCACCTTTGATGACTTCATCGTTGATTAAGGTAACCACCTCCGCCATGAGCGAGTTCACCAGCTGACGCTGTTCGTTGTGGCGCGGAATGACTACGCCGTGCAGTTGACTACCGTCAGGAAGTAGTGATGAGGCCGGATTTTTCTTGCGGGTTTTGGTCTCTTGTTCAGCACCGAGTGCGGCAAGAGGCGTGATGGCGGTAATGGCGAAAAATGCTGGAAGCCAGAGACGCATGAAATCTTAGTGATGTGATGGGGCTACAAACTCAGTGAGCTGCGTGATGAACAGCGACGAGTTGGATGAGGTGATCCTCGATGAATTCTAGGGGGATCTGGTTGGGGCCGTCCGACAGGGCATTGGCAGGGTCGGAGTGGACTTCCATGAAGAGGCCCTCGACGCCAACGGCGACGGCTGATTTGGCGAGAATGGGTGCGAGTTCACCGTCTCCGCCGGTGCTGCCACCGAGTCCTCCGGGACGCTGTACTGAGTGAGTGGCGTCAAAAATTACGGGTAAGCCTTCCTTACGCATCCAATAGAGTGAGCGCATATCCGTGACCAGATTGTTGTAACCAAAAGTAGTGCCACGCTCTGTGATGAGAAAGTGATCGCAGCCAAAGGAACGCATTTTATCAGCGATATTGACCGTATCCCAAGGAGCTAGGAATTGCCCCTTTTTAATGTTAACGGAGCGACCGGTTTTGGCGGCGGCTTCGAGCATATCAGTCTGGCGGCAAAGAAAGGCTGGAATCTGCAATAGATCAATATGCTCGGCAGCAATTTCGGCCTGCTCTTCGCTGTGGATGTCGGTTGTTACAGGAACACTGAGCTCCTTGCTGATCTCACCGAGGATCCGGCAGCCTTCCTGAATGCCGGGTCCGCGAAAGGAATCCACCGATGTGCGATTTGCCTTATCGAAAGAGGCTTTGAAAATGAAACCGATACCTGTGCGATCTGCGATTTCTTTGAGTGAGTGGGCCATGCTCCATGCGAAGTCCTCAGATTCCAGGGCGCATGGACCAAGGATGAAAAAGGGGTTTGGGCCACCGACGGGAATATTGCCAATTTGGAAAGGTTGGAAAGACATGAAGAAATTGAAATTTACTCTGAATCTCCGGTCTGAGTGCTGGCCTTTTCATAAATTGGCCTGAGGTTTGTCAGTGCAGTGTCGAGTAATTTCGATTCAGAGGATGTGAGATTTCCTTTCGTTTTGGAAGCTAGCATTTCCAGTGAATCCATAACGGACTTTGCTGCGCGCAGATTCACTGTGTTCTCGCCGGTCTGAGGATTGGGGAGTTGGCCGAGGAACAGGCCAGCGTTTTGGGCCTGAATCAGGATGAACTCGTTGAAGCGGGGGTCCGCATCCGGGGTATCTAGCATCTTGGGAGGGTGGGGGTTAACCGAGCAAAATACTAGGGTGAATTAAGGCTCGTAGCAAAGGGCGATTTGCCGTTTTCCTCTTGACGGCTTCGTGCCAGTCTATCGCCCACTGCATGCTCCAATCTGTGCCGCCCAACATTGAGTTTCCTGATCAGCCGCCCGCCAAGGTGGCGATATTTGATCTGGATGGCACCCTGATTGCCTGGGATTGCCAACTCTTATTTCGTCACTTTGTGGTGCGTAAGGAGCCATGGCGTATCGGTTTTGTGATCATTTTCCTGTTGCTAGCCCCACTGGCGAAGTTACTCGGCACCGAAACCATGAAACGGGTTTTTCTCAGTTATCTCTGGGGAATAGATGAATGCTTGCTGGAGGAATACGCTTCCGAATTTGCCGATCAAGTCATGCCTGCCATCTACCCTGAAGTGAAAGCCATGCTCGACGGTCATCGGCAGAGTGGTGATTTCACCGTGCTGACATCTGCCAGTCCGGAGATCTACGTGAAAGAGATTGGAAAGCGGTTGGGCTTTGATTTGGCGTTAGGCACGCTGCTTGAGTCCCGCCATCTGTTTCCCAATCTCGTGAACCACAAAGGTAGAGCTAAAGTGCATAGGCTCCAACATATATTGCCACCTTCATGGTTCGATGGTGAGACTCTGCATGCCAAAGGTTATACTGACAGTATCGCTGATCTACCCATGCTAGAGCTCTGCGATGAAGCGGTGTGTGTGAATCCGGGCGAGCGCTTGTCGGATATCGCCAAACAGAAGGAATGGGCAATTGTACGGCCCGAGCGCCCGTGGACCAATTTATTGGGCAAGGCATGGCGTGTGTTGGCTCTGCTACTTGGCGTATGCAAAGATCCGGGTGGATTGACCAAGCCATGACGGTGTGGATACTCGGTAGGCCGCGCCTGAATGACTGGACCAATGAATGAACTGGCCAACAGAGCGTGACTAATCGTGGCACATGGTGCAGCGAAATCGCACCACCCTCAATGACTGATTGTCATTGGCCGTTAACGTCCCAATGAATCGCGACTTCAAGTGGGCATTACAACTCCACATTAAAGAAGTCGCGCATGACCTCACGGTACACATCGCGTTTAAACTTAGGCAGCCATTTGAGGTTGTAATCCTTGGGCTTAATCCACTTGTAGTCCCGGAATTCAGGAGTCTTCTGGTGAACATTGATTTCAGGTGCCTTGGGCTTTAGTCTGCAGAGGAAGTAGGTTTGTTCCTGCCCGTGATTGCCATGTTTGCGCAGCTTTTTGAGTCGAATGTGCAGCGGGTAAAGGTAGCGATAGCCATCGCGCTCTTCAATCACCTCATAGTGCTTGGGGGAGAGACCGATTTCCTCGCGAACTTCGCGATGCAGAGCATCAATCATCTTCTCGCCACGGTCGACACCTCCTTGCGGGAATTGCCAGGATTCTCTGAACGTGGCGCGTTCACAGATCAGCAAGCGCCCTTTCTGATTGAGGAACAAGGCGGCTACATTGGGGCGGAATCGAACCATGCGTTTCGGTTTAGTATCTAATAAGCTCATCCAAATGGTTAACTGACACTAATTGATACTTCGACCAATGACAAGCTGTGGGTTCAGTTGAAATGCAGTCTTCGATTCGTAGGCGAATGAACTGGATGACGTCATCGAGAGGGTGCTGGTCAACTCGCACAATTTCTGGCAAGTTGCTGCTTCATGCAACAGTCTCTTATTATTTGCGGGTTAGGATTCATCGCTCTCTGCGGTTCATTGAAGGCCCAAAACAACACCCCCAGCAACAATCAGCAGCAAGATGACAATGGTGTCACCGACCAGCAACAACGCGATCGCTTCTGGGAAGCGAATGTCGGAGGGGGCCAATTTATGGTCGCCTTGAGTCGTATTACATCAGTCAGTCGTCATCGTTATATTCTTGATGGCTCCTTGCTTGTGGATGAGGTGGTCATTGACACTCAGGGGCAGGCGCTCGCGCGTTTTTATTATATTACTCCTGTGACCGATGAGATGCGTGGATCGGGTATCGGTGCGGTTGCCGGTCGCATTGCCGATCGTGGCAAGGAGATTGTCAATCGTGGTGGTCAGGTTGGCGGCACAGCCATACATGAAATGGTGCAGAAAAAATTTCCTCAAACCACCCATGCCAAGCAAATCGAATACCGTCTGATGAGCCAGCAGGCAGTCAGCCAACTCTACGGTAGTGCCCGCACTGCATGGCGCACGGGTCGCGGACGCGTATTCACGGTTAAATAGTGTTTCTTACCTATGTGGATCACTCCGCATGGGAGATTGCCTCGCATACGGCAGGGAAGATCTGCCGTTTGCGACTGACCACACCGGCACCATAAAACAGTTTGCCGCCTCTCGGCTCAAAAGGAAGATGACTTAGAATGCTGTCCTTGCCGATGGCGACCACCATGCTTTGGTGAAGGGCCACATCGGTGACCACCAAGAGGCTGAGATCGTAGCCATGAGCTTGGTGCAGGTTGCCCAATTCTTTCTCGAGTTCCTCGCGACGGGCCTTGAAACCGTGGAGGTCGCGCTCTTCAACCTGAGAAATACTTATTTTGAGTCCCTGCTCATCGAATTCCTTGCGGTCGGCACTCAGGATTTCGTCGGGCGTGCCGTTGGCAATCAGTGAGCCAACTGCAAAGAACTCTTCAGCAAATGTTTGCGGGTCGACACCAGCGACCTCACCGAGCCAGCTGAGCATATCACGATCGAGGTCTGTGGTGGTGGGAGAACTCAGACAAAGCGTATCAGACACGATGCCGCCGCAGAGGCAGATGGCGACTTGGGGTGTCGGGGTGAGTCCGCGGTGGCGGTATTTGCGTGCGACCAAAGTACAGGTGGAGCCCACAGGCTCGTTGAGATAGCGTATTGGCTCGCGCGAGACGAGGTCCCCGGCCAGGCGGTGGTGGTCGATGACTTCGGTGATCTCGGCTTCCTCGATACCGTTGACGGCTTGCGCATATTCGTTGTGGTCGACCAAGGCGAGACGAATACGTGGTGGATCTACAAGGTCCGACTTGGAAATCACACCCACCATCTTTTCAGTTTTGGAGTCGATGATGGGGAAGAGATCCTGCTCGGAGGTGGAGAGCTTGCGGCGTAGACGAGAGATGGCCTGATGCGGCTCCAGTGTGAAGAAGTCGGTCTCCATCACGTGCCGAACGGTGCGCGAACAGCGAATGAGCGTGGAAGCACTCGCAGTGTCATGGGCACAGCGCAGAAGAACTATTTTTTTTTCGGCGGCTAGCTCGAGAATTTCTGGTGAAACGGGCTGGTTACCGGTTACCAGAAGTGCCCGCGCGCCACTGCTGATGGCGTAACGCTGAACAATCGGGCGGTCGCCACAGAGCACCAAAAAGCGCGATAAGTTGCCGTCCTTCGCTGCCTCTTTGAGCCGTTTTTCGACAGTGGATTGGGAGGAGGCGCCTACGAGCAGGATTAGGTCCTCCTCTGTCTTGGGTAGGGGCTTTTTGCTGTCGAGACGCTCAGCGGACAATGTGTCGGCGAGATGTGAAAGTGAGGCATGAACGGTTCTGACACTGATGCCACAAGTGTCTTGAGGCAGCAGTAGTCGCAGCAGGTCAATGTAGCGAAGAATACCGCAAAGAGATCCCTCTTCATCCTCGACAGGCACACAGCGCACTTCCGCCTCTAGCATGCGGTTATAGGCGGTAAGAAAAGTGTCGTTGGTACTGACTTTCACGACGTCGCGATGGCAGATCATGCCGGCGTTGGTGCGGACATCGGTGAGCAGCTTGGGCAGTTTAAGACCCGAGCGCTTGAGAACCCAGCGGGTACGCTGTGAGACATCACCACAGCGTGCGGCGATGGCATCCGGCTGCATGCCGCTTTGCTGCAATAGGGCAGCGTAACCAATCGCCGAGCAGATGGCATCGGTATCCGGATTTTTGTGGCCGATAACGTAGAAGGGATGCATCTGAAGGAATAATTAGCTCATTACATGCCAACTACATGCGTTCAGGGCAACGGATGCCGAGCAGCCCCAATCCGGTTTCAAGGATGCGAGCACTGAGTTGGCACAGAGCCAAGCGGCTTGAGCGAGTGGGCTCGTCCGATTTAAGTACTGGGCAGGCCTCGAAGAAAGAGTGGAAGGCACGCGCCATCTCGAGCAGATAATTGGCCAATAGGTTTGGCTTGAAATCATCAAGGGTGGAGGGAAGGACTTCACCGAAGCGGGCATGCAGGCGGGCAAGATGGATTTCTTCGGGGGCGTTTAGGATGATTTCGGTATCGGCTGCATCAAACTCTTGCTCCAGTTTGCGGAAAATGGAGCGTATCCGGACGCTGGAGTACTGGAGGTAGGGCGCAGTGTCACCCTGCAGTGCGAGCATACGACCCCAATCGAACACGTAGTCGGTGAGGCGAGACTGGGAAAGCTCAGCGAATTTCACGGCACCAATGCCGACGGTCCTGGCCACTTTGGCGGCCTCGTCGCCTCTGAGATCTGGGTTCTTTTCGGCGATAATTGCGGCGGCCTTCTCAACGGCTTCGTTCAAGACATCGGCCAGCTGCACGTTGTCGCCGGAGCGGGTTTTCATGAGCTTGCGGTCTTCGCCGAGAATGGAACCAAAGGCAACGTGGCGGAAATTTCCGGTCTTACCCCAACGCTTGGTGGCATCAAACAGCTGACGAAAATGGAGCTGCTGAGGAACGCCAACTACATACCAGATCTGATCCGCCTGCCAGTTCTCGACACGATACTCGATGGTGGCGAGGTCGGTGGTGGCATACAGAAAGCCACCATCGGCTTTGCGAACGATGGCGGGGTTGTCGGTCCAACCACCTTCCTTGTGCACCTTGAACGGGTCCTCCTCCGGTGTTTTCGTGCCATCTGAGAAGATACACACAGCGCCCTCACTCTCCTTGGCGATACCCTTTTCTAGCAATTCCTCGACGAGGCCACTGAGGCGGTCGTTGTAGTAGCTCTCACCGAGCCAGTGATCGAAGGTGACATCCAGTTGATCATAGATGCGCTGAAGACCTACCTTGGAGAGTTCGATGCATTGTGTCCAGATTTTGAGATTTTCCTCGTCGCCGGCCTGTAGTTTGACCAGTTCGGCTTTGCAATTTTCAAGGACGCTGGCGTCACTCTTGGTCGCGGTATTGACTTCGCGATAAAGGCGCAACAACTCGGAGATAGGGTCGGCCTCCAGAGCTTCGTGATTGAGGTTGGTTTTCCAGCCATGCAGAATCATGCCAAACTGAGTGCCCCAGTCGCCGATGTGATTGTCAGCGATGACTTTAAAACCCAAGAAACGCGCGATGCGACAGAGTGAGTCGCCTATGATCGTTGAGCGGATGTGGCCCACGTGCATTGGTTTGGCAACATTGGGTGCGGAGAAGTCAATGACAACAGTCTGGCCAGCGCCAACAGAGGGCGCTCCGAGTTGATCATCAACCAGCAGTTTCCTTGCGTAAGCCGCGTACGCTTCAGGTAGAATACGAAAGTTGATAAATCCAGGGCCAGCAATTTCGGCAGTGGCGAGCCCTTCCAAGTCGATCGAGTGGATAATCTCCTGGGCGAGAGCTCGCGGGTTGGTTTTTCTGACCTTAGCCAATACCATCGCAGCATTGCTCTGGTAGTCGCCAAACCGCAGGTCGGCCGCGGCAGTGACGGGTGACTCGGTGGGTTCGCTCAGGACTTTGGTCAATGCAGCGGCAAGCCGGCTTTCGAGTTCCTGAAGTAGAGTCATGGTTTGGCAGGTGGAGGGGGTAGAGAGACTTTGGTGGTGTTCCGTGATGGCTTGGACGCGAAGATGTCCATGATGTCTTTCTCCGAGTTCGCTTTACCAAGAGCCTCCAAAACTTCGATGTTAGTGAATATTTTGGCAATGGCTGAGAGAGTACGTAGATGCAGCTGGTAGTCCTTGCTGGGGACAATAAAGAGCATGATGTAGTGCACCGGTTGCTGATCCAGCGATTGGAAGTCGATGCCTACATCGGAGCGACCAAATATGGCGGCGACTTCATCAATGTCGTCCGAAAAAGCATGGGGAATGGCAACACCCGAGCCGATGCCTGTGCTAATTTGGTCTTCACGTGCCTTGAGTGCGTCAAGGGTATCTTGCAGCGACTTCTCTGGCAGCCTGCCGGAATTCACCAGATGGTGAACGAGCTCATTGATGGCCGACCAGTGTCCGTCTGCCTTCATCTCGAGGATGATGCGATCTGGCTCCAGTAAGTTGGACAGCTTCATGATGTAGGGACACTCTGCAGGCGACTTCATGCCCGATGCAGAGGTGGATTGGGTAACTATACGAGCCCCTCATGGCAAGAGGTTTTGATGTCTGGGGTATGCAAACAAAAGCCCCCATCCGGGTGTCCGGGTGGAGGCTGATTGAGTTTTGATTGTATCAGGTCCGCTTGTGTTCCTCCTCTTGTAGGTTCTGACAAGCTTTGGGAGTTGTCTCTTCTGGCGCATCGGGTATCTCGTTGGAAGAAACCTCCGTTGTAGCCGGCTGAATGGGAGTCGGAAATTCTGCGATCGATTCGATAGCATCCGTAACAGGCACATCACTATCGGAAACAGCGGTCACCTCAGTTTGTTCTTTCGGCAATGCCGCTGTCTCAGATTCGGCAGATACTTCTTTTGGAGCGACGGTTACAGGTTCCTCGATGGTAGCTTCTGCCACGATATCCTCCTCTGTTTTCCGGGGGAGGGGAGCGAGCTCGATTTCGGAAGCATGAACTTGCATTTCTGGTTCCAGTTCATCCGGATCATTTGACTCGCTTTTATTTTTGGCGCCGGAAACGTTCATGTTGCGACCCATGAAGGGTTGATCGTCAAGAACTTCAACAGAGCGAATCGCGTCGTCTTTGTTCATCATCTCCACGAAACCGTAGCCTTTGGAACGTTGAGTGTTGCGATTGTAAACAATTTCAACTCTCCGAACGGTGCCGATACCTTTGAAGAGCTCCTTCAGGTCTTCTTCAGTGACGTCATAGGAGAGGTTGCCAACGTAAACCCGACCGGATTCAACAGTCGAGGTGTCACCACCACGGCGCCGTGTATTGCGGCCATCGCGCTTGCGTCCAGAGTCGGCCTTGGAGCGGTTTCCATCATTCTTACTTCGAGCGTTGCGGGTATTGGATTTCGGCGCCTGTTTTGGGGCCTTCTTGGTTCCGGGCTTACCAGTGCGCTTGTTGGGATCCTCCTTGAGCCCAACGACAACGAGCAGCTTTTCCCACCAGCTGAGTTTGATCGGCTTGCGGGGGCCACGGTTGCGGGGACGACGGCGACCTCTGGAGTTGCCTCCACTCTTGTTCGACTTGCCTTGCTGGCCTTTAGAACTATTCGATCCATTGGTTCCTGTGGAGTGGTTGGATTGGTTGTTGGAATTACTTTTGCTGTTGTTGCGGTTGCGTCCACCGCGGCGGCGGCGGCGTTGCCCCTGTTTTTGGGGAGTGTCATTTGGTTCGGACATGGGGTCATGGGGTCGGTGTTGTAACGAGCCGGTCCGGTGCAGGGGCATGGGCGAGTCCCATACTTCGGTCAGTGGACTGATGCCTTCCGGTGCGATAAAAAACGGTTCGGGCTTTTTGTTGCCGTCGGGTGGCCATGCCGGGCATGGAAGCCACCAATGTTTTGATCAGACCGGCTTGCGCCGCCGCTCGTAGGCATGGATTCAGGGTTCGGAACCGCGATGATCTCGTTGCCACGGTTTTTTACATCGTTTGGCTTGTCGTTGATCTGGCGGGTTCCGGTCAGCGTGAACCGTCTGCCTGCGCGCAAGCTAGAGATTGGCGAGTCCTTGGCAAGGATCGAAGCATCCAGAAATCGTTGTATTCCCGGATTATCGCCAAGAATAGAGATGTTAAACGCCTATTATCAGCAACTTATGTCTATTCCTTGAGGCGTCCGGCGAAGCGTTTGACGTAGCTGTCCTTGCTGTTGGCGAGCTCCTTGAGGGTGCCTTCAGGGATATTCTTGTCCAAACCAAGGGCCCTCAGACTGTTGATGGCGGCGAGCTTGGCCTTGTCTGGGCCATCGGCACTGAGCTCAGCGATGAGCATTTCGGTCTGATCCTTGCCCATGGCGTGCAGGGCGTGGGCGGCGGTCACGCGGATGCCGGCTTCGGGATCCTTGGTGAGTTTGCTGAGTGCCGCTTCTGCTTTTTGTGCATCCTTGCCAAGTGTCAGGCAGGCATGGGCAGCCCAGTAACGGGTGATCATGTCCTCGGAGCCCATGGCCTTGATGAATTCGTCGAGATAACCCGGGTCACCGCAAGTGGCATTGAAAGCGAGATTGACAAGGGCGGGGAAGTCCTCGCGCTTGGCCAGTTCACTCGAAACAGGTTTGCCTTTGGCGAAGGGTCCGAATAGCGACTCGTTGACGATGCTGGTGTCGCGCACGGCAATCATGTGGGCCTTGAGGGCCTTGTTCAGACGAGACAGTTCTTTTGAGTATTTGGGATCGTTGGCGAGGTTGTTGATCTCCCAAGGATCGTTCTGAGTATCGAAGAGTTCCTGAATGGGTTGAGGAGTCTGCCACATGCGGGCGTGGATGGGCTTGAGTTTGCCCTCCTCCCATGCCTTGCGGTAACCGACCCAGCCGTTCTGGCCGAACTGATAGAAGGAGTAGGGCGCGGCGGGAAGATGGGGCGTGAAGCGGCGGATGTATTTCCAGCGGCCATCGGTGACACCGCGGCGCATGCCGTTGATCTCATCGAAGCGGTCACCGAAGAGGAATTCGGTCTCGTCCTGCGCGGGTTGCTCGCGCTTCTCACCAAGAAAGGCGCGACCCTGCATTTGCTCGGGAATGTCCACGCCGATGAGCGACATCAGGGTGGGAGCGAGATCAACGAAGGCAACGGTTTCCTCAGGAGTGCTACCCGGCTTGAAGGGCGAGAGGTGCTGCCACTTCTTGGGGAAGTGAACGATCATTGGAATCTTAGAGCCGGTATCCTTCAGGTAGCGCTTGCCGCGGGGCAGGATGCCACCGTGGTCGGCATAGTAGAAGATGATGGTGTCCTCGGCGACACCGTCCGTTTTCAGATCTGCCAATACCTTGCAGACCTGATCATCCAATTGCTTCATGACGCTGTGATAGCGGGCGAGGTCGGAGCGGATTTCGGGTATGTCGGGCAGGTAAGGAGGGACGATAACATCCTCCGGTTTTACGTAGGTGATGGGAGATCTCTTGGTTGTGAAGAGTGAGCTCTCGTGTGAGGTTGTGAAGTTGAAGATGCAGAAAAAGGGCTGGCCTTTCTTGCGTTGGCTGTAGTGATTCGCCTTGTTCCAGATGGCCTTGTCGTTGCCCTCGAAATTGTAGTCGGTCTTGGAGCGGTTGGTGCAGAAGTAGCCAGCTTCACGGAGGTAGTGAACGTAGGGCTTGAATTTTTTCTCGATCGGATAGCGGCTACGCATGTGCTGCGTACCTTGGCTGGGCGCATATACTCCGTTAAGGATGGTCGAGCGAGCGACTGCGCAGACAGGAGCGTTCGAGTAGGCGTTCTTGAAGCGAATGCCCCTTCTGGCGAGACTATCTAGGGTCGGTGTTCGCACCTGAGTGTTGCCGTAACAGCCAAGCCAGTGGCAGGCGTTGTCTTCGGAGGTGATCCATAAAATGTTGGGCTTCTCAGTTGCTGGTAGTGCAGATGTGAACTGCACAAAAAAAGCGCATAGGAGGATGAGTTTACCTTTCATGGATAAATCCCAACAATACGTCTAACTCAGCTCCTTCTTCCATCTCGAAATCTCACCCTTTATGTTCTTAAGCGAGGGGGCACCTGAATTGGTGCGGGATTCGAGAGCTTTCTCTGGCGAGAACACCTCTGAGGCATCGGGGCCGAAGGCTTCATCGACCTTGCTCAGATCCAATTGATCCAGCGGGGTCTTGGTGGCAATGGATTCGGCCACGGCCTTGCCCACCAGTTCGTGTGCAGAGCGAAACGGAACACCATTCTTCACCAGGTAGTCGGCCAGATCAGTGGCCAGAAGCATGGGGTCCGCGGCAGCACCCGCGCAGATTTCAGCATTCATCTCCATAGCGTAGATCATTTCGGTGTTCACCGAGAGCGTGAGTTTGAGTTGGTCGATGGAATCGAAGAGTGGTGGTTTGTCTTCCTGAAGGTCGCGGTTGTAGGTGAGCGGTAGGCCCTTAATGGCAACGAGTAGGTTCATCAGGTTGCCGACGAGGCGACCAGTCTTGCCCCGTGTCAGTTCGCAGACATCAGGATTTTTCTTTTGCGGCATGAGGGATGAGCCGGTGGTGTGAGCATCCGAGAGTGTGACGAAACCGAACTCGGTGGAACACCACAGGATGAGATCTTCACTGAGGCGTGAGAGATGAGCGCCCGTGAGCGCCAACACGAACAGCAGTTCGGCGATGTAGTCGCGGTCGGCGATGGCATCCATCGAGTTGGTGGTGACCGAGTCGAAGCCGAGTTCTTTTGCAATGGCCTCGCGATCCAGATTGATGGTCGAACCTGCAAGAGCGCCGGACCCGAGTGGGGACACGTTGAGGCGCTTGCGACAGTCGGCGAGACGTGACTTGTCGCGCTCGAGCATCTCCACGTAGGCGAGCAGGTGATGACCCACGGTCACGGGCTGGCCGCGCTGCAGATGGGTGTAACCCGGGATGAGGGTTTGCGCGTAGGCCTCGGCCCGGTTCAACAGGGCGAGTTGAAGTTGGGAGCAGGCATCGGTGAGTAGACCGATTTCGGTGCGGCAGTAAAGCCGGGTGTCGGTCGCGACCTGGTCGTTGCGCGAGCGTGCGGCATGAAGCTTGGCACCGGTGGGGCCGATGCGCTTGGTGAGCTCGGCCTCGATGTTCATGTGGATGTCTTCGAGGGAGGTTTTAAACTCGAAGTTTCCAGCGGCGATGTCGGCTTCGATCTCGCGCAGTCCATTTTCGATGTTCGAGAACTCATCGTCGGTCAGCAGACCCGCTTCCTTCTGCGCCCGAGCATGGGCGATTGAACCGGCCACGTCGTGCGCGAAGAGTCTCCAGTCGTAGGTGATGGACTCACCAAACTGTTCAACGAGCGATG
>JBMYMN010000051.1:0-16948 GCA_049597355.1 Luteolibacter sp.
ATGTGCAAAAGCCGCTGACCCAGACCATCCACGAGTCGCGCGTCATCCGCAAAGTCGCCAAAGAGACCGGCGTGGTCACCCAGATGGGCAACCAAGGTCATTCTTCAGTGAACTACCGCTGCGCTGTCGATGTCATGCGCTCCGGCATCATTGGTAAGGTGCGCGAGGTGCACACTTGGACTAGCTCGCCCTCCTGGAAGCAAGGCATCGGAAGACCAGCAGGCGAGGACCCCATTCCCGAGGGCATCAACTGGGACCTGTGGCTTGGCGTGGCCGAACCCCGTCCCTACAAGAAGCACACCTATCACAACTTCAACTGGCGCGGCTGGCAGGAGTTCGGCACCGGTGCCCTAGGCGACATGGGTTGCCACATCATCGATCCTGCTGTCTGGTCACTCGAGCTTGGCGCTCCAACCTCGGTGATCGCCAAGGTCAAGGGCAGCAGTGCTGAAACCTACCCTGTCGCCAGTACCGTTCACTACAAGTTCAAGGGCACCACGCACACCACCGCAGAGCTTGACCTCTACTGGCATGACGGTGGCAATAGCTTCCCCAAGGAATATGCCAAGATTGTTGGCCGCAATACGAACGGCAGCCTCTTCATCGGTGAAAACGGCCAAGTCGTCCTGCGCCACGGTACCGGCATCCCGCGCATTTACCCGCTGGAGAATTACAAGGACTACAGCCAGACCACCCTCAAGGATCTCTACAAGCAATACGCCTCCGAAAAACTAGACCACTACGGCGTGTGGACCGACGCCATCCAGAACGGCAAGCAGGCCAACTCCCACTTCGATTATGCCGCCCCCCTCAATGAAACCGTGATGGTAGGCACCGTGGCCCAGCGTCTGCCAGACCGCGAACTCAAGTGGGACGCGCCGACTATGAAATTCGATGACGCCGGCGCCACCGCCATGGTCCGCCGCTCCTACCGCAAGGGCTGGCAGATTGACGCCCTAAAATAATCCCAAACATCAATTCTCATGAGCACCGACTACCGTCCCCCCGTCCTCGTCATCATTGGCGACGCCGCCGAAACTCTCGACACCCTCTACCCATTCTACCGCCTACAAGAAGCTGGCTACCGCCCGGTGGTCGCTGCCCCGGAAAAGCGGAGATATCAAATGGTCATGCACGAAGTGCGTCCCGGTTGGACCATTACCAAGGAATGGGAGGGTTATCAGATTGAAGCCGATGTCGCCTTCAGTGAGATCAAGGAGGAGGACTATCTCGGCATCTTCTTCTCCGGTGGCCGCGCCCCGGAATACATCCGTGAGGACCCCGACCTGATTCGCATCACCCAACACTTCTTCGATGAGAACAAGCCCATCGCCAGCGTCTGTCACGGCGTCGAGATCCCGGCACGAGCTGATCGCGTGAAGGGACGCCGCATGGCTACCGTACCAAAATGCCGGTTCGACCTTGAAGTCTGTGGAGGCACCTTTGTCGATGAAGCCTGCGTGGTCGACGGCAACCTCGTCAGTGGTCGTACCTACCACGACAATGGCTTGTATCTCGGCCGGTGGATCAAGCTTCTCGACAAAGCCCGCGATGCCCAAGCTGCGAACCAACCATGCGCCTCTTCTTCTACTGTCTGATCGCGCTACCGCTCTGTGCGGCGGAACCCTATCGACTTTGGAGTGGTCCGCAAATTCCCAGGGATCCGGGCCAACTTCCCGAGCCATTAGGACTGGTACACTCGGTCATCTACCGACCCATCGCCAAGGATGATCACAAATTCATCCATGGCGCTGCCATCATTGAACATGATGGGGTGATGGTTGCAAACTGGGGCAGCAGCCCACTGCATGAGAACAGCAGTGATGAAACGCTCCGCGGCAAGCGATCCAAGGATGGAGGCCAGACTTGGTCGGACGTGGAGATCGTCGCACCCGGATTCGAGGGCAATGACTGTCATAGTCACGCGAGCTACCTCGTGCACAAAAACGAGATCTGGACCTTTGCCGCCCGTTTTGACGGGGCGCATCCCTCCCACTTTCCCGAGCTCACGGCCGAGGCCTTCGTCTTGAGCAAGAAGACCGACCGCTGGGAATCACGTGGCATCGTGATGGACAACTGTTGGCCTTATGATGAGCCGGTCTTGATGGAAAACGGTAGCTACATCACCGGCGGTCAGGACAAGAATGGCCTGCCCGTTGTGGCCATAAGCCAGGGCGATGACCCCGCCAAGATGTGGGACACCGTGATGATCCCATACGAGAAGAGGCTGAAACCCCGCTTCGGTGAAACGACAGTGTGGGCTGACGGCGAAGAAGTAATGGCCGTGATACGCGGCGGTGCGGGTGTAGCATGGGTGGCAACCAGCAAGGACCATGGCAAGACCTGGAGCAAGGCACGCCCAAGCAACTTATGCATGCCCCGCTCCAAGGCCTACCTCGGTCAACTCAGCACCGGCCAACTCTATCTGGTTTCCAACCTCAAGGATCGTGATTCTCTGGTGATATCGGTTGGCAAACCGGGTGAAAAAACTCTCTCCAAGATGTTCCTAGTCCGCCATGGCAGCTCCAAACCCGTGCCCCGCTTCAAAGGTCGCGCCAAGGCCCCGCAGTGGTCTTACCCCTATGCTCACGAGCACGAAGGCAAACTCCATATCGTATATTCTATCGGTAAGGAAGAGTGCGGCATGAGCACGATACCCATCGAGTCTCTCAAATCCCAATGATCCGACTGTTATGCCTCCTCTTGCTCATCACCCCCGTTGGAGCGACGACCTTCCACATCTCACCCAAGGGTGCAGACTCAAACAACGGCGGTGAGGCTAAGCATCGCCTCATCATCAAGAATGACGGCACGGTTGGCAAAGAGTAGCCATGGATTACGATAAAATCGGTTCAATGACGGATTATCCAGCCACCTACAGACTTTTTTCGCAGGCAAGAAACTCAGTGACTCGTTCTACGGCCAGTCGCTGAAGATAACCTTTTCTACACCGAGATCAATAAGGGAGTTGAGGCATTCCCATGCATTGGGAAGTCAGCCTTGGCACTGGTGACTACCATGCACTTGCCTATCCACAGCACGACTCCCCACTGATACAATTCCAGACTGACTCTCAACAGCTCCATATTCCACTCGAAATTATTAGCACAGGGGGAGATTCATTCATGCGGATGACCGATAGAAATTCAGCTGTCAACGGGGGTGGGAAGTCATTGTCGACTTCCCACGAGATGTCCATACCGCAGGGAAAATTGATATCGATGCCCCGGGGTTCACGAGCAGTCTATAAGGTGAGGTGACTCATGCTGTGCGCAAAAATCACTCCATCACTGCCGGGGCATTACCATTGTGTATGGCGAACATCGGAATTACGAATTTGCGAAAGGACGAAAATTGCTAATGGTTTGCCCGTGGATTCCCTCACTCAAGCCATTCTGGGCGCCTCAGTCGGTGAAGCAGTACTGGGTAGGCGCTTGGGCAATTGGTCCATGGCCTGGGGTGCCGCCTTCGGTACTCTGCCAGATTTGGATGTCCTCTTCACCCCATTCTTTGATCACGCCGGCTGGCTATGGTGGCATCGCGGTCCCAGCCACTCGATCCTGGTCATGATTCTGGCCTCCCTCTTCATGGCAAGGCCACTTTCCAAGCTGTGGAACAAAGCCAAAGTCAGTCCGACTCTGGCCGGCTGGTTCGTGTTTCTAGTCTGGAGCACCCACGTGCTCATCGACTGCTTTACCACATACGGCACCCTCATCTACTGGCCCTTCGATGGTGCCCGAGTCGCGTTCAACAACCTCTTCATCATCGATCCCCTTTTCACACTGCCCATCATGATTTGTCTGATCTGGGCAGCCTTCATGCGCAAGACCAAGCAACTCTCCAAACGCCGGCGGCTCAACGCGGTTGGACTTTGCCTTGCCTGCCTGTATGTCGGACTAAGCTTTGGTGCCAAGGCTATCATATCGCGTAACATTGAAGCGGACCTTGCTAGGCAGGGCGTCGAATACAGCGATCGCTTCGAATCGCCAACTGCCTTCAACATCATCCTGTGGCGAGCAGTGGTGAATGAGGAGGAGCACATCCGTGTAGGCTATCGTTCACTCTTTGATGACTCTTCCCAACCGATGCGTTGGACCCTATATCCCAAAGGCCGAGAGGCGGCCGCAACGCTTGGCAGATCCCGCGAGCTCAATCTGGTTCGGCATTTTTCCGGTGACTGGTGGATCGCCCGAGCCCATGCCAAGGGCATTTGGATTGGCGATACGAGATTTGGAGAAATGCGGGATTGGAGCAACCGCAAGGGCATGGTCGATCACCGCTTTATCTTTAGTTGGAACCTATTACCGTCAGAGGACCGCAATCGACTGCGACCCGCTCCCCGTCACGGCAGAGGAGACGTGGGAGAACTGATGAAGCGACTGAGCCGACGGGCAATGGGTAACCGTGAGTCTTGGGAGGCCAATCCCCGGCTTGAAGGAGTCACTGGAAGTCTGCCGGAGTTCCTGACAACAATCCCCTAGGCAGTTGAATCGGAATTATACAATTTCCTTACAATTTGAGGGTTTCCGTCTGTCTCATGCTACAGTAAATATCCTCATGGTGAGATTCGTATGTCTGCTGATTGCCGCCGCCTGCGGCAACCTTGTAATTGCCGGAACTCCGGGCAAGGCCGCCTTGACCTATCTTGAGCAGATTCGCGAAGGCAAAATCAACCTAGACCCAAACAAAACAATCGCATTATCACCAAATGTTCTGGAACAGAAGAAGGCGAGCATCAACTCACGACTCAAGCGCCTTTCCGATGAACTCGGCAGGGGCAAACTGGAACTCGGCCGTGAGCGTGTAGAAGGTGATCTCGCAGGTGTGCTAATCTGGAAGGCTGACGGCTTCGATCCGAGTCAAATACAAGTAATTGCTCTGGGCATGGTCCAACGCGGGGGTAAATGGTTGCCGGCTCCGGTGCCTGCCTCCTTCGAAAACTGTGGTGTTGGTTACCGCGCACACACACGCGATCGCATTAAGGCCCTCGAATCATGGATGTTACGCAGTCAGGTTGAAGATCTGAAGAAACTTCGCGATGAGTCGATCGCACGTATGCGTGCAGAGATCCAAAAACATCTGACTCGTGATCAACTCTCCAAGATGGCGCCTCGTGAAGTGATGGATCGCTTCTTGGAAGCCTGTAGTCGTCAAAACTCGCATGAGATCATGGGCTTGGTAGGTGGTCTCTCCAACACGCTCCCTGACAATTGGGCAGTGCGCGCCAATAGTATCGAAGCTGCCACCGCCGACCTTAAAATGCCCGGCCCCTGGCGACTTCTCATGTCGCAAAACGTATTGCGTGCGGTAGTCGAAACCCACGAAGAAAGGGGTTTTCTTCATACCTGCATCGGCTGTCTGGATCCCCAAATTATAGTGATCAACAGCAACAATGAGCCTCAAATTGAATTCATACACCTAAAATTGGAGAAGTCACCTGATGGTCTGTGGCAAGTCGAGGCTCCTCAATACTTTTGGGAGGATAATAGCACACGACCAACTGCTGCACACGCCCAATTGGACAAGGATCTATTGGATCGCTTCGCCAAGGAGGTTCGCAAGCAATATCAAGTCAAAGCCGAGCCCACCGCGGAAAAGGCTCGCAACACGCTGATAAAAGCTCTGCAAAGCCGTACATTCAGATAACCCCATCTCCGGCCGTAGGGCAATTCTCCGTGCCGCTGATGCCTGGGGCTCGCTCCATAGACTCTCCGATGTGGACAATCCGGACACCGTTCACCTCCTTCTCGACCTCGACATGAAGGTGAGAGAAGACGAAGCCAGTATTTTGGTTCATGCCTTCTCGGCACGCACACCCGACCGTTATGATCCTCATGCCCTGTATCTTAAGAAAACTATTGAGGGCTGGCTGTGGTCACCCAATCCGAGTGAAACATCACTCAATGCATTCAAGGACTGGAGCGATGAGGCCACCAGGCAACAAAACAAGAAATGGCGCGCTAAGCTGCTGGCTGGTTGTCCAGTGGTAACCCAATTGAATCAGGCCGCTCCCTCCAAAGAAGAAGCCAGGGCTGTTGTTGAACGCTTGATCAGTGCGATTGGAAATGGAGATCTGCTTACCAGTCTTGAGCAATGCGCTCGTCTCGATCTAGAGGACAGCAACAAGGTCCTTCTGCGCAACCTCGGTTACGAGGTGGTCGATGCCCTGCGCGGGGAGGGTAATGGTTTAGTGAAACATACTCTGCGCAAGGGAGCCTGGGCCGGAGTTGGCACCCACCCTCGCAATCGGGAAACCCAAGTCTTCGACATGTTTCCAGTCGTCAACACCTCTAAGGGACCCCGCATTTTGCTTGAGATTGACCTCATCGCCTCTAGTGGACGAGGTCGAGAATTTCTCAATCGTACCAGTTTAACGAGAGCTGCAAAACTCGGTGAAGATAAAGCAAATCCGATTGCAGAACTTTTCGAGGAACACTGCAGGATATGCCTGCCCGACCGATGAGATCTGGTCCATCCTCGGACCTTCTGAGCCCTGTCCGCCAGATATGAGTTACTCAGATGCAAAGTTGGGCTGTTCAGTCCAGTTAGGCTGGTTAGAACAGCGCGAGCGTCTTCGCCATGCTATGTGCCTCTACGTGATCACGTAAACAATTCCTAGTGACTGCCCAATATCGGCGTGCTTTAATACTCATATCTTAAACGAATTTCTGCCCGCCGTGTTTTCTGAGACCACGGATCCCGGGCGCTCCTAACAAACTGTGTGTGACTGCCCCGGCCATCTCGTGTAGAGAGGGTCGGGGCAGGTTGCGTTTAAGGGCTTGCACTCGCGCAGCTCGTCCGCAGGGCTTGCACTCCCGCTGCTCGTCCGCAGAGCCTGGCGATGGCTAGTCAATCGGTGTAGGACTCCGCACCCCATGAGATGTCAAGCGCCCACCGCAAGCGTCGGATTGACAGCGAGGCAGATGTGAAGGGTGCGAGGTGTCAACTGTCCCATGCTGGAAGGCCCCATTGTTCGGGCAGTGCGGTACGTGGGCGCATGGTCAAGACCTCCGGATCACCATCGGTAACCAGAACCGTGTGCTCGAAATGAGCGGAAGGCTTGCGGTCACCAGTGATGACAGTCCAGCCATCTCCCAAAATCCGCACGGACGCAACACCAGCATTGACCATGGGCTCAATCGCCAGAGCCATGCCCGGTTGAAGGATGGGTGTTTTTCCTGTGGGTCGGTAGTTGGGAATCTGGGGCTCCTCGTGAAGATTGCGACCCACTCCATGGCCAACAAATTCCCGCACAATACTGAATCCGAGGGGAGCAACAAACTCCTCTACAGCGCCACAGAGATCAGCGAGTCGTTCCCCAGCACGGGCGTGATCAATGGCGCGGAAGAGCGACTCTTCAGTCGCTGCCAAGAGACGCTGAGTTTCAAGTGGAATATCTCCAACAGCAACCGTAGTGGCATTATCGCCAATAAAGCCTTCCTTCACGATACCCACATCAATGCTGACAATGTCACCCGGCATGATTTTGCGGGCACCGGCTATACCATGAACGACTTCTTCATTTACCGAGATGCAAGTGTAGGCAGGGAAACCACGGTATCCGAGAAAGGCACTATTGCAGCCGTGCTCCTCCATCAACTTCGCGGCCAGTTGATCTATCTCAGCTGTAGTTCTGCCAGGAACTGCCTCAGCGGCGACCGTCTGGAGAATACTTGAAGCCACACGGCCAGCCTCTCGCATCGCGTCGATTTCGCGTGCGTTCTTAATAAGAATACGAGGTTTTCGTTTAGCCACGTTGCAGTCGGGTCGGTTAAGATAGTTTGCTCAATGAACAGCACTCAGCGCGGAGAGCAACTGAGTTGTCACTCCATCGCGAGCACCGGTAGCATCGCAAGCATAAAGCAATCCTTTCTTCCGGTAGATGCTGACTAGAGGCATAGCTGAGTTCAGGTAAGCGTGATGGCGATTGAGAAAGTTCTCAAGGATATCATCCTCTCTGGTTTCAGCTGGACCACCACAGCAGGGGCAAACGTTATCCTTTAATTCGTTGATACCCCCAGACCAACGGCAATTCGGGCATTCGACTCTGCCCTCAATTCGCTCCTTGATCACCTCCAAGGGTGCCTCTAGCAGGATGGCTGCATTTAGCCTCAGATCACGTTCTAAGAGCCACTGGTCGAGAAACTCAGCCTGCGCTTGGCTTCTCGGAAAGCCATCGAGAATCCAGCCTTCAGTTGTGGCCTCAAGCCATTCTCCGACCATCTCACACATACAGGCATCTGCCAAAAAACCACCACGATCCAGGATTGGTCGAGCCATTTCACCAATCGCCGTACCGTTCTCTATGTGCTCCCGCAGGAGGGCACCCGTGCTAAGGTAGCGAAGGCCAAATTCCTTGGCCAGTCTGCGGGCCTGCGTGCCCTTGCCACTGGCTGGCGGCCCAATGACGACCAGCCTCAGGGCACGAGCACTTGGAGAGTTCAAAATTAGCTCACTTATAAATGTGTGCCGTAATGGCAACCACGATTAGTGCAGCGATGATTACCCAAAGATAAATCAGGGCACCACGCGCTGCAGCCGTGGAGGCATTTTGACTAAGACGCTCATAGCGTCCCTTGAGTTTACCTTTGCGCAAGAAACCGTCATACTGCTTCTGTAGTAGTTGCGTTTCCACCTGACGCATAACATCGAGCACTACACCCACCATGATCAGCAGCGAAGTGCCACCAAAAAACTGCAATACGAGTGAGCCTGGAGGAAGACCAACCAATTTACCAACGAGCAGTGGCAAGATAAACAGAGCAGATAGGAACAAGGCACCGGCAAAAGTTAGCCGTGTCATGGTGAAATCGAGGAAATTTGCAGTGGGCTTGCCAGGACGAACTCCGGGGATATACCCCCCATTGCGCTTAAGATCCTCAGAAATCTGGGAGGGCTGGAACATCATCGCCACCCAGAAGTAGGAAAAAAGGAAAATCCCAACACCACCTAGAATGTAGAACCAGGTTCCACCACCGACGAGTTCGCCATAAAGCTTAGTGGCCCATGGCTGATCCGCAAAGAGCCAGTTGAGCATCAGTGGAGGCAGGCCCAACACGGCCGAGGCAAAGATGATGGGCATCACGCCTGCGTAGTTAACCTTGAGTGGTAGGTACTGTTTCTGACCACCATACTGTTTACGGCCAACCACGCGCTTGGCGTATTGGACAGTAATCCGGCGCTGGCCTTGCGTGATGGCAATCGTCGCTGCAATCACTACGAGCAACAAGGCGATCATGACCACCATCATGATGGCGCTGAAGGAACTCTCGCCAGAAGTGAAATATTTCCATGCTTGGATCAAGGCACCCGGAAGAGCGGAGATAATATTAACCGTAATGATGATGGAGATGCCATTGCCGATACCTTTCTCAGTGATTTGGTCACCGATCCACATTAAGAGCATGGTGCCAGCTACAATGGTCAAAACGATTAGCGCCATCCAGGCACCACCCGCTTCGGGGGAGACCAAGTCGCCATATTTTTCGATACCGCTCATGAACGGCATGCTGCCCGGATTCTGGAGAGTGCGGGCGACAAAGATGCCCTGCACGAGAGCGATGGTGATGGTAATGTAACGGGTGTATTGGGTGATCTTCTGGCGACCTCCATCCTCCCGTGCAAGACGCGAGAGCTTAGGCACCACAGCCGTCATCAACTGCACCATAATCGCCGCCGAAATGTAGGGCATGATGCCAAGGGCAAAGATACCAGCCTGCTGCAAGCCACCGCCGGCAAATACATTGAGAAGCGCTGTGATACCACCCGTCGGATCGGTTGGATCCTTGGTCGTCAGGTCATCCATGAAGGCACGAATGACGGAGGGATCGACACCGGGAAGAGTGATATGAACACCAAGACGAACAATGATGATCAGGCCCAATGTGAAAAGGATGCGATCCCGAAGCTCAGGAATCTTCCAAGTGTTGGTAAATGCGGAAATCATGATGGGTGCTAGATAATAGTCTGGGAGAGGCTTAGGACAGACACACAGAAGAAGCGCCTAAGCGCTTCCTCTCGAGTCAGATGTTGGAAGGTATGGGTGGTGTGCCTAGGACTCAGGCGTCCTTGATGCTACCACCGGCCTTCTCGATCTTTTCGCGAGCGGAAGCGCTGACCTTGTCCACCTCAATGGTGAAGGCCTTTTCCACTTCGCCGTCACCAAGGAGCTTGACCTTGTCGCAGCGACCGTTGAGCAGGCCACTCTCACGCAGCGTCTCCTCGTTGATCACGGCACCGGCTTCAAAACGACCATCGAGATCACCCACGTTGACCACGCCGAATACGTCGCGAAAGTCGTGGTTGTTGAATCCGCGCTTGGGCAAGCGACGATGCAGAGGCATCTGACCGCCCTCGAAGCCAACGCGTGTACCACTACCGGAACGGGCTTTCTGACCTTTGTGTCCTTTACAGGAAGTCTTGCCATGACCGGAGCTCTCACCGCAGCCGAGGCGCTTGACGCGCTTCTTGGCACCGGGGTTGGGGCTATAGTTGTGCAATTGCATGATGATGAATAGTTGGAATGTTTATAAGGCTTAGATGGCCTTTTCTTTGGTCTTTTTGCCACGCAGCTTCATGATCTGGTCACGGGTGCGAAGCTCTGAGAGAGCCTTGATCGTGGCCTTGACCACGTTGGCGTGATTGGAGGAACCCATGGACTTGCCAAGCACGTCGCGAATTCCAACCGCCTCACAGACAGCACGAACACCTCCACCGGCAATGATACCGGTACCGGGAGATGCAGGCTTTAAGAGCACCTTGCCACCACCATATTCCGCGTAGATTTCGTGAGGAATCGTACCATCGCTTAGGTTCATTGGCTCAAGACGCTTACGGGCTGCCTCGCTAGCCTTGCGAATGCAGTCAGCAACTTCGTTGGCCTTGCCGAAACCAAGTCCAACCTTGCCCTTTTTGTTGCCAGAGACCACCAGCGCAGAAAAGCTGAAGCGACGACCACCTTTGACGACCTTGGCGCAGCGGTTGATGAATACAACTTTCTCAGCGAGCTCGTTGCCATCGGTATCGGTGGGAGCCTGACGCTCGTCACGACGGGGACCACGCTGTTGACGAGGACCCTTATTAAAAGACTTAGCCTTTTCCTCGGCAGCTGCTGCGGATGGACCCTCACTCTGAGCAGACGCTTCAGGAGCAGACGCTTCAGGAGCAGACGCTTCAGGAGCAGAGGCTTCAGGAGTGGCTTGCGCGGAGGGGGTTTCTGCAGCCTCTTCAGGAGCAGGAGTTTCGTTATCTGAGTTGGTTACCATGATGGGGACAGGTCAGTGCTTAAAATTGGAGGCCAGCTTCACGGGCCGCATCGGCAAGGGCTTTCACCTTGCCGTGATAGAGATGACCACCACGGTCGAAGACTACGGAGCTGATATTGGAACCCACGGCTCGCTCGGCGAGCAATTTGCCCACCTTCTGGGCACTGTCGACGTTGGAGGAAGCCTTCTCGAATTCCTTGTCCATGGTGGAAGCAGCAGCGAGAGTCTTGCCTGCGACGTCGTCGATGACTTGCGCTGTGATGTGTTGGTTCGAAAAGTGAACCGCGAGACGCGGACGCTCGGCAGTACCACTGACCTTGCGCCGGATGCGTTTGTGGATCCGTTGGCGGATCTCCTTGCGTTTGATGATGCTCATATTGGCGAAATAGTTGGGTGTTATTTACCGACGCTCTTGCCTTCCTTGCGGCGCACGTATTCGTCTGAGTAGCGGACTCCCTTACCCTTGTAGGGCTCGGGGGGGTAGTAGCTGCGGACCTCAGCGGCGAACTGGCCGACGAGTTGCTTGTCGATACCCTCCACTTTGATCTTGGTGTTATCGTTAACAGTAACGGTCAGACCTTCGGGAATGGGATGAAGCAGCGGATGGGAGAAGCCGAGGGACAGATCGAGGTCCTTACCCTTGACGGCGGCACGCATACCGACGCCATGGATCTCAAGGTCCTTGGAAAAGCCCTCGGATACACCCTTGATCATGTTGTTGATCAGGCTGCGGGCGGTGCCGTGAAGCGCACGATGCTCACGCTTTTCTGAGGCACGCTCCAGAGTGACCTGGCCATCCTCGTTTTTGGCGGTGATACCTTCAGGCATGGTGAACTCGAGCTCACCCTTGGGGCCCTTGACTGCGACATGGCTGCCGTCGATCTTGAGCTCGACCTTATCAGGCGTTGCGATGGGTTTGATACCGACTCGTGACATGGTAATGGTTTCTTTCTCGAATAATGGGTTACCAGACGAAGGCGAGGAGCTCGCCACCGAGTTTCTGCTTCTTTGCATTGCCGCCGGACATTACGCCTTTGGAAGTCGAAAGGATGGAAATGCCGAGGCCCGACATAACACGGGGGATATCGCCAGAGCCGACGTAATGACGGCGACCCGGACGAGAAACGCGCTTGAGGTCAGTCAGCACCGCACGACCATCCACGTAGCGTGGCTTGATCTTGATTTCGGTGATACTGCCTTCTTGGACTTCGAAATTCCAGATGTAGCCTTCCTCCTGGAGGATCTTGGCGATGTCCGCCTTCATCCGGGAGTGTGGCACGAGAAATTCTTCCTTGCCGGCACGAGCGGCGTTTTTGAGACGTGTGAGGAAGTCAGAGATGGGATCAGTGAGAACTGCCATGGTAGTGAGTGTGTTGAAGATTCAAGGGGTTGGGTCCGATCAGGCGGTAGCGGCCTCAGCTTCGTTGGCCTTCTTGAGGTCGCGGAACGGCATGCCGAGTTCGGTGAGGAGCGCACGGCCCTCCTCGTCGGTATTGGCAGTCGTGACAAAGATCAGGTCAAAGCCGATCTGGCGCTTGATCTGATCGAGTTCGATTTCCGGAAAGATCGACTGGTCCGAAATTCCCAGGGCGTAGTTGCCACGGCCATCGAAGGACTTGGACGAAATCCCGCGGAAGTCGCGGATATTCGGGGCAGTGATGTGGATGAAACGATAGAGAAACTCCCACATATGGGCACCACGGAGCGTGACGCGCGCGCCGAGGACCTCACCTTGGCGAAGTTTGAAGTTAGCCACGGACTTCTTGGCGTAGGTAATGGAGGGACGCTGGCCAGTAATCTTCTGGATTTCGATCACGGCATCATCCACCGCCACCTTGCGATCCGGGGCTTTGCCCATGCAGGAGGTGACGACGATTTTCTCCAAGCGGGGAACTTGGTGAACGTTGGCATAGCCCAGTTGCTCTTTGAGAGCCGAGACGACCTTGTCTTGGTAGTGTTGTTGTAGTGCGGGGGTGCTCATGGTGTTTTGCGGGTCAGCGCGGTTTGTTACTTGTGCGCTTAAGCGCGGGCGGTGGTGTGGTTGGTGGTGATTGCCTCTTGCGGGTGGCGGATGGGCCACTTTGAGAGGCAGGCAACCACCCCGATACCTCAGCCCACTTTCTTGACGTTAGAGATGTGAACTGAGCCATCGATGGTCTTGATGCCACCTTCCTGGTCTTGCTCAGATGGACGAGTAGCCTTTTTCACTGGGACGGCGCCTTCGACGACCACGCGGTCACCATTGATGGCCAACACAGTTCCGCGCTTACCTTTGTGGTTACCGGTGATGATTTCGACTTCTTCGCCTTTTTTGACATGTGTCTTTGTGCGACTCATAGAATAGTTTGGTTTAAAAGATGGTGCTCAGAGCACCTCAGGGGCGAGGGAAACAATTTTCATGAAGGCCTTGTCGCGCAGCTCGCGAGCAACGGGACCGAAGATGCGGGTGCCACGGGGGTTGTTGTCCTTGTCAATAATGACAACGGCGTTTTTATCGAAGCGCAGGACTGAACCGTCTTCGCGGCGAATGGGAGCTGCGGTGCGGACCACCACGGCCTTGACCACGGAACCCTTCTTGATCGTAGCGGTGGGGATCGAGTCGCGGACGTGGGCGGTGATGACGTCACCAATGGATGCACTACGGCTACGTTTGCCGAGCACACCAATCATTTTGGCGCTACGAGCACCGGTATTATCGGCGACGTCGATCAGGGATTCCATCTGAATCATGGCTTATAGGAGTTGGAGTTGGGAATTAGAGAATGATTAGTGCGAAAGAACTTCCGCAAGCGACCAGCGCTTCAGCTTGGAAGTTGGGCGGGTCTCGACAATACGGACTCGGTCTCCGATCTGAGCTTCATCTTTCTCATCGTGAACGTAGTATTTCTTGGACTTCTTGACGATCTTCTTGAAACGGGGGTGTGGAACACGAGCGACGTGCTCGACCACGAGGGTTTTTTCCATTTTATTGGAGATGACAACGCCGACGCGGCTCTTGCGGTTCTTGGCGGGGTCGGCTTGGGAGGTTTCGCTCATAATGTTGTGAAGTTGGCGGTGAGTGGATGATTAAGCCTGAGCTGTCTTCTTCTTTGCGTTTATCGCAGTCATGACCTGGGCGATCTCACGACGGACAATGCGGATACGGGCAGTATTCTCGAGCTGGCCGGTGGCTTGCTGCAGACGTAGATTAAGTGCCTCCTGCTTGAGTTCACGCAAACGGGCAGCGAGCTCGTCGGGAGTCAGTTGGTTGATTTCTTTGGCTTTGGCCATGGTAGATGCGGGCTGGAGGTTGATCAGTGGTTGTTGCGAGTAATCATGCGCGTACGAATACCCAGCTTGTAGGAGGCGAGACGCATGGCTTCGCGGGCCTGAGATTCGCTGACGCCACCGACTTCGAAGAGAATGTTGCCGGGGCGAACCACAGCTACCCATTTATCGACGGCACCCTTACCCTTACCCATCCGGGTTTCGGGGGGACGCGAGGTGATGGATTTGTGCGGGAACACACGGATCCAGACTTTTCCCTTACGCTTGAGTGAGCGGGTGATTGCAATACGGCAGGCTTCAATCTGGCGGTTGGTCATCCAACCACGATCGAGTGTTTGCAGGCCGAAGTCACCGAATGCAACACTGGTACCACGCTGGGCATTACCGGCGCGACTTCCGCGGTGACTCTTGCGGAACTTGGTTCGTTTGGGCATCAAAGGCATATTTCTGTCCTTCTATAAGATGTTGTGAGTAAAATGAGGGTTCGCTGTAGTTAGCGGCGGTGGGTCAAACTATGGGGTGAGATCAGTTACGATTCTGAGCGGGGCGACGACGCGCAGGACGGTCTTCTTGGGGGCGGGTGGCGTTGGCAACTTCCTCCTTCTTGTTGATCCAGCATTTGACGCCAATGATGCCATATACAGTTCGCGCTTCCGCAAAACCGTAATCAAGAGGCACGCGCAGAGTCTGCAAAGGCACCTTACCTTCCCGATAGCTTTCGGCACGCGCAATGTCAGCACCACCGAGGCGACCAGCACAGCGGAGACGGATGCCTTCGGCACCAAATTCCATGGCGGTCTGAATGGAGCGCTTCATGGCGCGACGGAAGCTGATGCGGCGCTCCAGCTGAATGGCGATCTGCTCGGCCACCAGTTGAGCATCGAGTTCGGGTTTACGGATCTCAATAATGTCAATTTTGACCTGAGACTCTTTGCAAAGGGCACCGATTTCTTTGGTCATCACCTCGATTTCCTTACCCTGACGTCCGATAATGAGACCGGGACGGGAGCTGTGGAGGGTAACTCGGACACTGTTCCATGCGCGCTCTATGACGACACGCGCCAAACCGGCGTTCTGAAGCTTGCCACGAAGATATGCACGGATGGCGAGATCTTCGTGGAGCTTGTCCGTGAAGTCCTTGCCGCTGGCGTACCACTTGGAGCGCCAGTCCTTACTGACGGCGAGGCGAAATGCGATTGGATTTACTTTCTGACCCATGATGAAGAGAGGTTAGGGAGATTGGAGAATTAGGCTTCCGCGGCCGCGGTAGCATCTTTTGATTTGGAGACGTGTTTGCGCTTCTTGGGCTTCTCCTCGCTTGGTGCGTTGGCGAGGGTGATGTAGATATGAGAGTTGCGACGATGAATTGGGGCCCCGGAACCCTTGGCACGAGCCTTGAATCGGCGGATGGATGGAGCGGCTCCAATTACGGCTTCCTTGATGACCAAACTACCGCTGTCGAGCGAGAAGTTGTTCTCGGCATCAGCAATGGCGGTCTTGAGGGTCTTGCTAATCAGGAAGGCAGCCTTCTTGGGGGTATAGTTCAGAATGTCGAGCGCGCTGGAAACAGGCATACCCTGAATAACACGGGCAACATCACGCGCCTTCTTGGGCGAGACCGTTACATATTTACTTGTGCTTTTGACTTCCATGGTAAGTGGCGTGAAGGATTACTTGTCGATGACTTTGGTTTCAAGAATGGCGAGGTCGCCAGGGCGGGGAGTGATATTGGATGTTTCGTCGAGGGCTTCGACGAAAATACCGCAGACGCCCTCACGGGTGTCGGCGAGAATGGCTTTGCCGTATGGTTCCTGCCCACGAACAAGACTGAAGGTCATGCCGATGCGAGCACCCTGGCGTGTGCCGATGTTGAGCACCAGCATGCCGCTTTCTTGGTCGATGCTGACGATGCGGGCCTGCTTGAGAGAGCCGGTTCGCACGTCGGGCCGAGGCTTCTGGCGCAGACCGATGGCAGCGTCAAGCTCTCTTAGAGAGGTTTCCACCTGAATACGGGCCTGAGGATCGGAGACCACGGCTTCACGCAGGTAGTGGCTGACATGGGCCATCAGGCGCGCAGAGATGACTTCGAGCTCGGCAACGCGCTCGTTGGCGATCTCCAAATCGGCAGCGGCTCGGATCAGGCGATCATCACCACCGTCCAGAAGGTTCTTGCCGAGGGCGGCCAGGCGGGTGCGGACCTGCTCAAGCTGCTCGGCGGTCTCGCGCTCACTGCGGTTGGCCTCGGTCAGACTAAGTTGGAGGTTTTTATTCTGCTGCTTGAGCAGGGCGATCTCCTTCTTAAGCTGACCAACTTCCTGCGCCGGGCACATCGCCGCCACGGCCAGCAGCCCGAAGGCGGCGGCGGAAGCTTGGATGGTCTGGATGCAGGAACGCATGAGAGTGGGAATGAAGAGGAT
>JBMYMN010000052.1:0-16794 GCA_049597355.1 Luteolibacter sp.
CTCCATCTCTCAACCTGCGTGAACACGCATTTCTTTGATGGATTTCATGCAACAGTTCCCTGAATTTTCAGCTCACCAACTGTCGGCAGTTTTGAGAATTTCAGGATGATACGAAACATCATCACCTTGCCCCTGCCAGTGTAGAGAAATGCATGTGGGCGATCACTCGGCTAACTCCCAAGTTGACACCAAGCATCCAGACGAGATGCTACTACATCCCTCACAAAACAGACTGACCAAAATGACAAGAACTCAATTCATTCCAACCTTGAGACTGGCCTTGATGGCAATTTGCCTGACTGCATTTCCCGCTCGCGCGCAAGATGCGCAACTCAACGCCACCGGCAAAAAACTAGAAGCTGCTTATGAGGCTCAAATGAAAACTCTTGAAGCAGATCTCAAACGTGCCCTTTCCCGCTTTGATGCTGCAGATAAGAATGCTTATCAAAAAGCCCGCGAAGCTGAAACCAAGGCTCGAATCGAATTCGATACATACAACAGCGGCATTAAGGGTGGCGTTAAGAAAGCTGAGGGCCTAGTCAATCACGCCAAGGGCAAGTGGATCGGTGGCGCCAAGCACGCCATTAATCATGCTGAAAAAAAACTCAAAGCCGCCAAAAACGATGGCCAACGCAAGGCAGCCCAGCAGGAGCTCGATAAAGCTAAACAAAATCTCGCCGCAGGCGAGCAGGCTCTCAAGGAGCGTTTGAAAGCTCTGGACTTGGCCAAGAAGGCTGAAACCGACGGCCCTCGCTTGATCAAAGAAGCAACCGCTGCTCTTGCCAAAGCACAGACCCATACGGCCAAAGTGCTCGAGCAAACCGGCTTTGGCGACGTCCTCATGGATGGCGCCCTCGATGGCAAGCTCGCCAAGTATGTATTGCTCAAAGAGGCGACTCCCAAAGGTCTCGCGTTATTTGCTCAGAAAGAACGCGCCAACATGGCCTTGGTGGACCAGTTGCTCGCCAACGAAAATCTGATGTTCCTGATGCTCCTCCACGACGGCGCTGAGCGCAGTAAGAACGGTCGCAGCCAAGGTCCGGCACAGTATGGCCCTGCCATGAAAATCTACAGCGATATCCTCAAGGCCAGCTCAAAAGCCAAGAGTGGGGTGCTACAAGAACTCGCGCTTGCTTGTGCTCTTGAGCATTCGGTTCCCAACCCTCAACGCAACGCCAAAGCAGATACTTCTGCACCAACCATTGTCGACCCTGTGAAGCGTTATCTCACATACGAAAAAGCCTTTCTCGCTGGCGAACTTGATCCAGCCTTCAAGGATCTCAATGCGTGGGAAATGCGCTTCGTCATTGATGGCGAGGAGCCTGATGAACTCAGCGCATGGGGCCGCCAAATGATGCGCAATTTCCGTCCCGAACAAACGCGGGGTGACTACGGTTGGCGCTATGTGCGCATCGTCACTAGCGACGTTCAATATGGTTCACACAACGTGCCTCTCGACCGTGACGAGTTGCAGTTTTTCCAGAACATCATCATGAATGGTGGCGTCTGTGGCCGCCGTGCTTTCTTCGGCCGCTTTGTCCTTCGCTCATTCGGCATCCCCACCATTGCCCGTCCGAGTCGCGGCCACGCTGCCCTCGCCCACTGGACACCCAAAGGCTGGGTCGTCAACCTGGGCCCCGGTTGGGGCGGCGGCTGGACCAAGACCAACTACAAGAATGGTCGTGACTTTGTGGCCACTTCACAGGCCCGCAGCAACCGCAGGGAATATCCTGCTGTGAAACGTGCCCAGTGGATGGGAGAGGTCGCGGGCGAACCCCGCGTTTATGGAGTCCATCAGGGCGTCACTGCCGGCTTCTGGAATGCCATGTCGCTCCATCTACAGCAGCGCATCATCACCAAATCCAACGCCCAAACCCTCGAAGCCCTCGGCACCAACCTTGGTGAGGCCGACGGCGCCGCCATCACGAAAGGGTCTGACGGCAACGATAGCGTTCAGCAGAAAATCACAGTTTCCACCAATGGCACCATTAACATTCCAGCCGCAGCCTTTGCTTCCGCAAATCGCGGCCAAGTACAGACCACCAAAAGTCACGGTCCCGGCATGCAAATCTTCATGCCGCGTTTCACTCCCGCGGGATCGACCATTGTGCGCGGCAGCACTTGGAAAGATGCTGCCAAAAGCACAGACCCCGCCACACGAGGTCTGAGCGCAGGCTATGGCCGCTATGAAAACTGGGGACTCCGTGCTGCAATCACCGCACCTGAGGGCAAATCCAACCTGCCTCGCACGCTGAGCCTTGATCTGGGTGATGGAGTAAACATGGACTTTGTTTACATCAAGCCTGGCAAATTCACCATGGGTGGAAATCTCGCCAAAGGCTCCAAATGGAGTGGTGCAAACACACCGAGACATGAGGTGACCATCAGCAAAGGTTTTTATCTCGGCAAAACTGAAGTGACCCAAGAGCAGTACGAGCACATCACTGGCAGGAACACGAGTAACAAGAAAAACCACGGCAAAGATATCCCAGTGGACACCGTTGGTGAAACCGACGCTTTCCGCTTCTGCGCTGCTGTTGCGGGTAAAACCGGCATCGAAGTTAGACTACCAACAGAAGCCGAATGGGAGTACGCTGCACGTGCTGGCAATGATGGCAAATGGTTCTCGGAAAAAAGCCCTGCAAGTATGCTCGATTACGGATGGTTCAAGGAGAACGCCGGCATGAAATCACACCCTGCCGGAACCAAAAAACCGAACCCATGGGGTCTACATGACATCTACGGCAACGTCTGCGAGCGGGTTGCCGATCGCTACGATCCCAACTTCTATAAAAAAGGCCCTAAAGTGGATCCCATCTCCACAGGCGTGAAGCCCACATCGCTTACCAAGTACGAATGCAACGCTCCAAAATCGGGTAGTTATGAACTCAGTGGTATGGTGTGCACCGTCAACTACGGCCAGCATCTCATGGTCTCTGTCAATGGTGGAGAGCCCATAAACATCGACCTGCCTTACACATCCGGTGGCTGGGCTCAAACTGAGCCACTTCGTGTTGAGCTTCGCCAAGGAAACAACACGCTCGAGTTCCACCGCATCGACGCGCCGCAAAAGGGGATTGCTGTCAAAAGCTACACCCTGACCCCGGTCAAATAATTTCCCGGGTTACCCTACTCTCTAGAAATACAAGCAGCTCCGATCTTTGAGGATTGGAGCTGTTTTGTATCGGCCCATTCAACAGAGAGGAGCCGAATCCGCGCCCTCATGCCTATGTGAGATGAACGCGATTCGTCCCGCATGCCGACTAGCCTGTCGTTATCGGTATGGATAGCCACAGAAAACAGGCCAGTCACTTCTTCATCTTCCTAAGGGGTTTGCCCCCGAATTCGTCTGGCACTTGATACTTGTCGCGCAGCGCAAGAATCTCCTTCTTCATTTCAGCGATCTTGACCTGATACTTGGGATCAGCATAACCGCTCTTCATCTCCTTGGGGTCGTCGACGAGATCGTAAAACTCCCACTCCTCGCCATTGGGCACATCGTGGCCGTAAAAGCGGATTAACTTATAGCGGTCGGTGGACACGCCTTCATGCCGGCGCACCGAGTGCCAGCCGGGAAACTCGTAATAGTGGTAGTAGAGGCTTTTGCGCCAGTTGGCTGGCGTCTCGCCCTTCATCAGCGGCACAAGGCTTTCACCCTGCATATCGGCGGGAGCATCAACTCCAGCGATATCCAAGAAGGTCTCGGCAAAGTCGATATTCTGCACCAGATCCTTATTGACCGAACCGGGCTTGATCACACCCGGCCACTTGACCACCAGTGGTGCACGAAAGCTTTCCTCGTACATGAAGCGTTTGTCGAACCAGCCGTGCTCACCGAGGTAAAAGCCTTGGTCCGAGCAATAGATGACGATGGTATTTTCGGCAAGTTGGGCATCATTGAGGTAGTCGAGGAGCTTGCCGATGTTCTCATCCACGCCAGCAATGCAGCCAAGGTAGTCGCGCATATACCACTGATACTTGAGCCTTGTTAGGGCTACTGGGTCATCTTTATCGATTTTGGCCAACTCAGCCTGACGCTCGGGCTGCTGAGATTTGACATCCCCGTTCATCGTCATCGTCTTGAAAATGCTCATGTCCTGATGCTTGGCTGCATGGCCCCGACCCCCGTAATCGTCGAAGAGGGTGGCGGGTTCGGGAAATATTTTGTCCTTATACCTCTCTTTCCAGCGGGTGGCCGGCTGCCAATTTCGGTGGGGGGCCTTGAAGTGCACCATGGCCATGAAGGGCTTTTGATTGTCGCGATTTTTGTCCAGCCACTCGATCGCACGGCGGGTGATCACGTCGGTTGAGTGCTCGCCCTTATATGTGGTCTTGCCTCGCTCGGTGAGGAACACTGGGTTCCAGTATTTGCCCTGACCAGGAAGCACTTCCCAATAATCAAAACCCTGCATCTTACCGTTGAGGTGGATCTTACCTACCATCGCGGTCTGGTAGCCGTTCTCGCGCAGGATTTTCTGGAACTGCTGTTGGTTATGGTCGAACTTGCCATAATTATCGAACTTACCATTCATGTGGCTGTGCTTGCCGGTAAGCAGGGTAGCGCGCGACGGAGCACAAATGGAATTGCCGACATAACAACGATCGAAGCGCATACCATCATTGGCGATGCGGTCGATATTGGGGGTTAAGTTGAGCTTCTCGAAGCGGCTGGCGTAGGCGCCGATGGCATTGACTGCGTGGTCATCGGTAAAGATCCAGAGGATATTGGGCTTTTTGGCCTCAGCATGGGCGATACCGGCCACAACGACGACGAGCAGTGAAAATAAAGCGGTGCGCATTGGATTGGTAGAACAATTCAATTTCACGCCAACGTATGCAAGCATAGGCCTTTATCAGGCACTCCAGTACCGAGTGTTTCGCCTTTCTTTCGCGGCAACTGCGGCTAGCTTATTCAATCCCACTAACCATCTCATTGCATTGGGTATCCAAATCCATGAAGCTCTCCCACCCCAAGCATCTTACCGGTCTCCTGCTCTTGGCTGCTGGCACGTCAAGCCTCGAAGCGGAGCCCCCTGACTTCGCCAGAGAGGTCTTGCCCATTCTCTCCAACAAGTGTTTCGCCTGCCACGGACCGGATGCCGAGGAGGATGAGGTTCGTTTGGACTCTTTTGAAGGTGCCACCGCCGATCTGGGTGGCTACTTCGCAATTGACGTCAAGGAACCTGAAAAAAGTGAACTGGTCTATCGGATCGGGGACGAGGACGACCCGATGCCTCCCAGAAAATTTGAGAAATCGCTCACTGATGAGGAGCGCGATATCCTCAAGCGCTGGGCGTTGAGTGGTGGCAAATATGCCCAGCATTGGGCTTTCGTCGCTCCCAAAAAGTCCAAGGAGTTCAGGGTCGACGGCGGCGTCGACCACTTCATCTTCCAAAAACTCAACGAAGCCGGATACACGCCTGCACCCACGGCCGATCGAGCGACTCTCGCCCGTCGCGCAGCCCTGACTCTCACCGGACTGCCGCCTGAACCTCAACAACTGCAGAGTTTTCTCGCCGACAATTCAGCTCAGGCTTACGACGAATACATCGCCCGTCTCATGAAGAGCCCGCGCTATGGCGAGCACCAAGCCCGCTTCTGGCTGGATGCCGTACGCTACGGCGACACCCATGGCCTGCACCTCGACAATAAGCGTGGCATCTTCCCCTACCGCGACTGGGTAGTCCGCGCCTTCAATGCCAATATGCCCTTCGATGAGTTCATCCGAGATCAACTGGCGGGTGACATGCTGCCCAAGCCGACGCCCGAACAACTGGTGGCGACAGGCTTCATCCGGATGAACCCCAGCACCTCGGAAGGCGGTGTCATTCCAGCGGAATTCCAAGCCAAGAACAGCTTCGATCGCACTGAAATGTTCGGTACCGTAATGCTTGGCATGTCGATGTCATGTGCCCGCTGTCATACCCATAAATACGATCCCATCCTGCACACAGACTACTTCCAGATGTATGCCTTCTTCAACAACACGGCAGAGAAGCCATTGGACGGCAACAAATACGATTACCACCCCATTCTCAAGGTTCCCTCCAATCAACAAGACTGGAGCAGATGGGAAAAGCTCAAGGCTGAACGTAGCAAAATCATCAATGAGTTCGATGCCGGAAAACTGAAGAAAAAATGGGACGCGCAATCGGAACTGATAAACTTCTCCCTTCTCGCCGATCCCAAAGGGCCGTTTGCCGACACAGTCCAGCACCAGAGGGCAGTGCAAGTCACCAATTCCCTGGAGGCGCTGGAAAAGACCTTCACCTCTACCCTCATCGCCAAGGAACTCGATACGCCGCGTGAGACCAAACTGCTCGATCGCGGCGATTACGCCTCTCCCGTGGGTGAAGCTCTCAAACCGATGATGCCCGAAATCATGGGACCATGGCCCGAAAGCGCTCCCAGGAACCGTCTTGGCCTGGCCCAATGGCTGGTATCGGCTGATAACCCGCTGATGTCACGGGTCATTGTCAATCGACTGTGGGCATCCGTATTCGGCCACGGCTTGGTGCGTACACCCGAAGACTTCGGCCTTCAAGGTGAGCACCCCACACATCCTGAGCTACTCGATAGCCTCGCCGTTGAATTCCGTGAGAGCGGTTGGGATATCCAGCACATGCTGCGCTTAATGCTCACCAGTAGGACCTTCATGCAAGATTCCAAATACCGCAGCGAGATCAAGGATCCGGAGAACAAACTTTATGCCCGTGGGCCAAGCTACCGGCTCGATGCCGAAGTGCTGCGCGATACTACCCTCATGGTAAGTGGTCTGCTTGACCCGACGATGGGGGGTGAAGGCGTCAAACCTGCTCAACCAGCTGGCCTTTGGTCCGCCTTAATGCACCCCAAGAGCAACACCAAGAATTACCAACCAGACACCGACCAGCGCGTTTATCGCCGTAGCCTTTATGTCTATTGGAAACGCACCAGTCCGCATCCGATGATGACTCTCTTCGATGCACCCAGCCGTGAATCGAGTTGTGTCGGCCGCACCCGTAGTAATACCGCGCTGCAGTCATTGGGCATGCTCAATGAGGTTCAGCGCGTGGAAGCCGCACGTGCCCTCGCGCAAAAGCTCTTGCTACAACACAAAGACGATCGGGAACGCCTCGAGCAAGCCTACCTGCTACTGGCCAGCCGTCTCCCTACCCAAGCAGAGATTGCCACCTGCAACAATCTACTCAAAAGCAGCCGGGCGAACTTCATTAAGTCGCCTGAAGATGCCAACGCCCTACTAAAAGTAGGCATGCATCAGGCCGATCCCAAACTTGCGGCCCCTGAATTGGCCGCCTGGGCCCAACTCATCAACACCGTTATGGCAAGCGATGCTGCCATCACCTTGTACTAAGATCGCTCACGCAAAAGACCATGAATTTCCAACAGATGCTCCACGAGGACGGTCTCAATATGACGCGTCGCCAACTGTTCGGCCGAGCCACCCTCGGCCTCGGCACCGCTGCCATGACCCAACTCTTTGGTCCCGAATTGCTGGGCGCTCAAGCCAAGGGCAAGCCAGAGTTCAACGGTGGCCTTCATCACAAGGCAAAAGCCAAGCGTGTGATCTATCTTTTCATGAGCGGTGGGCCCAGCCACCACGACATGTGGGACTACAAGCCCAAGATGCGTGAGATGTTTGGCAAAGATCTGCCGGAGGAGATCCGTGACGGCCAACGCATTACCGGCATGACCTCCCGCCAGAAGAATCTGCCGGTTTGTCCATCCAAATACGAGTTCACCAAATACGATAACAACGACCAAGGCGTCTATATCAGTTCCCTTCTTCCATACACTGCCAAGGTTGCAAAGGAACTCTGTGTGGTGCACAGCGCCTTCACCGAAGCCATCAATCACGACCCGGCCGTCACCTACATCCAGACCGGCAGCCAAATTCCGGGTCGTCCCAGTCTTGGTTCATGGCTGAGTTACGGTCTGGGCAGCGGCAACGAAAACCTTCCCGGCTACGTGGTGATGCACGCCAAAAGCAAGCGCGCCGAGCAGAGCCTGTTTGGGCGACTCTGGGGCAGCGGTTTTCTCTCCTCCGAACATCAGGGCGTATTGCTACGCAGCCAAGGCGATCCGGTGCTCTACCTTGGCAATCCTGATGGCGTTTCACGCAGCGAACGCCGCGCCCAACTCGATGCGCTCAACGCTCTCAACCATTCCCATCACGATCGATTCGCCGATCCCGAAATCCTCGAGCGCATCAAACAGCACGAACTCGCCTATCGCATGCAGGCCTCTGTGCCGGAACTGATGGATCTGTCCGAGGAAAAAGAGGACACCTACAAGCTCTACGGTGAAGATGCGCGCACCCCCGGCACCTTCGCCGCCTGTTGCCTCAACGCCCGTCGCCTCGCCGAGCGCGGCGTGCGCAATATTCAGATCTTTCACCGCGGCTGGGATGCCCACAACAACCTCGTCGGAGAACACGAGGACCAATGCAAGGACATCGACCAAGCCTGCGCGGGTTTGATCATGGACCTCAAGCGCAAGGGCATGCTTGAGGACACTCTGGTGGTCTGGGGTGGCGAGTTCGGCCGCACCGCCTACTGTCAGGGCAAACTCACCAAGGAAAACTACGGTCGCGATCACCATCCGCGTTGTTTCACCATATGGATGGCCGGTGGCGGCGTAAAACCCGGAATTACTTATGGGCGCACCGATGACTACGGCTACAACATCTGCGATTCGGATGGCAACATCCTCAAGCCGCAGCCAACCAAGGATAAGTGGGTCCCCGGTACCATGCACATCCACGATCTCAATGCCACCATCCTCCACCTGCTGGGCATCGATCACAAGAGATTGACCTCACGCTATCAGGGCCGCGACTTCCGCCTAACAGACGTCCATGGTCACGTCATGAAAGAACTCATCCTCTAAACCACGCACCTTGATCGAAATGCGGGAATCGATTTTGATTTCGAACCTCATGTAACCTGATCACCAGATGACATGGCTCCCCGGTGCATCGCCACCACTTCTCTGGCTATCGAGTGCTGGCACCAAGCCAGGGCAATCAGGAGAAAGACCGATTCAGCCCAGCTTCCAGCTACCCCGGAAGTCAACGGCCTTGAGTAACTTGTCGGCCTCGGCATCGCCCACCACGACCTCATTCGCCGGATCCCATTTGAGAGGGCGTTTGAGGGCATCGGAGACGTAACCCAGATGACCGGGGGTGATGGAACGATGGGCCGTCTCAGCAGGGCAGATGCATTCATTGCGGGTCTTCACACCCTCGATGAAATTTTGTCGATGATCGCGTGATTTGTAAGCCTTGATCGGCCCACGGTCAAAGGACTCACGGATCCATTCCTTGTTCGAGGCTTCAATCCTGCCGCGAGTCACATACACCCAGCCATTCTCACCAATCCATTTGGTACCCATGCGGTGTTTGTTCGAGATTGAAGAGGTATAACCGCCGGCGTAGGTGCAGAACACCTCGTAATCGATGGGTTGGTCATACATGCCCTTCTCGGCATAGTGAAAACCCCTGGCCTCCACCTGAGTCGGCCCGCTCTTGTCGAGTCCCAGACCCCAATGGGCAATGTCGTTGTGATGACCAATCCAATCCATCAACTGACCGCCGCCGTAATCGAGACACCAGCGCCAGTTCCAGTGCAAACGGCCCTTGTGGTAAGGCAGCAGGCGACTGGGACCACACCACATATCGTAGTCAAGATGCTCAGGAATGTCCTGTGCGACTTTACCCTCTTCGTTGGTACCCTTACCCTTGGGAAGACCAACCTCCAGGTGCTTGATTTTGCCGATCAGACCATTGAGCACAATTTCGGCGGCGATGCGAAAACGCGTATCAGATCGCTGCTGAGAACCGGTCTGGAAAATGGCCTTGTGCTTGGCAACCGCCTTGTAAAGCGCCTGTCCTTCTCCAAAGAGGTGAGTCACAGGCTTTTCACAGTAGACATCCTTACCGGCTTTGATGGCCTCAAGAGAGTTAAGAGCGTGCCAATGGTCGGGTGTTCCAACCACCACCGCATCAATGTCTTGGCGGGCGCATAGCTCGCGGAAGTCTCCAAAGGTGGCGCAACCCTTGTAGGTGCCGGCCGCCATCTGTTTGGCGTAACGATGTTCTAACTGACCCTTAGCTTTTTCCATGCGCTTTTCGTCGGGGTCGCAAACAGCGATACCCTGGACTTCCTTGATGCCAAGCATGCTGCTGAAAACTCCATTGCCCTGACCTCCACAGCCGATCAGGCCAACACCGATGCGTTCGGAGGGAGCAACCGCTCCATCCTTGCCCAACACACTTGCAGGAATGATGAGGGGGACGGAGAAGGCAGTGGAGCGCTTGAGAAACTGGCGTCTGTTCATGGGTTTAAGAGTGGGTCTTGAACCTTATCTTACGCTCACCATGCAGCTGTCCTATCAGCAGAAGGTTTCATTGCCCGCCTGAACAAGGCTCGTCGCAGCAGCCGCGGATCAACTCCAATTGCAGTCGGAAGCTCCATAAAAGGTATCCCCCAACCCCTTTCATCAATCCCTAAGCTGCAAACACGTGCAATTTTGGCTGCGGATCATGAATGACGAAACCTGCCACCTCATCAGCGACAACGGCTCTTACCGCCCCGAGGCCACCCTAAGCCTGCGTAGTCTGGCAGAACGTCTGGGAAAAAAGGTCGGGCAAACCATTCATCCGGTCTCTCTCCTCCACTCGACCAAAATTTCACCCAGCAAACTCAATGACATCCCGGCTGAGATTTTCGAGCCCTTCGTGATCAAGAAGCTTGAGGAAGGAGTTCGTCGCTTCCATGTGACTCCGATGTTCTTTGGCCCGAGTGCAGCAATCCTCGAGTACATGCCACAGCGTGTTGAAGTGCTGCGCGCCACGTGGCCGGATATCGAAGTAAGAATTAGCCCATGCGTGGTCGATTTGGAAAACGCTGACGATGAGCGCATGGCACAAATCCTCATCGACCAAATTCACGCCACGCGCAAGCACCGTGGCTTTCAGAATCCATCCATTGCTCTCGTGGACCATGGCGCACCCCGCATCAAAGTCACCGAAGTTCGCAACCTTCTGGGGAATCAAGTTCGTAGGCTGCTTTCCGACAGCGACTTCCCACACGTGACTGCCTGCTCGATGGAACGACGTGACGGTGATGAATACGCCTTCAACGAGCCTCTGCTGGAGCACGTCATCGGAAGCGAGGGATTCAAAAACGAAGTTATCGTCTCCATGCTCTTCGCCTCACCCGGTCGTCATGCCGGTCCTGGCGGCGACGTCGCCAAGATCTGCGAGGAGGCAGCTGAATCCCAGCCCGCGCTACAATGGCAGATGACCGATCTCGTAGCCGGACACGATGGTATCATCGACATCCTCGCCGATCGCTTTGAGCAGGGCATGAACTCCGACCCTGTTTTCTGGAAGGGAGAGATTCCCAACTGGGAGGCACCAAAATAGGCTCCTGACTGCCAGTGACGCACAGCACCCCGCACAGCTTCATTCTGTCACAAGGGCGGCTTCCTCAATCTCCCATCGATGATAGGCATCGGCATATGCCGGACAGTCATGTATGAGTGCTTGATGTGTGCCATCTCCAGCGACAAGCCCATGCTTTAGAAATAAGATTCTTGGTGCCTTGGCCAAAAGATCAACTCTGTGCGTTACAAGGATGGTTGTCCCCTGCCCTTCCCGGGTCCGTTCCAAAATGGAGTCATGAATCAGCAACTCACTCTCAGGTTCGACAGATGCGGTGGGTTCATCCAGCAGGAGGATGGGTGGCTTGGTCAGGAAAGCACGAGCCAAGCTGAGTCGTTGGCGCTGTCCGCCGGATAACTTCACTCCGTTCTGACCCACTCGGGTATCGTAGCCATCCACAAGAGAAAGTATAAAATCGTGGGCGTTGGCTTTGCGTGCCGACTCGATGAGTTGCTCATCACTGGCAGAGGGAATGGCGTAACTCAGATTCTCACGGATGGTGCCGTCGAAAAGGTAATGGTCCTGGCCAACATAGCCAATCTGTGAGCGCAGACTATTCATCGTGACGTCCCGGATATCGATGCCATCCATTTGAATGCTTCCATCGTCCACTTCGAAGAATCGCGGGATCAAATGTAGGAGTGTGCTTTTGCCTGATCCACTCCCACCGGCGATGGCAACGAAAGAACCCTGCCGGATTGAAAAACTGAGCTCTCTGAGAATTGGCTTCTGGGGTAGGTAGCCAAAGGACACTTGGGCAAAATCAAGCTGACCTGTGATATGCTCTAGCTTAACAGCATCAGATCGGTCTGAGATCGCCGTCGGTTCATCAAGCAGCTCCATGATACGTGTGGCAGCAGCACGTGCACGTTGCAGAATATCACTGGTCTGAGCGATGGTTCGAATCGGACTCTGCAGCCGCCACCAAAAGCCGCGGTATGCGATCAATGCCCCAACCGTGAACTTGTCGCTGCCAGACATGATCAACCATGCTCCCAAACCGAGCATGATAATGTTGTTGATAAACCCTAGCAGGGAGACGGTTGGAAAGAAGACGTTGCGCAACCGGCTTGCCTTGATACTGGATTCATAAAAACCATCGGCATTCTGCCTGAAAGCGGCGGCCTCCTCGTTTTCTGCAGCAAAAGACTTTGTCACCAAGATCCCGGCCAACCGATCCTGAACAAACGAGCCGATATTGCCCAACTTGGAGCGCACGCCTGCGTAGATCGCTTTGACCTGACGGTTGTACTTACGAATAAAAATGAAGGCGAAGGCAAGAGGAACAATGGATGCCAGTCCGACCACAGGGCTGAGCCAGATCACCATGGCTGCCACTACCCCAAAAGTCACCATTTCCTCGAGAAGCGAAGTGAGGCCCTGAAGAACAGACTGCTCCATCGCATCCACATCGCTGGTAATGCGGGTCACCAATTCTCCACTGTTGTGATCCCGATGGTAAGCAATGGACTGGTTCTGAAACTTGATGAAGAGCTCGGCACGGATGTCGCGCACAAATGCCTGACCCGTTTTTTCCAGCAAATAACTGTGGAGTCCGCCAGCAGTCAGGCCAACAAGGTAGGTGGCAAGCATGATGGCCAGCCACCAGCTGAGAGCGCTCAGAGTCAGGGTCTGCTCCACCAAAGCATCTGCCACAAAGCCCCATACCAAAGGATGGAAATTGATGAAGGGCACAGAAAGGATCAACAGGCCTAAAGACAGCATCACACGCCTGCGGTAGGGCATGATTCTGGACCAAACCTTGCGGATCAGCTCCCTATCCGTGAGGTCGTATGTTGTATCGGAGCCTGGCATCAGGCTCTTAAATTACACCATTCTCGAAAAAGACAAATGCACCATGTGGCGCACCTCAAACCAAGCCGTCCGCAAGCCACAGCACTTGGCGGTAGTGGGTTGAGGACATTCCACAAAAACCTGCCACGTTAGACGCAGACGGGCGAGTTTGGATCACAGAGTATAAGCTCTTAAACGCCAGGCGTCCTGGAGTGGGCGTTCTGCGGAAAGTCGAAGGTCAACACGAGCGGCTCGCTCCCGGTATTCTCAATTTCAACACCACCACGGTCCAGAGCTGCCTGAGTAATGAAACCGATTTCAGGATAGAGCTCACCAAGCTTCATATCTTGATGGTAGTTCACCGCCAGCTTGCCGACACAGCCACTGCCACCGTTGGTGTGGAAAAGCGTGGGACTCTCCGGACAGAACCGAGTCTTGGCACCGGGCTCGAGGATCAGTCTGAGGATGGAGGCCTTCTGATCACCTAGGAAATTGCCATAGACGATCCACTTGGCGTCCACGCCCTCGCCGGCGAACTCCTCCGCGGCAATTGCAGGACGCGAATTCTTCTTCACAAAGTCAGGGTCTTGGTTGGCTTCGAAGTCGAAGGTCTCGACTAGGAACTCCCAATCCTCGTGCTTGTCCTTGGGATAGTCCTCCTCGCGGCAGGCATAAAAAGCATCTGCGGCACCAATGCGGCCGTCGAGCGTGCGGTCCTCGGCAAGGAAATGCTCATCCATAGTAACGTGCAATTCGTGAGTACACAGGTCGGTGGGTGAGTGAAGCACACCGTTGGGCATTACGAAGCCGTTATCGATGTGCATCATGGTGTGGGGGGAAAGGTGGCGGACACCGTTGTATTCGCCTTCGCCCCAACCCTTCATGCACTCGAGGAAGGCTTCTTTGGTCACAAAGGGATACAGGCCCATGGCAGTGGTGTGGTAGTGCGAGGGATTCACACCGGGGTTATCATAAGAGTTGATGTCGTACACTTCCCACTTGGCCCAGTGCAGGTGATGAGGAATGGGATTCAAATTGTCGAATTTCTTCGAAACGATGGGCCAGGTGATCTGCCCGCAAATTTCCCGGGACAATGCCGTGATCTTCTCACCCATGATGGCCTTGGGATTGGTCGTGATCAGGTCCTGTAGCGAGATGACCTGTCCACCGGGGGTCAGTACGTGGGCCTCGCCCTCGCGGAAGGGAGCCTTACCGGTACGGGTGTCGATGACACCGGTAACAATGGGCACCGTGCAGCACATCCAAATTTCATCGAGTCCCGTGCCCCCCATGTAGTCGGGGTAATAGGACTCTGCATCGAGGCGAAGTCTTTTGCCCGGCGAGCAGAACGTACGACCAGCATAGCGGTGCAGAAGTTGCAGCACCCCGCCGTTCTCATTGAGGACCTCATCAAGGATCGCATCGGACCCTCCATCGATGACCTCCAGTTGGGGATACTCGTGCAGTTTTTCCTCGAGAATGTTGTCAGACATGGGAGTTGGATCCTGAATTTTTCAAAACCGCGTGGCAAGAGGGAAAGAACCACGACAAGGCGATCCAACTCAGGCTCATCTTGCTGGTCGTGGCATGACTTCCCCAACATTTCCAAGCTCTTGAATTCACCCTTCAGAGAATGGGCAAATTTTTGAAACTAATAATCCACTCCCATGAGACTGCTGAGAACGGAGCGCTGCCAATCCCGCATCTCTTTTTGTAGCCGCTTTGTCATCTCTGGCTCGTCGTTGGCGAGATTCTGCTCCTCAGCAGGATCCTTGCGTACATTAAAAAGCTCAACACCGGTGTTTGGCCCACCATCGATAACCAGCTTGTAGTCGCCTGATATGATCGCCCTATCTCCTCCAAAATCACGCTCTTGCAACTTGGGGTGATGGTAATTCTTGAAATTGCGGGTGAAGAGACCACCGGACTGCTTTACCAGAGGCGTGGTGCCTTGCTGCAGGATGGGATCAATGTAGGGCTTACCGGGTTGATAACCCACAAGTGGGAAATTCCAGAACATGATCGGACTTGGTCGTTTCTTCATGTCGCCATTCAGCAAAGGGACCAAGTCAATGCCATCGAGGGGAACGCCGGGAACCTCCACACCAGCCAGATTGCACAGTGTCGGCAGCATATCAGAGGTCACTGAGCTGACATCTGACGATTGTGGCTTTGGAATGCCGACAGGCCACTCGATTACACATGGAACACGAATTCCATTTTCGTAGACCTTTCCCTTGAGCCCACGAAATCTGGAGTCTCTCAGTCCACTGGGGGGAATGCCATTATCGCCGCAATACCAGAGTAAGGTATTGTCCTTGATTCCGAGCGTCTTGAGCGCATTGCGCAATTTGCCGATGGATCGATCCATGGCCGTAATTTCTGCATAGCGTTCAATCAGAACGTCGCGCAAAGGACGCTGAATTCGCTTGCCGGTTTTCATGGATGTCAGACGAACTCGGGTATCCACGTATTGCTGGGGCAGATCGTGATAGAGAGCCAGATCCGTCTTAAGCCCGCTATAAGGCTCGTGCGGCGATCCATACCAGATCACCAACAGGAAAGGCTTCTTCGATTCCTGCTCCTGTTTGATATAGGCGATTGCTTCGTCGATAATGATCTCCGAGCTTTCGCCAAAAAATTGTTTCGGCGGGCCCCCATTCAGCGAAAAGACCGGGTCCATCTCGAAAAAGTTGTCGTGAGACAACCAGTGGTCAAAACCCATGGCACCGGGATTGGTCGGCGACGATTTCTTTACCGGGCCGACGTGCCACTTGCCGAAATGCGCGGTGGTATAACCGGCCTTCTTAAGCACATGGCCCATCGTCATTTCCTCAGGACGAATCGAATATCCGGGACGAAAAATACCGTAGCGGTTTGGATGCCGTCCGGTCAGGAAGCTGCCGCGCGTTGGTGAGCAACTTGGCTGTGCATAAAAGTTATTCAGGCGCAGGCCATCTTTGGCCATCTCATCCAAAAACGGTGTTTTTAGGTAAGGGTGGCCATTGTAACCGACTTCTTCCCATCCGTGATCATCTCCCATCAAGAGAATGATGTTGGGCTTGGCGGGTTCTGCCAGAATCCAGCTCCCTGGCAGGAACAAAAGCAAGAGAATCAGAAATCGTTTTTGGATCATGAATCAAGGAAAGTCAGAGAAAATGAATTTTGAAGGATGAATGACAAGCTTCATCACTCGTCTCTCCTATTCACCACAGGGCAGATTGTGTGTATCACAGCTCTCATTTCCGCCGAATACAATGGATACTGACTTGAGAAGGAAAATGTCCAAATTGACGAATCAGGAATCCAATATGCCATGCATAAAGTCACAAACTACGGAGATGCTTCCTCTGAGAACGTATGCCACCAAATGCTATCGGCGCGCCCCAAACTTAAAGCAAAGGCGGCCCCTACAAAAGAGGCCGCCCGCTTGATGAATTCATTGGGCGAGCTACCGCTCACACCAAGTCATTGAACTGGTCATCACTCGTTCGCTTTGACGCGCCCGAAGAGTTTGCCATCCACCGCGTGGCTGTGGGCGATGGTTGCGGTGA
>JBMYMN010000053.1:0-16297 GCA_049597355.1 Luteolibacter sp.
AGATGGATTTGTTTGGTGAATTTTAGCGTTAGAGGTTTTATCAAATGTTAACAGTCAATAATTGGTGCTGGCTTCACCATTTTCTGGCAGAAAATAGGCCATCCAAATTTCATTTTCTTAGCCAAATAGGATTGGCTGTAGCGTTTGTTTTGTAATTTTGTTATGATTATTAGTCTTATGCGCCTCATTCCCTACTACTCCGTCGTCATTATAGCCGCTGCCATTGGGCTCTCCACGGCTGTCGCAATGGGCATCCCAAATCAGGAATTTCATAAGGAGGAAGGTCAATGCGCCACCCAAGTTGGCGACGTAGTATCCGTTTCCCCTCCGGGCACGATCAGACTCCTCAAGTCAATGCTCATGGAAGTGAGAGCTCTGGGTATGGGTGTTACCGAATGCAGTAAGGTTAAGAACGGCAGGAAGATTATCGCCGAGAGCCGAATCAGCATTAATGGCGCAGATTACTCGCAACTCTTCTACGGCACGCAGCATGATATCGACCCTTCTCAGCTGTTGCATTCCATGAAGTATCCCAAAGGAACCGCTATTGATTTTGGAGGTCGCTACGTGAAGCGGGGCATATGGGCTCCTTTTTTTACGACCCGCAACAATAATGCTCAGGTCATAGCTCTTGCCAGTGGTGATGTGATTCCGACCTCATTTGATTTGGCCAACTCAGGCAAAATTTCTTCTTATCTGAAACGCGTTTTGGATGTCAGCGGCAAGGTAAAGATTGGCCCCATGAGCCTGCTGATCCTCGCCGAATATGCCGCTACTGATCATTCCAAAGAGTGCTTTGACTATCAGGATATGGTGCTGTTGGTGACCTTCAGTGATGTAGACGAAGATGCTGGCCCTAAATGAGGCTGCAACTGACCTGGGCTTGTGGCTCTTGCAGCAATCGACTGAATTTCGGACGGGTTTGAGTTCGTCCAGATGCAAATCTTTGTCGCTGGTTTTCTTGCCCCGTAAAAAGACGGATGCCCAAGTGGGCATCCGCCTGATGAATCGCTGCTGTGGCTGAAATTAGATACAGTCGTTGATGATGCTCTCGATCACCTCTTGGCGGCCGCTGGCGACCATGGGTTCCGCATTGGAGAGTGCATAGGTCTCGAGGGAAGCCAGCGTGGTTTTGCCGGCCTCGACATCGGCACCAATGCCGCTATCAAAGGTGGCATATCGTTCCTTGATGAAGGCATCCACCCGACCATCCTGACACACTTTGTCGGCAATCTTAAGGCCGCGAGCGAAGGCGTCCATGCCTGCGACGTGAGCGTGCACCAGGTCAATGGCTTCCCAGGACTCACGTCGACGCTTGGCGTCAAAATTCAGGCCACCAGTGGTGAAGCCACCCATCTTCATGATGGCAAGCATGGTCTGGGTAGTGAGGTAGAGGTCAGTAGGAAACTGGTCGGTATCCCAGCCGACGTTGGGGGTGCCCATGTTCGCATCAATGCTGCCGAGCGCATTGGCACCCGCTGCAGTGGCTAGCTCGTGCTCCATGGTGTGACCGGCCAGTGTTGCGTGGTTGGTCTCGATGTTGAGCTTGAAGTGGTCGAGCAGATCGTATTCGCGCAGGAAGTTGAGACAGGCGGCGGAATCCGAGTCGTATTGGTGGGTAGTGGGCTCCTGTGGTTTGGGCTCGATATAGAACTGACCTTCAAAGCCGATCTCTTTCTTGTAGTCCACAGCCATGTGGAGGAAGCGGGCGAGATGATCCAACTCGCGCTTCATGTCGGTGTTGAGTAGAGTGGCATAACCCTCGCGGCCACCCCAGAAGGTATAACCTTCGCCGCCGAGGCGGTGGGTCACTTCCATGGCCTTCTTTACCTGGGCAGCTGCATAGGCGTAGACGTCGGCATTGGGGCTGGTAGCGGCACCCTGCTGGTAACGGGGATGCACAAAGAGGCAGGCGGTGCCCCAGAGGAGCTTTTTGCCGGTGTGATTTTGGAGCTCCTCCAAGGTGTCGACAACAGCGTCCAGCGCCTTGTTGGACTCGGTAAGAGTGGCGCATTCCGGGGCGACGTCGCGGTCGTGGAAGCAGTAGTAGTCGATACCAACCTTCTGCAGAAAGTCGAAAAACACGCGGGCGCGGTTCTGAGCGTTGGCGATGGAATCGGTACCGTCATCCCAGGGGTGATCGGCGGTGCCAACACCGAAAGGATCGGAGCCGTCACCACGCATGGTGTGCCAGTAGGCGCAGCCGAAGCGGAACCATTCAGTCATGGTTTTGCCGGCGACCACTTCGTCGGCCTTGTAGTGCTTGAATGCGAGAGGGTTTTTGGAGTCGGGCCCTTCATATTGGACGGCCTCACAGGGGAACGTACTCATCGGTAAATATGGGGTGGTTGGAGTTCAGAAGAGGGTTTTGAGTGCCTGTCAGATAGACAAGACGCGCGGAGCTTGGGCTATGGCGGAGGGGGCACGCTAGTTAAATTTGCCTCAATGACCCCCGAAATGGGATGAAATAGGCCTCATCGCTCGAGAATTTCGACCTCATAGCCATCAGGATCGGTGACAAAAGCCATTTTGCGGTCCCCAGAGCTGAACTTCTCCTTCCAGCCAGAAGGCCAGATCTCGATGCCGGCATTCTCCAGCTTGCTGCAGTAGGCAATGATGTCGTCAACGCCCACGCAGGTGTGCATCAAATCCTCAGGGCAAGTAGTCTTGTAGTCTTCGGACCAAGTCAGCTCGAGGAAGACTTCATTGCCGGGGAGCTCCAGGAAGGCTAGCTGATTGCCCTGAGGGGATCCTTTACGCTCCTTCTCGACGTAGCCAAGTTTTTCGTAGAACGCGATGGAGTTGTCCAGGTCTTGGACGCGGATGCGGGTGTGGAGGAAACGGATCATGGCTCCAAGATGAGTCCAATCTGAGTTGCGTCAACTCAACCCTTCTGGCCAACGGTTGCGGCTGCCTTGGCGGCTCCCGGATCGTCGAAGAAGGAGGACATTCGGCCGCGCAGGTCGGCGTAGAAGGCCTTGGACATGTCTTCGAGCATCTCGGCGCGGGAGTGAATGCTCTCGGCATCGCGGTCGGCTCTGGCCATCTCGGTGAGTAGCTCGCGCTCATCAGCGATCTTCTCCTGGAAGGAACGCTCCAGATCCATCAGATGATCGATGAATTCCTTGGCAGCACGCGAACGATCCACGCCCTCGATCAGTGAGCGCTCCAATGGCTTGTTGGCGGGGGATAGATGCAGTAAGCGGCCACCAGCGAGTTCCTCCATGTAACGGTGGTAGCTCTCGAGGAAGGTTTTGCGCTCGCGGTCGTAGCGAACTTCCTCACAATCGACGAGGGCGTCGTAGGGACCCGGCTTGGTGAAAAACTTCACGATTAGGGGAATAGTGTCCACCAGCATGAAGAGCATGGCGAGAATGGCGTAAGCCCACAGGGCGTATTGGCCACCCCCAGCTTGATCTTCGAACACGCCGTGGTGCAGGGCGAGGGTTTGGGTGAGGATGTCACGGCGGGGTTCGGCTTTGATAGCCTCGATGCGTTCCTGACCGTTTTGAGCCACTTGGGAACGCTCTTCCTGCAGTCGGGCAAGTTCCTTTTGTTGGATGTCGATGCGGGCCTTGATGCTCTCCCGGATGGCATTCTGTTGCAGGGTGAATTGGCTAGCCTGCTCCTCCTGAACAGAGCGTTTGAGAGCGGCAACACGTTCGCGCTCAGCTTTCATCAGAACCGCCTTATCCGCTGCGATGGCGACATAGTCGGTCTTAATTTGGTCTTCGACCATTTTTTTGTCGGTGATGAAGGCATTGAGCTGCTGGGTGTTGAAGGCGAGCATTTCTCCAACTCGCTTGGCCTCATCGCGGCGCCAGGCGAGTTGGTCGTCTCGGATGCTGCGGGCTCTTGGGCCCTCGCCGCTGAGACCGCTTCTTTGACCATTGACCTCGCGCTCAAACTCGCGCTGCCAGAAGTCAAGTTCCGCCTGCAGGGTTTCGTATCGCTTGGTCAACTCATCGATCTTGTCCTCTGCCGCGGTGATCTTGGCAATGACTGGGCCGGTGGCGACCTCGATCTTGTCTTCCATTTCGGCGCGGGTTTCGGGGTCGAGTTCGGAAGCGGGGTCGTCTGCGCCCACGGTGGTGTCCTCAACAATGAACTCTGCCTCGTAGGTCTTTTTAAAGCGCTCATCGTTGGCCGCAATTTCGGCATTCACCGTGTCGATCTTATTTTGAACGATCGCTTGTGCGGCTACCGATTTGGCAGCAGCTTCCTCGATTTCAATGCCACGCTCCTGCTCGATCTTTGCGTGGATCGTATCTTTGAAGAGCAATAGTGTGAGGGGGTGGGCGATCGTGATGCCCATCAGAGCCGCAACTACCATGCGCAGTGCGAACTGGCCCATTTTGCGATGAAAGCTCTGAAAAGAACGATAGGTGGCGAGCAAGGCGCGGTCGATAGTTAGAATGATAAACGCCCAGACCAGCGAGACTGGGACGATGACCTGCCAGTTGGCCGTGAGTGTTGAAACCGCATACGCGCAAGCGATGAAAGCGAATAGCGTGGGAACTAGGATGGTCGCACCAAATGCAACGTACTTTCGTTGTTCCCAGTTGGGGCATTGCTCGAGGGTTTCGGCACCAGCACCAGACAGCCAGAAGAAGATGTGTTTGAAGGACCTGAAAATCATAAGTTTTTTTGTGAATACGCGTAGCCAAGAGCAATTGATGCACGCGAACCTATCAAAAAAGCTCTAGAAAGCAATTTGGATTCCTTAAGTAAATCGACGGAGGCCAGAAATATCCAGATTTGATCAAATGATTCCTGCTTCTTTTTCTGATTCCTGTTTCTGTTTGTTTCTGAATTACGATGGTTGGTAATAGCACCACCAAAACCATACTCATTGCTTTCTACGTTCCATACGACCCGATAGATCACCAAGAAAAGCTCCATGGCTACTCCCGACCTTTTCGCTAACATGTTTCGGTTGAGGCGCGTCGAAGTCAGACTCTCACTTCCGTAATGACCTTGCCTCCTCTGGAGTGACCGGAAAACAAAAATCCCCACCGGCCTAGGCCAGCGGGGACATGATGGATACACTGCAATCAGAAGTGGATCGCATGACCTTCGGCCGCGAGGGTCGCCTCGTGAATCACCTCCGACATGGTCGGGTGCGCGTGGATGGTGTTGTGGATTTCCTCGCCTGTGAGTTCCTGATCAAGAGCGAGGCCCATCTCGGCGATGAGTTCGGTGGCGTTGTCGCCGATGATGTGGGCGCCCAGCAGTTCGCCGTGCTTTTTGCCGTAAAGTAGCTTGGCGAAACCGTCGGCTTCGCCTGCGGCGATGGCCTTGCCGATGGCCATGAAGGGAATCTTACCAACAGTGTATTCGATGCCTTCCTCCTTGAGGGCGCGTTCGGTTTTGCCGACCGAAGCGACCTGAGGATGGCAGTAGGTGCAGCCAGGGAAGTTGCCAACCTTACGTGGAATATGGCCCTCTACGTAGAGGCCTTCGACACACTGGATGGCCTCAAAGGAAGCGGTATGTGCGAGCCATGGAGGCCCGGTGATGTCGCCGACTGCGTAGACGCCGGGAATAGAGGTTTGATAGCGATCGCCAACGGTGATGAAGCCACGCTCACAGAGTTCGGGTTGTTGGCCACCGGGAATCACTGGAGCAATGCCAATGGCCACGAGGCAGACTTCAGCACTGATGTTGCCGTTCTCTTTGGGGCCTTCGACCGCCAATTCAACCCGGTCACCATGATCCATGAAATCGTTGATCTTGGTCTTGGTGAGGCAGCGGATGCCCTGTTTTGTTAGAGACTTTTCAAGTGCATCACCGACTTCATCGTCTTCGACGGGCAGCAGGCGGTCCTGCATCTCGACGATGGTGACCTTGGTGCCAAAGGCATTGTAGATGTAGGCGAACTCCACGCCGATCGCACCGGCGCCGATGATGATCATTTCTTTGGGCTGCTCATCGAGGATCATCGCTTCCTTGGAGCTGATGACGGATTTGCCGTTGAAGGGCAGGGGAGGCAGTGGGCGCGAGACACAACCGGTGGAGATGATTATATCATTGGTCTCGAGAGTCTGGGTGGAACCGTCGCTGGCTTGGACGCCGACCTTGCCGGTGCCCTCGACTGAGCCGAAGCCACGGATGTAGTCGACCTTATTCTTTTTGAACAAAAATTCTATGCCGCCGGCCAGCTTCTCGGAGACCTTGCGCGAGCGCTGCACCACCGAGCCCCAGTCGTAGGAGAGGCCGTCAATGCTGAAACCAAACTCGCTGGCTTTGTGAGTGAGTGTGTGGTAAAGCTCGGCGTTTTTGAGTAGGGCTTTCGTCGGGATGCAGCCCCAGTTGAGGCACGTGCCACCAGCGCGATCAGTCTCGACGCAGGCGACATTTTTACCGAGTTGGGCGGCGCGAATGGCGGCGACGTAGCCGGCCGGGCCGCCCCCAATGACAATCAGATCGTAGGCCATAATGTGGGGGTATCAGGGGTTGCGACGCAACCTGCCCACCTCGAGGCCTATTGTCAAAGGTGGAAAAGCAACTTACTTGGGAAGAATCCAAATATTTCTGAAGAAGACCGGGTTCTTGTGGTCCTGAAGAAATATTGGGCCTGGCTCGTCTCTGATCGCCCCTTTCAAGGGGGCGGCGGCCGTGAAGTCTTTGTTGAGCTCGACATCGTCATGGACGACCACGCCATTGAGGTGGACGGTGATCCGAGGCCACGCGGTGCGCTGACCGTCCGCATCAAACTCGGCGGCGGTGAAGTCGACGTCATAAGTCTGCCAGCTGAGGGGCGGCAGGCACATGTTGAGTTTGGGCTTGGTGATGGAGTAGATGCCGCCGCATTCGTTCTGTTTGCCCTCTAGGCCGAAGGAATCGAGGATCTGGGTCTCCCAACGGCCGTGGTGATAGATGCCGCTGTTGCCCCGCTTCTGGCCGAGGGCCTTGGGCCTGTAGGGGGTGCGGAATTCGACATGAGCTCGGAAGCTCCTAAACTTCTGTTTGCTCATGGAGTGGTTGGCCCTAAGCAGGCCGTTCTCCATGACGCCGCGCTCCCAGCCATCTGTGGTGGATCCGTCAAAAAGGATCACGGCCCCTTTGGGCGGCCTAGCGCCAAGAGTTGGGGGCTTGCGCTCCACGCGCGGCAGAAACAGCTCCTTGCCTTCTGCCAGATGAATTCGGACGATGCCCTCCTTGAGCCTGACGCGCGGGAACTGTCTCCCGGGGATAGCTAGCACGATACCACCCTTGGTTGCGGAGCTGGTCAGTTTCAGGCGCTCCTTGCCGGGCTCCCAGCCGGCACCGGGTAGGCCTCCTGCGAGCAGGTAGCCATCGAACTTGCTGTCGCCCAGGGCCACCACCTGCAGGCCGTGGCTGGCGCCTTCCTTGTGGTATTCGCCCTGAAGCTTGAAGTCAGGGTCTTCCGCAGCGGCTTTGGCGGGATCGATCCAGATGGGTTCCGCCATGAGGGGCAGGACAAGCAGCAGCGAGATGGAGGCGAGTAGGTGATTCATGGATTGGTAGAATGCTTCACCACGATGGGCTGATCTACCTGCGGAGTCGAGATGGCATTTGCCTACTTTGGAGTATACTTCTAGCATACTCGCATGAACCGGATTCCCCTTCAGGCGCGCATCGCTATCGTCCTGATATTGGCGATGGCTGTCCTGATGTGGGTGCTAATGAGCCAGAACAAAAATCTGGCTCAAGTTGAACGGATTGGCTTCCAAGGTTCAGATCCGCCGTTGCCAATGCCCGAGGGTGGGGGTATCGACCATCGTTTCGAATTTCCATCCGCCTGGCAGATGGCAGAGATACCCGTGGCTTTGCGCTTTGATTCGCCCATGGGGCACCTCACATACAACGCTCAAGGATTTTGGGAGATGAACGAGAAACGTGGTGGTTATCACGCCGGCGATGATCTCAATGGTATTGGAGGCATGAACACTGACCTTGGCGACCCGATTTATGCCATCGGCGACGGTCTGGTGATCTATGCCGGCGAAGCCAGCTCAGGTTGGGGCAAGATCCTTGTCGTTGCCCACCGCACCGTGGATGGACGACTATTGCATTCGATGTATGCGCACTTGGACCGCATGGATGTCACGCTTGGGACTTTGGTGTCACGGGGACAGCGTATCGGCACCAATGGTACCGCTAATGACAACTATCCGGCCCATCTGCACTTCGAGTTACGGGAGTCTGAACACGTCGACATTCGTGGCGGCTACCACTCGAACAAACTCAACTTACTCGATCCCGGAGTGGTTCTTGCCCAGTTGCGGGGCGCGGAATCCAACGACTACAGCTCGTCGGCTCTGGCCGAAGTGTTAGACCAATGGAGGCCAGATTGGACAAATCTTGAGATTGAAGGTGCCGAGCACTTTCTCAAGACCCGGGAAAATCAGTGATGCTCTTTATTGTGCACTTGCTTGGTAGGCTGCCTTGGTGAATAGGGCGCGCGCCTGACCGATGAGGAATAAGGAACCGGCGATGAGAATGGGTTCATCTTGCTGCTCAGCCGCTTCGATGGCGGCTTGGAGATTCGGATGACTTGAGTGCTTTGTAGCCGTGTCTGGCAGGGCTTTAACCATCTCTTCGCAGGGGGTGGAGCGTGGACTGTCCACTGGGCAGAACAAGATGCGCTCAGCGATGGGGGAGAGGCTCGTGAGAATACCGGCAATGTCCTTGGCCGAGACGGCGCCGAAGATGAGGGTGGCTTTGTCTTTACCGTATTGATCACGCCAGGTTGCGGCGAGGGAGGCCGCAGCGTGTGGGTTGTGCGCGCCGTCGAGGACGATGGTGGGCTGAATGCGCTCGAAGCGTCCGGGCCAACTCACGGAATTGAGACCGGAACGTAGGATGTCGCTGTTGAGGTGAAATCCGGCAAGGTGAAGGGCTTCCACCGCCAATGCAGCATTCCAGCGCTGATGCTCGCCGGGGATGGCAGGGGTGTAGCCGAGCAAAGGTTCGTGAATAAAACTCAGAGGCGAGCGGCGTTCGTTGGCTTCCTTTTCGAGCACCGCATGGGCCTCAGGGTCCTGAGGAGAGGAGATTGCTGGGATGCCTTCAAGGAAGATGCCAGCCTTCTCGCGGGCAATGTCGGCAAGGCCATCTCCCAGCCACTGTTGGTGATCCATGCCGACGGGGGTGATCACGCAGACATCGGCCGGCACGGCAGTGGTGGCATCTAGCCGCCCTCCCATGCCGGTTTCGAGAACAATCAGTTCGCAGCCTTGGTCGCCGAACCAGCGCATGGCAAGTGCCAGGGTAATTTCAAAGAAAGTAGGATGATGCTCGAAGCCTTCACAGATCTCACGCAATTCGGTGAGCATTGCTGAACAGTTGGTTTCGGGAATATGTTCGCCGTTGACCTGAATACGCTCGCGATAGTCGATGAGGTGCGGGGAAGTGAAGAGGCCACAACGCGAACCTGTGGCTCGGGCGATGCTGTCGATCATTGCGCAAGTGCTGCCCTTGCCGTTCGTGCCGGCCACGTGGATGACTTTCACTCGGTGACCCGGATAGGCGAGGAACTCCTTGAGCAATTGTTTCGGTCCGTCTAGTCCCAGCTTGATGCCGAAAGTCTGGGTCGAGAACAGCCAGGCTATGGCCTCGCGGTAGGTCATGGATGGAGAGGCGGCTTCAGTCTATCTTGATCCAGAGATTCGCAAAGTCGATGGCCTGGCCGTGACTTTGCAGAGCGATGGGGCCTTCGGCAGGCACACCCGGAAGTCTGGCATCGACGATTACGTGCTTGCCGTTGAGGCGAACATTCAGGACCTCGCCCTTCATCGTGATTTCCATGTAATTCCACTCTCCAATCGGCTTGTCGGCCCTCATCTTCGGAGTCACACCAGCCTTCACCTCAGGCGGCATCTTCTTGTCCATGCGGTAGCCGTAGACTTCACCCGAACCCACGGTCCAGTTCCATAGATTGACCTGACTCTTGGCTTGGCCGCGAAGATAGACGCCGCTGTCGAGTTCCTCGATCTCCTGCTTCTCCTTGTGGCTGCCATCGGGCAGGACCACAGGTTGCATTTTCATTTTGCCGCGGCCTGACCAGCGCCAGTTGAAGCTGAGCGTGAAGTCTTTGAAGCTATCCTTGGTCCAAAGGTCCTTGACCTCGCCGCCCATACCGTTGTGCTTGATGATGCCGTTGTGGGTGATCCAGTTGGTGATGCCTTCCTTGGTTTTCCAGACGCTCGTCGGGATGGGTTTGAATCCTGCATTCACCAAGAGGTGGTTGTTCTTCTGCTCTGGAGCGATTTCTGAAATGCGGATGTTGCGGTATGCGACTGGGTCTCCATGGCCGAGGAAGGCGATGTGGCCTGCACGGCGCTTGGCTCCCTGATGCTGGGGGTGACTCTTGTTGAGTGCGTCGAGGTCGGCTTCGAGGATGGTGATGCCGTTGAGATCCACCTTAACATCCTTGCCGATAACGGTGACGGTTTGTTCATTCCACTCGCCAACGGGCTTGAGGCCCCCTTTCTTGGCAGGCTTGAGTTCGTAGAGGCTGCCGTGCCATTGATAGTCCTTGAGTTTGCCCTGATACCTCTTTCCGGTGTTGTCCAAGGTCTGAATTTCCATACCGGTGTATGCACCATTGCCCTTGCCGGGATAGTGAATGCCCAGCCCGTTGTTACCGGCAGGGGGGAGCTTGAACTCCAATTTCAGGATGTAGTTGGCGTAGGTGCGCTCGGTCATCAGGTTCTTGCCCTGAGGCGTGCAGACAATGGCACCGTCCTCGACCGTGTATCCTTCACCTTTCCATCCGGTGAGGTCCTTACCGTTGAAGAGCGAAACATAACCCTGATCTTCAGCCATGACGGCGGAGGTGAGGGCGATGCTCAAGAGGAGTACGATGGTTTTCATAGGTCGATGGTCTTGCCGGTGCGAAAGCTCTCGTCGGCGGCGACGACGATGCGCATCGAATTGATGGCGTCGTCCATGTGGTCGGTGAGGTCTTCATTCTCAACGATGGCCTTGAGGAAGAACTCCTGCTCGCGGTGACAGAGTTCGTCGTGGTCTGGCTCGTCATCCAAACGGATGGTGACGTCGGACTTGGCGAACTGACCGTTATCATCAAGGTCGGCGTGATGCAGACGCAGGGCTTGGGTCTGGGTGTGGGCGTCGACATTGGCGCTTTGGCCCTCCGAGCCTGCCTTTTCAGCAACAATGGAGACGCAGCCTTTGGGGCCGACCACGTCCTTCACGAAGAAGGCAACTTCACTCATCATCGGACCCCATCCGGCTTCGTACCAGCCTACAGATCCGTCCTCGAAAGTTACCTGCAGCGCACCGTAGTTGATCTTGCCCTCGGGAAGTTCGTCACTGAGTCGCGCGCCGATGCCCGACACGCGCACCGGCTTGGAGCGCGTCATTTGGCACATCACATCCACGTAGTGCACACCGCAGTCGACGATGGGCGAGATGGAGCTCATCAGATTCTTGTGAGTGATCCAGTTGTCGCCAGAACTCTGCTGATTGAGGTTCATGCGCATGACCAGCGGCTTGCCGAGGCCATGGGACATCTCGATGAATTTGATCCAGCTGGGGTGGTGGCGAAGGATGTAGCCGATCACCAACTTGAGGCCGGTTTCCTTGGCCTTGTTGACGATGTGCTCAGCGGCTTCAACGGTTTCGGCGAGAGGCTTCTCGATGAACACGTGACAACCCGCGTCGAAGGCGGCTAAGGCGTAGTCGGCATGGGTGTCTGGATACGTAGAGATGGACACTGCATCGGGTTTGGTTTCTGCGAGTGCCTCGTGGTAATCGCCAAACTCGGGGTATCCACCGCCCAACTCTCTATTGAGCTTGGCACGACTGCCAAGCGAGCGGGTAACGATGCCGCAGATGTCGAAGCCCTCGAGCTTGTGGTAGGCCAGCGCGTGGGAGCGACCCATGTGGCCGGCACCAACGCAGAGAATGCGAATAGGAGATGACATGCTCGGACTTTAAGTGTGGCTTCAGATTTGCCAAGGCTTGCGCATCGGCTGATTGATCAGGCCATTGGCCTCCTCGTCGTCGAACTTGAGGGTCTTTGAGTTGAACTTCAGGTTCTTGTTGAGGCGGTGGGCGGTGATGCCCATGTTGACCATGGTGCTGGACCAGAAGCCGTTTTGCTCGTTGAGGGCAAACTTCTTGCGCTCGCGCACGCATTGGTGGAAGTCGACGTTTTGCTCCGGAGGATCGGGTAGCTCCTTGACCTTTTTGATGAGCTCGGGGATGTCGCTCTGCAGGCGCTTCATCATCTTGCCCTTTGGGCCTTCAATAAATGCCGCGCCCTTAAGGCTATCGTCACCATCACAGATGATCTTGCATCCATCAGCGTAGGTGAACTCGATACGGCGCCATTTGCCCACGGCTTCCTTGTCCTGAGGATCGGCGTCGATTTCCACGGAAACGGGAGCCTCGTTGTCCTTGCCGAGAATGTATTGAATGGGATCGAGGTAATGCTGTCCCATGTCACCGAGGCCGCCGCCATCGTAGTCCCAGTATCCACGGAACTTGTCGTGCACACGTTGCGAGTTATAAGGCTTCTTTGGAGCGGGACCAAGCCACATGTCGTAGTCTAGATGTTGCGGCACGGGCTCCGGTTTGAGGCCGGGCTTACCGGACCACATGCCGAGCTTCCAGCCGAAGCCGGTATGACGAGAGACAGTGACCTTAAGCGGCCAGCCAAGCATATCATGCATTACCGCTTTCTTGATCATTGAGACAGGAGCGCCCATGCCGTAGAAGCCGCCCTTGAAGCGAAACCAGGTGTTGATGCGAAAGATGCGCTGATGCTTTTCCACGGCCTTCACCATTGCCATAGCTTCGCCAATGGTGCGGGCCATGGGCTTTTCACACCATATGTCTTTGCCTGCTCTCGCTGCTTCGATGGCCATCTTGGCGTGCCAGTGGGGTGGGGTGGCGACGTGTACGATGTCGATATCCTTGCGGGCAATGAGTTCGCGCCAATCGCCATATTCATCGAAATCTTTCTCACCCTTCTTTTCTCGGGCGATTTTACTCACTTCAGCGAGATGCTGAGAGTCGCAATCGCAGATGGCCAGAAGTTTGCCGGGCATCGAGAGATGCTGGCCGCGGCTGATGTTGCCGCACCCAATGATGCCCTTTGTGAGTTTTTCGGATGGTGGGATCTGTCCATTTTTTCCCAAGACATGGCCAGGAACAATCTGTATCGTAGCCAGAGCGGCAAGCGATTTGATAATCTGGCGGCGAGTGGAAGGGGGCAAATTGCTCGTTGGCATAAGTATCTGAAGTATTCAGAAACTACCTTTCCTGCCAGCTTCAACTTTCAATTTGGGATGCTGAGGAGTCGCTTTGACTCGGGATGAGTGACCCATCTCAGCGATCACCGGCGAGGGCTCGCATCACGTAGGCCGCGGGACGAAAGTTCTCGATCAGGATCTCCTGCTGCTGCCCACGATTCATGCGCACCTCGCGAATGTTGAAATTGGGAGTCTTGTGAGGGGCGAAGAGAATGTCGTCGTGGGTCGAGTTCTCATGCTTCTTGAACATCGTAGGCAGAATATCACCTCCGAGGTGGTCGTCGCGGCCGGTAGCGAGGTGGCAGGTGCCCAATACCTTCTCGTCTTGGATGTCTGCACCAGAAACCGGAAGAACCTGAGTGCCGAAACCGAGTTCACCAAGTGTTCCCGTCATGGGATCGTCTTGGAGACGAGCGTTGTGAGCGTCGATGGTGGCTTGGTCGCCCTCGATCAATGTGGACTTCATGATGCAGCGGTCCCTGACTTCAAGCAAACCGAGGGTGCCATCCTCGTATTTCATTGGGAATTGGCCTTTGGCATCGGTGGGAACAAAGTAGACTTCCCCTGCGGGTAAGTTGGCGATATCTGGGGTATTGCCATGACAAAGTCCATGGGACTTTTGTGCCTCTTGGTTGCTGAGGCCGAGCCAAGCGGTCAGAATACGTCCATCTTCCAGCTCGAAGTCGATTTCGATCGAATCTGCTTTTGTTAGAGCAAGACGGATGCGCTCGGCATCGGCGGAGACTTCGTTGTAATCCACTGCCAAGCCTGAGTTCAGGATGATGTCGTTGAGGCCGTGCAGAGTGGCGCCGCGGAAACCGAACTCTTTGCATTTAGCGGTGAGTGGAGCTGTGGCCGAATAAGTGGAAATGCAGAGGATTAGGTCGTAGTTGGTATAGATGTCATGATCCAGAGATAGCTGTCTGCCATCGGTGTCCCAGACTTCATCGGCTAGGTCGAGATTGGAGCCGTAAGTACAGCGGTAGGCATACATTTCTCCACCTGTCATGCTGAGTTCGGCCATCACCCCATCCTTTAGGCCTTGGTAAAAGTGCTTGTAGGCATTTTTTTGCACATCGAAGCCGTCGTGTTGTAGAAAGGCGAAGTCTTTGATCAGCTCCGCTGGTTCATCGAAGTCGATGAGAATGCAGACTTTGCTCCCATGGATCGGGTCGAAGACCGAGCTGAGGAGCTTGGAGAGGCTGAAAGCGGGAAACTTGCGGTTCTCGGGGTTGAGAAGTATTTCCTCATGCAAATACGAGGGTAGGGGAGAAACAGAATCAGCAATCATTCTCCAAATTAGGATACAATACCGGATGCGCAAGTCATGATATTCTGACGCCGCGATTGGTGTTTAACCACCGGGAAAGCCCCGATCACCCGACTGCAGCTCCAGTTGTCTGAGCAATGTAGATAGGCAACTTCGAGTTGCTTCAAAAGTTGGCGCAGCACATAATTTGGTGCTCCGCAGCATGTGGCAATTGTGATGCCGACCGACGGTCGAAAATCCAACTCAAGGACCGTTCGCGTCATGATCTCGTTTCCGCTCCTGGCAACAGCCTCGCACAGCAGACATCATCACCAACGGAGATGATGAACAGTGGCGAGACACTACCGTCACATTGTGTTGAATTATCTCGATAGAGATCGTCGATCAGCGGTTTAGCATTGCTCATGCTTATGAAAGCATTCGCGGATACATGCGCCAATGGCGGGATCAATGTGGAGCACAATTGCCCTGTTACCATCGCCCAGAAATATCCCCCATCCTGTATGCGCAGGAATATGGTGTAGGACACATACTTGAATCAATTTACGTACATAGGTGCGCAGCGAATTGTTTCATCTTAGGTCGATGGCGAAATTCTTATCCATATGGGCAGGAAAAAGGTGGATTTCGGCTCCGTTCTGGGATAATGTGAATCTCCTTGATGCTTTGTTTTTAGGGTATTTGTACCGATAAAAAAACCTCAGATTTTTTTTCGAAAAGGTATTGACGCCCCCAAATCTGGAAACTAGCTTCGCGCCCCGCCCGAGCAGGGTGGTCGAGAGACAAGATGTCGATCGTGGATAAACTGAGGCTTCAAGCCCGGTGATCTCGATCGGCTTTTTAGTCTACTCGAAGAACAAAGTTCTTTGACAGCAACGGCCTGACACAAGACGTGCCGGCAGTAAGGATGAGCCTGAAAGAAGGTTCAGCGACTGCCTGCTACACAGCGACTCGTGTTGGGAAGAGACGAATAATTGAATTGTGCGCTGCGCGTTGAATTGGCGACGTCTGCAAGGATGTCGCGATAAGCGCGTGGTCTCGGTGAGTAAGGATGGGGGAAACCCCTGATGAGCTCACCAAAGTCAATTTGAAAGATGAACAACTAGTCAGCAATGACTGGGATCATTTTTCTCCGAATTTTTACGGAGAGTTTGATTCTGGCTCAGAACGAACGCTGGCGGCGTGTTTAAGACATGCAAGTCGAACGAGATGACACCGGTATTTATATTGGTTGACTCTAGTGGCGCACGGGTGAGTAACACGTGAACAACATACCCTCGAGTGGGGGATAGCCCGCCGAAAGGCGGATTAATACCCCATGGTATCTTCGGATTAAAGATGGCTTCGGCTGTCGCTTGAGGATTGGTTCGCGCCCTATCAGCTTGTTGGTGAGGTAACGGCTCACCAAGGCTACGACGGGTACCTGGTTTGAGAGGACGATCAGCCACACTGGAACTGAGACACGGTCCAGACACCTACGGGTGGCAGCAGTCGAGAATAATTCACAATGGGCGAAAGCCTGATGGTGCAACGCCGCGTGGAGGATGACGGTCTTCGGATTGTAAACTCCTGTCATCAGGGAGTAAGACCTGGGTGTTAATAGCGCACAGGGTTGATAGTACCTGAAGAGGAAGGGACGGCTAACTTCGTGCCAGCAGCCGCGGTAATACGAAGGTCCCAAGCGTTGTTCGGATTCACTGGGCGTAAAGGGAGCGTAGGCTGTGCGGTAAGTCAGATGTGAAATCCCGGGGCTCAACCCCGGAACTGCATCCGATACTGC
>JBMYMN010000054.1:0-16067 GCA_049597355.1 Luteolibacter sp.
GGCAGGAAGGCCGGCGGCGATCTCGTCAGCCTCAAAACTTTTGGTGACTTCGAGCTCAACATGGATTGGAAGATCACCAAGGGCGGCAACAGCGGGATCTTCGTCCGTGCCAACGAGCAGTTCGGCAAACCGTGGCATAGCTCGATCGAAATTCAGATTATCGATCATACCGAAATCGATATGAAAAACTCCAAACAGGCCCTGCACAACGCCGGTGCCATCTACGACCTCTATCCAGCTCACCCGGATTCCTTTGTACCGATTGGCGAGTGGAATACGGTGAAGATTCGCATGGTTGGCAGCAAGGTTACCGTCACCCAAAACGGACAGCTCGTGGCCGACGTCGACATGAATAGCGAGGAATTCAAAAACAGGTTCAAAAACTCCAAGTTCCAGCGCGTTGCTCCGCGTTCAGGAAGCTTTGCGTCCGGCTTCATTGGACTGCAGGATCATGGTGGTGAATGCGCCTATCGCAATATCAGGGTTACAGAGCTCTAGTATGATCATCATTTCCTGCCGCCCGTATTCATCGGATGCTCTTTGAGAAGATCCGCCGGCTTGAGGAAGGTCTGCACATCCTTGGTGGTCGCACGCACCTTGGAGACTTCCTCGGATGAGATACTCGTTGCTTTGTTACCGAAGGCATTGCGAACGTAGGTCAGCACATCGGAGAGTTCGCTGTCACTTAGTTGCTTGAAGGCGGCCATGGGAACTGCTCCCGGGTATTTCACACCATTCACCTCAATCGGTCCGTGAAGGCCGTGAAGCGCAATCTTGATCAAGCGCTGCTTGTTGCCGGTGACCCATTCCGTGCCCGCCAGTGGCGGGAACTGGGCGGCGGGCAAGCCCTTGCCATCCTCCTGATGACAAGTGCCGCAATGGCCTTCCTGTATGTACACTTGGTGACCCCTGATGAAGCGACCGCGATCTTCACCAAGAAGGTGCTTGGGAATAACCAGCTTCTTCTCTGCGTCGCCGTGAATCTTTTGGCCCTTAAGCTGGGCCATGGCCACACCGTGGATCTGCTCAAGAAGCTTATCGGTAAGGTGCTCGGCGGCGATGTTGAGGACGGGCACACCTTCTTCGGCACCCATCCAGGAAGCGGCAATCATGGCTTCGAGACGCACGCGTCCGTGCGAATCAGCGGCGGCTTTTTTGAGCAGCTCAGCCTTGTTGGAAATCTGATCGCCCGAGTAGCGCAGCACGTTGATGGCAGCGGCGCGGGCGCGGTGGTCTTTCGAATTGAAGCAATTCATCAAGTAATCCTCATCAACCTTGCCCGCACCCCAGCTTACCCATAGAGCCTCGAGCACGTGGTGGTCATGACGTTCGCTTTGGGTGTCGAGCTTGGCCACCCACTGCTTTAAGGCGGAAAGCACTTCGGCGGCATCGCGACCGCGAAGTTCACGGCGAGTGCGATAGCGACTGCGATACTCGGGCAGCTTGAGGTTGTCAAAGAGGGTCGCCAGCGGTGCCCCCGCAATCTTCGCAGGCTTCACCAACGGGCGCGACGGATAGGTCAGGCGGTAGATACGACCGTGCTTATGATCGCGCAGCGGATCACGGGCATTGTGCTGCATGTGGCCGATAAGCATGTTATGCCAGTCGATGAGATAGAGCGAACCATCGGGAGCAATCTCGAGATCGGCCGGGCGGAAGTTGCCGTCCTCTGAGAAGAGCGCATCGTGACGGGCGGTGAGTTTGTAGCCGGTTCCACTCTCCTCGATCTGGTGTTGCTTAATGCCGCGGTAGCCGATGGTGTTGCCGATGAGGCTGTCGCCCTGGACTTCGTCGGGGAAGTGGCGACTCGACATGAGTTCAACGCCGCAAGTAGGGCGGACGGCACCGGTTTTGATCAAGGCCTCGGGCGTAGGCGCGAACTGACCGTAATTGGTCTTCACCGTGCCGGGCAGCATCCATTGGAAGTTGCGGGCGATGATGTAGAAGGGCTGGCCCCATTCATCGAAGGCCACACCCCAGGGGTTGGGCAGACCGAGACGAGCTGACTTTTCCAAACTACGAGTGCGCGGATCATAGCGAAAAAAACCGCCACCAAAATTACGACTCGGGCCGTTGGGGGTTTCGACGTTGCTGTGGAGGAAGGTGCCCTCGCACATGTAGATGGCGCCCGACGGGTCGGCCGAAAAGGAAGAAATAGCGTGGTGAGTATCGTGATCGTCGAAACCACTGAGAAGGATTTCACGTGCGTCGGCCTTATCATCGCCATCGGTGTCCCTGAGTAGCACAAGGTGCGGCAGTTGCGCGCAGTACACGCCTTCGGGGGCAAGTTCAAAGCCAATGGGCAGGTGCAGACCATCGGCAAAGACGGTCTGCTTATCTGCTTTGCCGTCGTTGTCGGTATCTTCAAAAATCAATAGCTTGTCGTCGGGGCGAGGGTCACCGGGCTTCCAATGCGGGTAGGTCGGCATCACGGCCACCCACAACCGACCTTCATTATCGAAAGCCATCTGCACCGGGTTCTCCAATAGCGGGAACTCCTTTTCGGACGCAAAGAGTTCCACCTTGTAACCTGCCGGCACCTTGATGCTCTTCACCGCATCATCTCCGTAGAGGTATTGCTGCGAACCATTCTTGCGGCTGACCACGAAGTTGGTCTTCACGGGCGGCAGCTTGTGAGTCTTGGAGTCTGCAGCTTCGAGATCGAACCCCACGCCAAGCAGTTGACTATGAATTGCCTGATCACGGTTCATCACCATCTCACGCAACTTCTTGAGTTCATGCGGGTAATTGGCAGGACCGTACGGCTTGTAGCGCGTGCCGTAGACATGCACGCCATTGGGGATCTTGTAGTCATTGTGCCATACCCAGTTCTTGTCGTTGACCAAATTGCGGAGGGCCTCGAACTCAGAGTGCTCGAATTTGGCATTACCATAGAGCGAGTTGGCGATGAAGGTGCCAAGCTTTCGGTAGCCGGCTTCGTTGAGGCTGGCGCCATCGGCAGTGAGTACTTCACTGCCTTGAAACCAACCAGCAGTGGGCTGATAAAGATCGACAAAATGAATCTTAAGCGAGTCCGCCACATCCTTCATCGCTGTGGTGTAGAGCTTGAGGTTGGCGTTCTGTTCAGCGCCGACCGGCGTGTGGTAAACTTTTGAGAGATCCTGAAAGGCGATGGGTGAAAACAGCACAATCTTGGGTGCCTTGCCCTTGAACTTGGATCGCTGCAAATGCTCTAGGTAGCCGCCAAGTTCTTTCTTGTAGCGTTCCACTCCTGCTTCACCGCGGAATGACTCATTGAAACCGTAAAAGCAGAACAGGGTGTCGGGCTGGAGCTCCTGCAACCACTCATCGGGAGATTTTTCAAAGCCACGACCAATCTGAGTGGTGCCATGACGCTCCTTGGTGTCGAAACGCTCGACAAACTTTTCGGCCCCGGGAAAAGCCCATGGATGAGGGCGTGCGGAATGCGGCCAAAAGGCAGGTGTATTCACCTCGTCACAGAGGTTGCGAATCGTAAGGCCATGCTGGCGATGACGGATGAAGATTTCGCTCTCGAGATAGCCATGCTGCATCATGCGTGAGCCGAGTCCATTGCCAACGAAGACGATCGTCTCCTTGGATTGGTGTACCAGCGGATGTGTGAGTGGTCGGGCCGAGACGAGTCCAGCGGTGAGAGTAAAAATTGCGAAAACTACAAAAATCTTCATGTCACAGGGGGAGGTAATTGAATACTCAATATTTGCCAACTTTCTAGCATTCCGATTTCTCATTCCCCTCTTGGCACAAATACTGTGGATCACTAGTTTGACATCATGGATCCGAAGGAGCGCGAGGAATTGTCCGAGCTCATGCGTGAGCAACAGCGCCTGCGGGGTGAACTCACCGAACTCAGCCATAAGATTCAGGAACTTGGAAGCCGGCTGGGTCAGAACAAAAGTGATAGTGAGCGAACTACACCCATCCTCGAGAAAACACCGACGAAAGAAATCGGACAGGTATCCAACGATATCACCGAGACCCCACTGACAAAACGCACTACTCCACCTCCAGTTCCCAAATCCACCAAGACTCCGCCACTCATTAGCTACGAAGTAGCCGAGCCCCAAGAGCTCCAAGAGCTCCAAGAGCTCCAACAACCCGAAACTGCCGTGAAGTCGGCGATGATCGAACAGGCGACTTTGACCAGCCAGGCGGCTGCGAAAGAGAAAGCGCATGCCAATACCCCTGAGAAAGCCGCCAGCGATTGGGAACTCAACCTCGGCAAAGTCTGGTTTGTGCGCATCGGCGTGGGGCTGTTACTGACCGGCTTGGTCTTCCTCAGCCTCTACGCGTATAAAAACTGGATCTTCAATGCCAGCGCCCTGTTGAAAGTATCCTTCTTCTTTTCCGTGTCGTTGACGATGGTGACCGGCGGGTATGTGATCGAGCGCAAGCGTAAACACCTTCGGCAATATGGGCAGGCGCTCTCGGCAGGTGGTCTGGCTGCCGGATACTACACACTGTACGCTGCACACTTTGTACCAGCCCTGAAGGTGATCGGCAGCCCTATCGTCGCGGCCATCCTGCTCTGCTTGTGGGCGGGTGGCATGCTCGCTTATTCAGCATGGAGACAGGGTCGCATTCTCGCGGTGATGTCCATCGGCCTTGCCTACTACGGCACGGTAATCAACCCCTCGGGGTGGATCTCTCTGTTTTCTTCGCTGGTGCTGTCAGTCTCAGCAATATTACTTCTTGTCCGCTATCGTTGGGTTTGGGTGGGTCTGGTTGGCTTGATTGCTGCCTATCTGTCGCATGGCCTTTGGGCTGCGATGTTTCTCCATGAGGTCACCGAAACGGTGCGCATCACCTACCTCATCTGCACCTGGCTGATCTTTTGTGTGGCAATGCAAGCGACACAGTCGCAGACCCTCGCGCGAAACCTGCGGCGTGCAATGGTAGGCATCAACAACACGGCTTTCTGGATACTAACCGTGTTCCACATGCCCGATATTCTGGCCGATCAATTCAGCCCAATACCACACGAGCATATCGGCTGGATCTCCATTGGCATCGGTGTGGTCTGGATGCTCATCGGGCTCTTCACCTCGAAACGTGGTGGCTGGCGCCTTGATTACGTTGCTGTCTGGAGCTTCCAGGGCCTGCTCTTCGCTACTCTTGGTCTGATGATCCAAGCTTCCGGTTATCAGCGCTTCTTGCTGCTTGCCGCCGAGGCATGCGTGTTGCTGGCAGCATCGCGCTGGTTGGCGCCCAAGTGGACCAAGATCACCGCCATGATCGTCTTTGCGGCATCCTCCACCTTCGCTTGGACACATGGCCTAGGAGCAGGAGACGATTTGCCCTCAGAATGGCCGGGCTACCTGTTCACCGCCCTCTTCGGCTTTGCCTTCGTCATTCTGATGCGCAGGGATGTGGAACTTTCGGATCACCGGCAGGTCCTAAAACTTTATGGCAAGCAGCACCGCTACATGCCCGTTGGTTTTGCCTTGGTTCCATGGGCAATACTGATTTTTGGCGCTATCATGCACTGGGATGGTCCCTACCCGCTGATCGGCCTCTGCAGTGTTGCTCTGCTGGTAGTTGGCACACGTCTGATTTATGAACGTCGTGAGACACTCGATGCATCCGTATACACGCCTCTGGTAGTGGCCATGGCAGGCTATTGGCTTTTGCGGTGGCGCGTCGATCTCTCAAACGCAAGTTCTGCCCTGATTGCTTCTCTGCTTCTGACGTATTGGCTGCTCGCTGATTTCCTACGCTTCAGCACAAAGCCACTCCACCGTGGGTTGCCCCTGCTCTCCACCCGCTGGGCCGAGTGGCTTGCTGCTATCGTGCTGACCTTTCACGTTGGGCGTTGGATCTCCAGCGTGCCGTCCAACTTGGAAGTTTGGACCGCCAGCGCCCCTTGGATCGCGGTAGCCGGTAGCGGTGCATATCTGTTGACCCGCCGATACAGTCTGGCTTTTCTGTTCGGCATCTTTCACGTCGGTGGAATCTTCGCGATGTGGTTGGGTGCTGACCGTCTCGATAGCGGCTTGTGCGCGATGCCCGTACTCGCCGTGTTGGCTCATCTGGCAATGGGTGAGCGATGGTTCTCAAGCCAAACAATGAGTGCCCTACGGCCTTGGGCGGGCATCGGTATCTTCCTCAGCTTTGCGGGATTTGTAGAGGTCGCAGACTGGCCGGAACCGATGATTTGGATCGCTCTATCAAGTATGCTTTGGACTGGCTACTGCATGAGGATCAACCAGGGCATCGCGGCGATCACAGGCGGCTTGGTGCCACTGATTCTCATCTCACTGGGCTATGCCTTTGAAGATGCCGATGGATGGATCGCCTACCTCTGTCTGCCCCTACTGCCCATCACTTCGCTCGTGATCGGCCAGTTCCAGTTCAACTCCAAGAACTCTTGGGCCATATTCCGGCGGGTCGGTGGTTTCATTGGCCTGTTGTTGCTTGGGTTAAAGCTGGGTGAGCATACCTATGAGACCTTCGAAACCGGACAAGCGATTGCATGGGGACTCTATGCCATGCTGCTGTTTGGCAGCGGCCTGATTTTTTCGGACAAATTATTTCGCAGATTCGGTTTGTTCTTCCTGGCTGTGGCTGTGCTCCACATCATTGCGATTGATGCCATGAAGCTCGATACGCTTGGCCGCATTCTGAGCTTCCTCGTTCTCGGTGTCGTGCTCCTGCTGCTCGGTTTCCTCTACAACCAATACCAAGACAAAATCCGCAAGTATCTCTAATCGCGTGAAGGTTTTGAGGAATGTCGTGGCCGCGACATTGACGGAAACGCCGATATGTTATTTTGGTAGGTTCGTGACAGATTCTGTTCCAGGCGAGCCCATCAGACCCACGGGAAGGCGGCTTGGCTTCACATCGCTCGGCGCAAACTATCAACCCCCCACTCTCGAAGAGGTTCAGGCGTTGGTGCCGCGTGATGAAGTGCTGAGCTTCATCGGACACGGTGGCATGGGCACATATTACAAAGCTAGTCAGCGCCGACTCGATCGCTTGGTCGCCATCAAAATTCTTATCGTCGACTCCATACTCGATGCCAAGCTCATTGAGGGCTTCAAAAGAGAAGCCACAGCCATGGCGCGTTTGATCCACAGCAACATCATCAAGATCAATGACTTTGGTGAGGCCGACTCCAAGCTGTTTATGATTATGGAGTACATCGAGGGGCATACTCTCGAGTATCTGAACGACACGCATGGTTTCAAACTGAAGGATACGCTCATCATCATGGAGCAAATCTGCGACGCTCTCGAGTTTGCCCACAAAAAGGGTGTAGTGCACCGCGACCTGCGACTGGGCAACACCATGCTCGACCAACGACGCGGTGTGAAGGTCGGCGACTTTGGGCTGGCCCGCTTGATTGGTGAAGAACTGTTTCGACGAAATTTGATCGGAGAAAATCGGGCCATGGGCACGATGGAGTATGTGGCTCCCGAAGAGCAGGACCCCAACGCCGATGTCGACCAACGCGCTGACATCTTTTCGCTTGGCGTCATGCTCTACAAACTAGTGGCACGCAAACTGCCCGGAGAAGAGTTTGTTCCACCCAGCCACTTTGTGTCAGATCTCAATCCGCTGATCGATCGAATTGTCATTCGCTGCATGCAGAGCGATCCAGACAAGCGTTACCAAAATGTTGCGGAATTCCGAGCCATGCTCAGCATGCTCGATCACTGATTCGGGCGAAGCAGTTTTGTCCATCCGAGTCAGGTGGGGCTGTGCATGGAACTGGTAGAAAGGGGGACAAGCTGGCGTAGTCCTTTTCCATCGTCATGAAACTTCTGATTTTGGTTACTACCACGCTATTTACCGCCGCCTGTGCCCAGAGCGCCAAGCGGCCCAATATCGTCTGGATCTATTCCGATGACCACACCCAGCAATCCATCGGTGCCTATGGCAGCCATTTGGCCAAGCTCAACCCCACACCCAATATCGACCGCCTAGCCCAGGAGGGCATGCGTTTTGATCGCTGTTATGTGGGCAACTCCATCTGCGCTCCGGCTCGTGCAACGCTGCTCACCGGCAAGCACAGCCACAAGAATGGCAAGCTGACCAACGGCGGCAACTTCAATCAGGATCAGCAGACCTTCCCGAAATTACTGCAGAAGGCCGGCTATCATACGGTGATGATTGGCAAGATTCACCTGCCTGGAAAAATGCAAGGATTCGACTATTGGGAAGTTCTCCCCGGTCAGGGCTCCTATTACCAGCCAACCTTCATCACAGAGAACGGCAACACCCAGTATCAAGGCTACGTCGCCGACATCATCACCGAGCGCGCTATCAACTGGCTTAAGACCAAGCGCAATGGAGACAAACCCTTCATGCTGATGGTCCATCACAAGGCGACCCACCGCACTTGGAAGGCAGCTCCGCGTCATGTCGGCCTCTATGACGCAATTACGATTCCCGAGCCGCCCACACTGTTCGATGACTACGCCACCCGCGGCGTGGCAGCACATCAACAAGACATGAGCATCTCCAAGACCATGCGTCTTAGCGTCGACCTCAAAGTCAAGAGTGGCGAAGACAAGGCCAATGGTTATGCCAAGTATGGCAGGAACAAAGGTCTGCCACGTGGCGAGCCCGGTGCCTACTTCCGCATGACCGACGAGCACCGCAAGATCTGGGATAGTGCCTACGACCCACGCAATGAGGCCTTCTTCGACGCCAAGCTCGAGGGCGACGATCTCGTCCGCTGGAAATACCAACGCTATGTGAAGGATTACCTCCGCACCGCCAAGAGCATTGACGAGAGCATGGGCACCATCCTCGACTACCTCAAGGAGGCCGGCCTCGATAAAAACACCATCGTGATGTATTCCTCGGACCAGGGCTTCTACCTCGGTGAGCACGGCTGGTTCGACAAACGATTCATGTATGAGGAGAGTTTCCGCACCCCGCTCTTGGTTAAATGGCCGGGCGTCATCAAACCAAAATCAATCAACAAGGACTTGGTGCAGAACATTGACTTTGCAAGCACCTTCCTCGACCTAGCCGGCGCGCCCATCCCCAAGGACCTTCAAGGCGAGAGCATCGTGCCACTTTTCAAGGGCAAGACCCCTGGTGACTGGAGAGACAGCCTCTACTACCACTACTACGAATACCCCTCAGTCCACTCGGTACGAAAACATGAGGGCGTGGCGATGAAGCGCTACAAACTGATTCGCTTCTATGGTCAGGATGTACCCGGAGGCGAGGAGTATGAGTTCTACGATCTCAAGACTGACCCACAAGAACTTCTCAACGGTTACGGCAAGGCCGAGAACAACCAGAAGATCAACGAGCTGAAAACTGAGCTGAAAGCACTGCGCCAGAAGTATGGCGTGCCCAACACCCCCAAACACGGTGGGCAGGCAGAGCCAAGTTGAGGCAAAAATGAACCTGTTATGACTGATGCCGCAGGATTGAAAGAATTTTACCTTCGGTTGAGCTGGATGTGACGGCCCGAATGCCCCAATCTCAACCATTATGACCCCTGCTGATCGTGCTCAGAATTTCAATCGCCGTGCCTTCATCAAGACAAGCGGCCTCGCCACCGGTGCTGTGGGTGCTGGCTCCATGCTAACCGCGTTCGCGCAGAAACCAGTCGGGCCCGCTCCTATTCGCCCGACTTCGGAGACACTGGTCAAAACCTTCTACGATTCCCTATCTGAAGAACAACAGACCAAGATCTGCTTCGACTTCGATCATGCACTTCGTCTCAAGGTCGACAACAACTGGTATATCACCAAGACCTTGGTGCAGGACTATAGCGCTGATCAGCAGGAGATGATCCGCAAGATCTTTATGGGGCTCCACAGCGAAGAGTATGCGCAAAGGGTGTACAACCAGGTTCAGCACGATAGCGGCAAGCGTGGCTTCAAAGGTGGATCATCCGTCGCCATCTTCGGCAAGCCCGGCTCCGGCAAATTCCAGTTCGTATTGACCGGCCGTCACTGCACCCGCCGCTGTGACGGCGACTCGGTAGAAGGAGTATCTTTCGGAGGCCCCATCTTCTATGGTCATGCCGCTGGAGGATTCCGCGAGGGACCCGACCACAAGGGTAACGCCTACTGGTATCAGGCGATGCGTGCCAACGAAGTCTATCAGATGCTCGATGGCAAGCAGCGCGAAGTCGCACTGCTGGGTACTAGCCGTGGCGAACACGGCAACGATACGGTTGCACTAACCGGTAAAAGTAAGGGTCTGGAGGGCATCCGCATGGCTGACCTCGCAGGCGACCAAAAAGATCACGTGATGAAGGTGGTCGCCGATTTGCTCGCTCCCTTTCGTGAAGCCGATGCCAGAGAAGCCATGAAGCACATCCATGCAGGCGGCACTGAAAACCTCCACCTCGCCTTTTACAGGGAGGAAAACATCGGCGAGGACGAAGTGTGGGATACCTGGCAGATTGAGGGTCCTAACTGCATTTTCTACTTTCGTGGCAAGCCCCACGTGCATGCATGGATGCATATCAAAGATCCCAAAGCTGTTTGAAAAAGCCATCCCCTTCATCGTAGCCGTAATCTCTCCAGCTCTCACGTGCTGCGCGAGTTACACCGAGCTGAGGGGAGTTTCATTGCGCTCTGGACGGCCGCTAGCACCGCGCTTTACTCATTTTTTTACGTAGCCGGGGCATCTGAACCGAAGCCATGGATATGCCTAGAAAAGCACACCTACCAACCATCCTCATTCTCTTGTTGATCGCAGTGATTGCGCCGCTCGGGCTGTGGATCCTGCAACAAGAGAGGCCGCCGCCCATCGAGCTTGACGTCATGAGCTTCAACATCCGCAACGGCAATGGTAAAGATGGAGACAACCGCTGGGAACTTCGCAAGGATCTGGTGGTCGAAGTGATCGACAGGTATTCGCCTGATGTTGCCGGCCTACAAGAGGTCTTCGACTTCCAACTCGACCATTTGTTGAGAGAACTACCGCAATATCGCGCGGTGGGTGAGGGACGCGACGGTGGTCGCAAGGGCGAACATTGTCCCATTCTCTATCATGCCTCACGCTTCAATTTGATCGAATGCGGCACCTTCTGGTTGTCGGATACTCCCGATGTGCCATCGACACACTGGGGCAACAGCTACCGCCGCATCTGCACTTGGGCACAGCTGGAAGATCGGCACACCCTGCGTCCCTTTTTCGTCTACAACACCCACTTCGATCATCGTTCCGAAACTTCACGTCGCAATAGTGCGCAGCAGATCATGGATGTGATCGCCAACCAGACGAATAAAAATCCCTTCGTTTTCATGGGGGACTTCAACTCTTTAGAGGGCAGCCCAGTGGCGAATTACCTCGTTGGCAGAAAAACTATGCCAGCATCCACGGAGCCCAATCCTGTGCCGCTAATCGACACATGGCGTGCGATGCACCCACTGGACATCGATAGCGGCACAGTCAGCCTCTTCCGAGGCTGCCGCATCCCCTGTAAGATTGACAACATCTACATAGCCAAAAAACAGAAAGTGCTTGATGCGCAGGTCATCCGCTTTCACCGCAACGATCGCTACCCTTCAGATCACTACCCGGTGCGAGCGCGTGTTGCTTTGAAATGATTAAAAAATTGGCAAGCTTATTGAACAGCCAATCCCGTAGCCTAACAAGGTTCTGCATGGAGCGAGGCTCGCCACAAAAATGTTAGGTGGGGTTCGCACTTTCTTCTGTGCTGCCACACCCACCAAGAGAAAACGCTAGTGGCCACAACACTGAGATTTCTTCACTGAGCAATACTGGACAATCATAGCTGGAATGGTTTAGCCCACAAAGCTTGTTGGGTAAACTGGCGGGAGGAGCAACTGGTGGGATCATGGTAAATGCCAATTGCTTGTAGAAAGCAGGAAGAACCGATGCATCCTGTCCGTATTTGTTGTATGTTGCGCTTCGTCTTCATCAGCCTCGCACTGACTCTATTTTCCTTCGCCAAAGAAAAGGCCGGCCACCTCTTCATCCTCTCTGGCCAGTCCAACATGACAGGCAAGCTGAGGATGGGTTTTGAGGAAACAGTGATCGAAACTCTCGGCAAAAAAAATGTCTCTATCGTTCACTGCTCACGCAGCGGTCGCGGCATCCGCTTTTGGGTATCCGACTACAAGCTGCCTGGCACCCATCCGATGGTGGGTCTCTCCAAAAACGAAGCCAACGGTGAGGAATTCACGCGCCTCACCAAGGCGGTAAAAAACGCCTGTGACGCACCCGGATTCAAGACTGTCCACTTGATCTGGATGCAGGGTGAATCCGATGCCAATCGTGATTTGAGTGTCGCCTACGAAGCTAGTTTCAAGGCACTGATCACAGGACTGAAGAAGGAACTAGGGGTTGAAGAGATACGCTTTGTTATCGGTCGTATCAATGATGTCGGACTCTATGGTGATGAAAAACGCAAGGCCGCATGGATACGGATGCGAGAGGTTCAAGAAAAGCTCGGCAACGATGATCCTCTTGGTGCGTGGATTAACACCGACGATTTTATCGCCGAAGACCACAAGCACGCCAAGGGCAACATCCATTACCTGGGCGAGATGCCCGTGAAGCTAGGCCGGCGCTTCGGCGAGGCCGCGCTCAAGCAGTTGGGGGCCAACTAAGCGCCCACCAGCGGATGACGATTCCGAGACGTAGTCGCGGGGAGGAGTGCAAGCATTCAGGAAGTAAACTCGGTCATCGCCCCCGTACTGTCGGCGAAGCTCTCCACCGGACAATCCACCGCGTTGAGCATGGAGACGAAGAGGTTGGCCAGAGGCACTTTCTTTTCATTCTCAAACGCATGCAATTTGCCATGCTTGAGTCCTAGCTTGTTGCCACCGGCCACCTGAATCGGATAGTTGCGGGTGCTGTGCGAAGCATGCGGGTGAGCCGAGCCCCACAATACCACAGTACGATCGAGCATGGTGCCGTCGCCTTCCGGCGTGTCGGCAAGGCGCTTGAGGAAATAAGCATGCTGTTCGGCGCGCCACTTGTCCCATTGGCCAGAAAAGCCATCGGGACGCTTATGGGCGATGTCGTGGGTTGCCCCTTTGTAGCCAAGCACGTAGTTTGCGTAGTTCCACATTTCAGAGCTGGAAGATTGCTCACTCTCAAGCATGAGGGAGGCAAAGCGGGTGGAGTCGGTCTGAAAGCCAAGGAAGACTAGGTCATACATGCAACGGATGTATTCCTCGGGATCCTTGTGCGATACTTCGAGGTTGAGACCTTTGGTATCGACATCGGGCAGAGACTCGTGGGTCCATTGACTTGTTCGCTCGACGCGCTGCTCCAGTGAGCGAATGGACTCAAGATATTCGTCCATTTTCACCTGATCTTCCTTGCCGAGCTTACCCTTGAGGCTACGGCTGTCTTCCATCAATAGGTCGAGAATGCTCGCCTCGCGCTTCAGATTCGCACGAACCTCTTCGATGGATTTCTTACCGTAGGGATCAAAGAGGCGACTGAAGATTTCCTGTGGACGATGGAGCGAGGGAATGGGCTGGCCCTCGCCCCGATGCGATAGCGTCTTTGCAGAACCATAGGATCCGGTTCCACCTTCGGTGCCCAGAACCATGGAGGCGAAGCGGGTCTTGTGCCCATGTTGCTTGGCCGCTACCTGATCAATGGAGATGGCGTTTTGCTTCTGAGTGCCAGTCATGTCAGCACCGGTCGCAAAGACATCTCCTGAGCTGTGACCACCCAGGGCATGGCCACCAGCATGGTCGAGACCGCGAAAGTAGGAAATGCTATCCTTGAAGGGTTCGAAGGGGGCACTTGACTTGTTGAACGTCAGCTCACCCGGTGTGTTGGTGGGCCACCAACTCCAGTCATGGTGCGCTTTTTTGGCGTCGGGAATACCTGCCTTACCGTTGGGCATATAGACACCGTAAGCAATGTAGCTGACCAGCATCCGCTTGGGCAGGTCCTTGCTCGCTGCTGCGGTCGCGGCGCGGCCCCAACTCATGCCGTTAAGGAAAGGCAGCATGAGCGCTGCGCCGCCACCCTTAATAAAGTGTCTGCGGTCGAGATGCCAGGATCGTTGTTTCATGGTGAGAGGGAGTATGAATTGGATCTAAGGTTGAATGAAAAGTTCGCTCATGCAAATGGAAGTGAGCATATCGCGCAGCTTGTATTGGTTGTTTTTCGCGTCGGCGAGAAGGGCGTCGACGGCAGGCCGATCTTTAAAATCGAGGTGGCGACCAAGCCCGTAAGTGAGCAGACGGCGGGCCACGTTGTCGGCCACGTCATCGATGCGATACTTGAGGATGTAGGCCTTGAGTTCCTTCATGGTGCGCACCTCCGGGCCATTGGGCAGTTTGGCGCTGGCATCGATAGACTCGGTGTTGATGCTTTCAAGGTAGTCCATGTAGCCGCTGATGTCCTTGTGCTTGCCCTGAACGAAAGGCTCAACCCGCACACCCTCCTTCGGTACTTTGGGTTGATAGTTGCCGACGGCGTTGTAGTGCTCGAAGGGAATGCCCCATGGATCGAGGCGTGCGTGACAATCATTGCAGCTTGTCTCCTTGCGGTGCAGCGCCAGTAGATCCTTGATAGTCAGTGCCTTTTCGAGTTCCACACCGGGCAATTCACTGATGTCGGGAATTTCCGCCGGCGGTGGAGCTACCTTCTCACCGAGAATGGCTTCGCGCAGCCATACAGCCCGGTAAATCGGATGCGGCGTAGATCCGTTGCCATTGCCAATCAGCACCGAGCCGTGGGTCAACAGGCCACCCAGATCATGACCGGGCTTCAAGGTCACAAGTTGGTGGTCATGGGCCTTCACGCCGTCCACTCCATAGTGAATGGCGAGAGGTTGGTTGAGATAAGCCACGTTGGAATCGACCAGTTGGGCAGCACTGGCGTTGTGTTTAAAACTCTCGCGGATGTAACCAACGGTTTCCTCGATCATATAGTCGCGGATGGTAGGGCGATAGGGAATCTCGGTGCCCTTGCGCTCGCCGTGCGAGACATAGAATAGGAAGCGCGGAAAGCGGTCTGCGTTGATGGGTACTGTCATCATCTTACCAATGCTCATCCACTGCATGGCGAAATTCTCCATCGAGTCGTCAAAGCGCTCATCGTTGATCATGCGATCAATCTGTTGCTTGAGAACCACGGGCTTGCCGATCTCTCCACTTGCGGCGAGAGCCAGCAACTCGTCATCCGGCATGGAGGACCAGAGGAAGTAGGAGAGACGCGACGCCAATGCGTGCTCCTTGCAGGCAACACCCTCCTTAACCACCGTATGCATCAAAAACTGCGGCGAAATGAGGACCATTGCCAAAGTCTCACGAATCGCAGCTTCGAAGGTCTTCATTTCTGGAGCCACCAGACGGTAAATCTTGTGAAAGCGGTCGACTTCGTGATCGGTGGCAGGACGGCGGTAAGCACGGCCCATGAATCTCCTCAGCACAGCCTTCACGTAAGCATCGGGATCTGATTGGCGAAGAGATGAATCGAACAGGATGCGTTTGTGGGCTGCGGGGGGCCAAGTTTCATAGATGGGCCCCTCAAATTCCACCCATTCAATGGAAGGTCTGGAGAAGGTATGGTTCAGCTCCTTGAAGAAGCTGCGGTCATCCTTAACCCGGCCATCGTCAAACAAATTGAGCGGCGTGATTGAGATCGCATCGGGCTGTTTCTTGCCCCTATGGCTGCGGCCCGTCTGTACTGGGAAGTTCTCGATACGTCCCCGAAGCTCGTAGACTTCAGGCTCCGTGGATTTGAGGATGGTGGTGCCCACGGGTTTGACTCGGCGAGTCGAGCTGTTGACCTGAATGCTCTCACCCATGATCCAGTATAGCGGAACTTCAGTGGCATGATTCGTTAGCACGGCGGAGGCCTTGAAGCGCAGCTTGAAAGGCCCGCGCTCGGGAAACTTGGTCAGGCCAATACCATGAGCGGCCGTGCCCCTGCCGTTGCCATGCACGCCCACATGACTGGCCGGCAGCCTCACTTTGCCGTTCTTGTCCGGCTGGGGTGGCGTGGGATCCCACTCTCTGCGGTGTTTGATCGCCTCAGGCTTCTCACCCTCGACAATGACAGATGCCAGAGCGTTGCGCGCATTCTCCAGGTAGCGGTCTATCTGTTCCGGGCCCAGTCGCATCAACTCAGCACTGTTGTTGAACTCGTAG
>JBMYMN010000055.1:0-15800 GCA_049597355.1 Luteolibacter sp.
GCCTAGAACCCGAGGGCAAAAGCTTTGCGAATTGATGCATACCGAAGTCCGCGCTCCATTCCATGATCGTAGGTGACCTCGGTGAATCGGCGGTATGAAAAAACAGCAGAACCTCAGCCCAAATGACTGCTGACCAATGACTGCTGACGCTGCGCGGAGCTCAGCTACTCAACATTCTGAACCTGCTCGCGGATTTTCTCCAACTCCGTCTTGGCTTCGACAATCGTTTGGGCGATGCCGGCATCGTTGGCCTTGGAGCCGATCGTGTTGAATTCGCGGAACAGTTCCTGACAGAGAAAGTCCAGCGGTCGGCCGCAGGGCTCGCCGCAATCGCAGTAGTCGCGAAACTTGGCGAAGTGGGAATCGAGGCGGGTGAGTTCTTCGCTGATGTCGCAGCGGTCGGCAAAGAGGGCCAGCTCGCGGACCACGCGCTCGTCCTCGAGGTCCAGCTCAAGCCCTGCGTCGGACAGCCGCTTCATGAGCATCTCGCGGTGTCGTACGCAGCGGCCGGGGGCCGAGTCGGCCAGCGTGGCGGCGAAGCCCTTGAGGGTCTCGAGGCGGGCGAGAAAGTCTTCTTTGAGATGGGATCCCTCGTCGGTGCGCATGGCCTGGAGGGCGGTCAGGGCCTCGGAGAGGGCAGGGGAGATCGCCTGCATCGCCGTTTCCGCGTCCATTTCGGTCTCCCCGGTGGTGATCAGGCCCGGTTGGCGAAGCAGGTCGCCGCCGCTGAGGCTGAGCTCCTCGCCAATCTCCTCACCCAGCTGCCGAAGTGCCTGGTGCAGGGCCACGGCCAGCTCGTGATTGACCTGGAGCTCGCTGGCTTCGGCGCTTTCCCGCTCGAGCTTGATCGATACCTGGGCGCGGCCGCGGGAGATGGATCCCAGCACGGTCTTGCGGATGCTGCTCTCCAGCTCACTGAGCTCTCGGGACAACTGGATGACTACCTCCGCCTGCTTGCGGTTGACGGTCGCGATTTCGACGGTCGCAAGCACCCCCTCGTGTTGGCCCGTGCCGCGGCCAAATCCGGTCATCGATTGCATTCTTGAAGGGTGAGTTTCAGCTCTGAGGATGCAAGAAAATTGGAGAAGGCGGGTCTGGGTCTATGATTGTGAATAAGAGATTTCGCCTCCAGCTCATCCCACTCTTTACAAGAGGGCAAAACCCTGACAAACCCCTTCAAATTTGGCCGCTTTGTTTTCTTTTCGGTGGCTAAAAACGTCCCCCAGCCATGCCCAAAGACACCTCGATTCGCAAAATTCTCGTCATCGGTTCCGGACCCATCGTCATCGGCCAAGGTTGCGAATTTGACTATTCTGGCGTGCAGGCCTGCAAGGCGCTGAAGGAAGAGGGCTACGAAGTCATTCTGGTGAACTCCAACCCGGCCACCATCATGACCGATCCGGAGTTTGCGCACCGCACCTACGTTGAGCCCATCACACCGGACGTGGTCGAGAAGATCATCATTCGCGAGAAGCCCGACGCCCTGCTTCCCACGCTCGGTGGCCAGACCGCCCTCAACACCTCTATGTCACTCTGCAAGAGTGGAACGCTCGATAAGCACGGCGTGAAGATGATCGGCGCCAACGCCGAGGCCATCGACAAGGGTGAGGACCGCGACCTCTTCAAGCAGGCGATGGAAAAGATCGGCTTGGACATGCCCCAATCGGGCATCGCTCACACCATGGAGGAAGCTTGGAGCGTGGCCGACGAAATCGGCCGCTTCCCGCTCATTGTGCGCCCCGCTTTCACTCTCGGTGGTTCCGGTGGTGGCATCGCCTACAACCGCGAGGAGTTTGAGCAGATCGTTACCCGCGGTCTCGACCTCTCTCCGGTCAGTGAGATTCTCATCGATGAGAGTCTCCTCGGCTGGAAGGAGTTCGAAATGGAGGTGATGCGCGACTGCGCCGACAACTGCGTGGTCATCTGCTCGATCGAGAACTTCGACCCCATGGGCGTGCACACCGGTGATGCCATCACCGTGGCTCCCATCCAGACCCTCACCGACCGCGAATATCAGATCATGCGAGACGCCTCCTTCGCCGTGATCCGCGAGATCGGCGTGGAGACCGGAGGATCCAACATCCAGTTTGCCATGTGCCCGGAGACCGGCCGCATGATTGTGATCGAGATGAATCCCCGCGTGTCGCGTTCTTCGGCACTGGCATCGAAAGCCACCGGTTTCCCCATCGCCAAGATCGCCGCCAAGCTCGCCGTCGGTTACACTCTGGACGAGCTGCCCAACGACATCACCCGCGAAACACCGGCCTCATTCGAGCCGACCATCGACTACGTGGTGACCAAGATCCCGCGCTTCACCTTCGAGAAGTTCCCGACCGCCAGTCCGGTGCTGACCACCTCGATGAAGGCCGTCGGCGAGGCCATGTCCATTGGCCGCACTTTCAAGGAGAGTATGCAGAAGTGCCTGCGCTCACTCGAAACCGGTCGCTTCGGTTTCGGCTTCGACGGCAAGGACCCCATGGAGCCCAGCAAGGAGGAGATCTCCCGCAAGCTCACCATCCCCAACGCCGAGCGCATCTTCTGGCTCCACACCGCATTCATTCAGGGTTGGACGATTGAGGAGATCTTCGACGCCACCGCCATCGATCCCTGGTTCCTCCAGCACCTCAAACAAATCGCCGACGAAGGCAAGGATCTCGCCAACTTGGACCTCAAGCGGGCCAAGAAGATGGGCTTTTCTGATCGTCAGATCGCCGTCGCCCGCGGTTGCAGCGAGGATGAGGTCCGCGCCGAGCGCAAGGAGCAGGGCATCGTGCCCGGTTACCGCTTGGTCGACACCTGTGCTGCTGAGTTTGAGGCCTACACGCCCTATTACTACTCCACCTATGGTGATGAGAACGAAGCCCGTGAGAGTGAGAAGAAGAAGATCATCATCCTCGGCGGTGGTCCCAACCGAATTGGTCAGGGCATCGAGTTTGACTACTGCTGCGTGCACGCCGCATTTGCCGCCAAGGAATTGGGTTACGAGGCCATCATGGTGAACTCCAATCCTGAGACCGTCTCCACCGACTACGACACCTCGGACAAACTCTTCTTTGAGCCCCTCACCTTGGAAGACGTCCTCAACATCTGCGATCAGGAGCAACCCCACGGCGTGATCGTTCAGTTCGGCGGCCAGACCCCGCTCAACTTGGCCGCCGACCTGGAGCGTCACGGCGTGCCCATCATCGGCACCTCACCCAAGTCCATTGAGCAGGCCGAGGACCGGAAATATTTCTCTGCGCTGCTCGACAAGATTGGCCTGAAGCAAGCTGAAGCCGGTACTGCTACCAACGAAGAAGAGGCTCTCGAAGTTGCCAACGGCCTTGGCTATCCGGTGCTGGTGCGCCCCTCCTTCGTCTTGGGCGGTCGCGCGATGATGATCGTCTACAGCGACGAGGAACTGACCCGCTACATGCGCGAGGCCGTGGATGCCTCACCCGAGCGTCCGGTTCTGGTCGACCGCTTCCTCGATGGTGCGACCGAGATCGACGTCGACTGCATCAGCGACGGCGAGACCGCCGTCATCGGCTCGGTCATGCAGCACATCGAGCAAGCCGGCATCCACTCCGGTGATTCTGCCTGTGTGATTCCCTCCTTTAGCCTGTCGGACAAGATCAAGGCCGAGATCGAGCGCGCCGCGCGTGAGATGGCCAAGGAGCTCAATGTCATCGGCCTGATGAACATTCAGTTCGCGGTGAAGGACGACGAGCTCTACGTGATCGAAGTCAATCCGCGTGCTTCGCGCACCGTGCCCTTCGTCTCCAAGGCCACCGGCGTCTCCCTCGCCAAGCTGGCCGCCAAGGTCATGCTCGGCCACAAGCTGCCCGACCTCGGCTACACCGAGACCATCATCCCGCCGCACTACGCGGTGAAGGAAGCTGTGTTCCCCTGGAACCGCTTCCCCGGTGTGGACACGGTGCTGGGCCCAGAGATGAAGTCCACCGGTGAGGTCATGGGCATCGACTCCGACCTGGGCATGGCCTACGCCAAGAGCCAGATTTCTTCCTTCAATCCGCTGCCGGAGAAGGGAAATGTTTTCCTCTCCGTTTCCGATCGCGACAAAGACCGCGCCGTGCCCATTGCACGCGAGTTGGTCGACCTTGGCTTCACGCTCTTCTCGACTGGAGGCACCCACCAACGACTTACAGAAGAGGGTATCCCAGCCAATAAGTTGCACAAGCTTCACGAGGGAGCGCGCCCTAACGTCATCGATATGCTCAAAAACAGGGAGATCACCTTCATCGTCAACACCCCGAGCACCCATGAAGCCCGCGAGGACGAAGTGAAGATTCGTTCCACCGCCGTGGCTGAAAAGACTTCATACGTCACTAACATGGCGGCAGCCGAAGCCAGCGTGAAGGCGATCCGATCGCTGCAAGACTTTGAGTTATCTGTCAAAAGCATTCAAGAATATGGCGAAGCGTGCGGCGGATGACTTCGTCGGACTCCCAATTTGACAGTTCTCTGCGACCGAGGCACCCTGTGAAACCATGCAGGCCATCCAATTCGAAGAATCCATCGCAAATATTCTGGATCGCGATGCCCGCTTTGATGCTCAGGCCTATTTTTTTCTAAAGGAGGCATTGGATTTTACCCTCAAACGCATAGCAGAGGAGAATGCCGGTCAGGCTCGCCACGTCAGCGGTCCGGAACTTCTCGCGGGTTTCCGTGACTGTGCCCTGGAGCAGTTTGGGCCTATGGCCTCGACCCTGATGGCGGAGTGGGGAGTGCATCGAGGTGAGGATGTGGGGGATATGGTTTTCCACCTCATCGAGGAGCAGGTGTTCGGCAAGCAGGAGAGCGACAGTCATCAGGATTTTGCCGACGTCTTTGATCTACTGCAGGCACTTCAGCAACCCTTCCTTCCCATTGGTAAAGAGGCTGCTGGACGAGGCGACCGCTGAGTGAATTCATTAGAACCCAAAGGTATCGAAGGTTTTTTGAAAGACTTTACGCTCGCTTCCGTGTTTTTTGCTTGAGGGTGACTTCCAGCCTGATTGTCTAGGTGCGTCTTTTATCTGCGAGACAATCCTATTTATGCCCGTTCCGATTGACCCGTCCGAGCCAACTGCCGATCCATCCGCAGGCAGTCTTCTGATGGAGCGCCGCCGCATCTTAAGCGGACTTGGCTTGGTAGGTGTTGGTTGCCTTGTCGCGGGGCTTTCTGCTGGTGCTTCGGCACAGGAAGTGGTGGTAGCGATCGGTGGCAAGAACAACAAACTTCAAGTTCCTGAGGAGTGGCTTCGTCGCAATCGCTATGCTTCGACCTACCAGCGCTACATCGATTCACTAAGGCTTAAGAGCGTTGATTCGGCTCAGGTGATTGCAGCACACGCTAGAGAGCGCAATGGAGTGTGGAACACGTTGCCACCTCGTGACACTTGGCGCCGAATGGGCTACGTTCTGAAGGTGGTTGATCGAATTGCAAAGGAGATGAAGGTCAAGAACGTGGAGATCATATCCGCCTATCGCTCCAACGCATACAACGCACGCTGTTACGGAGCAAAAAAGGGCTCATGGCACAAGGCGAACGTGGCAGTGGACGTGAGCTTTGCCAATGCCAGCGCTTGGAGGGTGACCCAAACCAGCCGCCAGCTGCGTAAACTGGGTCTTTTCAATGGTGGAGTCGGTGGCTATCGTAATTTTACTCACATCGACGCCCGTGGTTACAACGTCGATTGGTGAACAGCGATGTGTAGCTGAGGCCTGTTGAGACTGCTACAAAAACGTAGAGTGGCCCTTTTTCTCGGCAAAATCTCAGGATTTCACCCATTTTTTATCATTTTTTGTCATTTCGATGACAACTTTTTGGCGAATCCGTAGTGTAATTGTTTGTCATGAATAGACTTCGCAGCCTTTTTATCACCATTTCCATACTGCCCGCATGTCTTCACGCAGAACCGCTGAAGCCGGAAGTAGTGAAACGCGCAGCGAAAGCAATCGATACCTATCTCGAGCGCGACTACAGCAGCTATCGGGTGATGCCCGAAGCCCGAGTGGATGATGGTACCTTTGTGCGCCGTGCTTATCTACTCATCGTGGGTCGTATTCCTACCGCTGAAGAGGCCAAGACATTCATTGAAGAGCGTTCCATGGACAAGCGCGCCAAGCTCATCGATCGCCTGGTAGCTTCCCCGGGATACGAATCCCACTTCTTCAACTGGGCTGGCGATCTGCTGCGAGTGAGAACCATTACCGGTCGTGAGAAACATGGTTTGGGTTGGCACGTTTGGCTGCGCAAGTCGGTGAGCGAGGACAAACATTGGGACGATATGGTCAAAGAGATGCTCAAGTCGAGCGGCCACGCCGCCAAGGATCCAGCTGTAGGATATTATCTGCGCGACCGTAACATGCAGCTAGACAACTTCAGCAACACCATGCAGGTCTTTCTCGGCCAACAGATGGGTTGTGCTCAATGCCACGACCACCCATTCGATGATTGGACCCAGTACGATTATTACCAGATGGCGGCTTTCACTGGTGGTATGCAATACCGCAGTGAGGATCTCCAAGCCATGATCAAGCGTGTGGCCGAGGAGAATCGCAATGGAAAGGCGAATACTGGGAATGCCAAAGCCAACCGCCGACAAGAAATGGGAATGATGCGTGCAACCGGAAGGTCACTGCAGCCCTTCTTTCGATATCTAAATAACGATGCAGTCCTAGAAAAAGACAGTCAGGCGTTGCGTCTGCCCAAGGATTACAAATACTCCGATGGTAAGCCTGGTGAGGTGGTGGAACCGGCCACTCTTTTTGGTCCGAAGATCGAGAATGTTGCCCCAGAGAAACGCAAGGACGTCTTTGCTGACTGGGTCACCTCACCCGAAAATCCCTTCTTTACCAAGACCATCGTCAATCGCATGTGGGAGCGCGTATTCGGATTCCCTCTGTACGATTCACTCGACGACCTTAAGTCAGGCTCCAAGACTGCACACCCCAAGTTAGCAGCGACACTTGAGGAATACATGAAGCATTGCGACTACGACCTTCGTCAGTTCCAGCGCATCCTGTTTCACACCAAACTCTTTGAACGCACTGCCATGGCCAAGGAGCCGGAACGCGGTCAACCTACCATATTCCGTGGCATGGTTTTACGGCGTATGAGCGCCGAGCAGATCTACGATTCCTTTCTGGTCATGAACAATGGCAAAATCACTGAAACGATGGATACCAGCATGGAAAATCGCTGGCAGAGTCATGTCAGCATGGTGGAATCCGTGTTTAAGGCCCCAGCCAAAAACCTTCTCGAACTTGCCCAGAGAGCGGTAGATGGCGAGAAGCAATTGCGGCAGGCACAGGCAGCGAATCGCGCTGCACAAATACAGATGCGTGATGCGAATAGCCGTGAGCAAAAAATAGAGGCTCAAGCCGCCATCAATCGATCCCGTAAACAAATGCTTGAGGCGCGCGAATCTGCCAATCCCCTGTCCGGTGCATCCATGATGATGAGTGAGTCTGGCGCTGATCGCACCCGCAAGGGGCTGCTCCGCGCCTCTGAGTTGCCGGCTCCGTTCAATCCTGGATCCATGGTTCGCCAATTTGGTGGATCCGACCGCGAAACTCCCTCCTCGGGTCAAACCCACGCCACCGTGCCGCAAGTATTAACCCTGCTCAACAATTGGTCCACCCATCCGTTGGGCAGCAAGAATAATTACATCGCCAAAAACCTGGGGAAAATGAACAACGACAATGAGAAACTCGAGTATCTTTTCCTATCGATTCTTGGCGTCAAACCTCAGCCAAACGAGACATCCAAATATATCTCTGTGGTTTCCAACCGCCAGACTCTGAGTGACCTTGCCGCAGCCATGGTCAATTCCAAACGCTTCATCTTCATCCAATAGCCTTAGATCACATGCTGGCTGGCATTTTGGCAGCATGCGTAAGTCAGTTACTTATTTTTCTCTCGATATGAATCCAAACAAGTTGAACGAACTCAATCGCCGTGATTTCCTCAGTACTACAGCCAAAGCCTGTTTCGGTGTCACCATCGGCGGCTCCATGGCCAAGCTTTTCAACGACAACGCATGGGCGGTTGATCCCAAAATCGCCCGCATGGGTGGCGGTAAAGCCAAGCATGTGATCTATCTCTACATGTCGGGTGGCATGACCCATATCGACACCTTCGACCCGAAGCCAGACGCCTCATCGGATTACAAAGGCCCGACCAGAGCCATTAATACCAATGCCGATGGTATTCAGCTTGGCCATTGCTTGCCTCAGCTGGCGAAGCAGATGGACAAGGTTTCGTTGGTGCGTTCGCTCAGTACCACTCAGGGTGCTCACGAGCAGGGTAAATATCTCATGCATACAGGTTACTCGCCGCGTGGCTCAGTACTGCATCCTTCGCAGGGTTCCTGGGCTGCCAAGCTCGCCGGCCGCATCAGTGACGATTTGCCTCCATTTGTCCTTATTGGTGGCGGTAATCGCCATCCGGGTGCTGGTTTCTTTGAGCCGAAGAGCGCGCCTCTGCCTATCGGTGACCCCGAGAAGGGCCTACAGAACGTCAAACTGCGTGGCAACACGACCAATGCCGGCCTTAAGCGCCAGTTGGACATGCGCCTTGATCTCGATCATGACTTTGATTCCAAGTTTCATCGTGGCCAGAAATCGGTTCGTGCGTACAACGATATGTACGACTCCGCTGTGCAGATGATGAAATCCAAGGATCTTGAAGCTTTCGATTTGTCTCGTGAGAAGGAAGTCACTCGCAATGCCTACGGCCGCGACCGCTTCGCTCAAGGCGTACTGCTTGCCCGACGACTGGTAGAAAAGGGCGTGCGCTTCATTGAGGTCGAATACGGTGGTTTCGACTGGCACGCTGACAACTTCACCCAAATGGAGGAGAAGATTCCAGTGCTTGACCAAGCGCTGGGAGCCCTGCTTGCCGATCTCTCGGCCAAAGGCCTACTCGATTCCACCTTGGTGGTGGTCGCCACCGAGTTTGGTCGCACGCCACGCGTTACCAATGATGGCGGGCGCAATCATTACCCCAAGGCCTTCTCCTGTCTGTTTGCGGGTGGTGGTGTCAAGGGTGGTTATGCCCACGGCAAGACCGATGAAACGGCTTCCAATGTCATCGAAGGCAAGGTTGGAGCACACGATTTCTCGTCTACCATCGCTTTTGCCTTGGGTATCCCGCACGACAAGATTCTCATGTCCCCATCCAAGCGTCCGTTTGCGATGGGAGGCAAGGGAGGTACGCCCATCACATCCTTGTTTGGCTGAGCGATCTCTGGTGACTAGAGCCGTTGCTTCTCAGCACGAATTAAAATCTTCTCTCCACACTTGCTCCCACGCTTACTTAGTCTAACACTAGGTATCAACTTACCTAGAACCTTGGTTAAGAGCCCATCGAGCTGGGTTTGAAGATTGCTTGTTTCGCACGCGCTCGGTGGGTTTTTCTTTCCACATGAAGAGAGCTTTCAGGATGTCCCTGAAATCGAGTTTGAATTCGTGTTCTTCGCGCTGGAGCTGGATGGCGGCACGATCGGTGGCTGACAAATGATTGGTATTTTTCGTCATTGAATCCGCACCAGCATTCTTGTGCCGCAGCCGTGCATTCATTTTGGAGTGAGTCATTTCCATAATCCAAAACGTCGCACAGATTTCGAACCATGCAACTGGTCACTCACATCAGCGCATCTTGCCATTAGGGTCTTACGACTCCATGCTTAGCGCATGGAGTCACCTGCACCCGGCCGGTTTGATTTTAGCCAGCAGGGCAGGACTTTCCGGCTTGAGCTGGTGCGTTCCATACCCACGGGTCTGATTACCACTGCCTTTATGACGTATGCGGTCTTCGTCTCGATCCGTGAATTCAATCTACCCTCTTGGCAGAAGGGAGCCATCCTCAGTTCCAGTAGCATCGGTCTTTTATTGAGCCTATTCGTGGTGCAGTTGATTCGCCGTATCAGTTGTTCGGTAAATCGCATGGCAGGTGGTCTCTGGGCGCTTTCATCAATCGGCTTTTTGATGGCGGCCTTTTCCGAGGGCCGGGCCTGGCTCTACCTCGGCGGAGTCTGTTTCGCGTTCATTACGCTGGGAGCCGGCATGCCCCTTATGGCGCAAATCTACCGCAAACATTACAGTGACAAGAGTCGTGGGCGTTTGTTTTCCATCAGTTCTTTTGTCAGAACCGCGGTAGTAGCGCTTGCCGGGTGGTCATTTGGCATCTGGCTGAAGGATGGAGACTATCAAGGTTTATTCGTGATCTACGCGATGAGTTCGCTAGTGGCGGGCGGCTGTGTCTTAGCCATGGCACCGGTTCGTTTGCGAGCCTCAAACCGTATTCGTTGGTTTGATGCCATGCGCCATGTGCGTCTCGACCGTCCCTTTCGTAAGTTGCTGATCGCTTGGATGTACCTTGGTTTTGGCAACCTCATCGCCATCGCCTTATTTGTCGAATTCATAGGCAATCCGAAATATGGATTCAATCTTAGTGCCGAGCATAGCGGACTCATTACCAGTACCATTCCGATGATGGCTGCCATGGTTACAGTCATGCCATGGGGAGCTATCTTTGATAGGGTGCCTTTTTACAGCCTGCGGGCATTGATCAACCTCGTGTTCATTGCAGGCATTCTCATTTATTATATTGGTGGCAGTGTTGTCGCGCTAATCATCGGCATCGCGATTCATGGTGTTGCCCGCTCTGGTGGTGAAATCCTTTGGTCGCTGTGGACCACTCGTTTTGCAGATGGCGAGAGAGTGGCTGAATACCAAAGCGTGCACAGCTTCATGACCGGTATTCGTGGATTGCTATCACCTTTCATTGCCTTTGGTGTGGTTGCGGTTGCCGGGCCGGTGACAGTGGCTTGGGTTTCCTGCGGCCTCATGCTATACGCCACCCTCATGATTTTTCCTGAAATCCTACAGGAATGGCGCGAGAGAGCATCCCAGTGACCCCAACTGCGTTGCGAGCATGCGAGTTGAATCCATGCGTGTGCTCAACCCGCAAGCAGGTAACTGCATCCGGCCCTTATCTGGGCATGATCACAACGGCATGCTGATCGAAGCGAGCTTTGGCATTCGCCATCTGCAGGATGTAGTTGAGAATCTCACCTGCAGGTACGCTTTTCATCTGTATGGTGATCTTACGTGCAGCTAGGGTTCCCCGAGGATCCTGAATGATGAAATTCGGCATCACCGGCTGCTCCTGAGCTTTGGTTGCATTCTCAATGTGCCTAGCGAGCGCCTTCACAGCATCAGGAAAGTCGGCTTCGTTCATTCGATATTCGGGAATGACGATACTTGAGATTTTGCGCTGCTGTGCCTTGGAGATGATTTTCTGGGCGTTGAGCTTGAGCTGTCCAAGGCGGAACTGGGCTTGATGGTGTCGAGGGTTGAATTTCAGGGCCTGTTCATAGGCCTGTCTCGCTTTGATGACATTGCCGGCACTTTCATAGGCAAGTGCGTCGATATAGGCGGTATTCGCACGCTGTGTAGCGGTGGGAGAGGCATGAAGGGGTGACAGGACTGATACCGCCAGTATCCCGATGGGAAAGAGCAAATTTCGGGTTTTCATCACACAACATAATAAACAGCGGGCTGCATGAATACAATCTCTCAAATCTGTGGGTTTTGTAATCAAAGCTGTATTTGCATGTCGGGCGACCGAGGCTGATGGCAGTTGATTTTTCGTGCCTAGGAGTCAGATTCTTGCTTTCTTCGCGCGCCCGCTGTTTCCAATGCCCGGGCCCGAATCCTTCCCATGGCTACCGAGTTCACACGCAACTTTTCGATCATTGCTCACATTGATCACGGCAAGACGACGCTTTCTGATCGTCTGCTCGAGGAGACTCAGACCATCAGTCAGCGTGAAAAGCAAGATCAGTTGCTCGACGCCATGGATCTCGAGCGCGAGAAGGGTATCACCATCAAGTCCCACCCTGTGGCAATGGAATACAAGGCCAAAGACGGTAACACCTACCGTCTCAACCTGCTCGACACACCCGGTCACGTCGACTTTTCATACGAGGTGGCCCGTTCGCTCGCTGCCTGCGAAGGTGCCATCCTGATGATCGACGCCGCCCAAGGTGTGGAAGCTCAAACCATGGCCAACCTTCACCTGGCGATGGATCAGAAACTCGTCATCATACCTGTGCTCAATAAAATCGACTTACCAGCTGCCGATGTCGATCGTTGCAAACAACAGCTAGAAGATATCCTCGCCATTCCCGCCGAGGATGCGATTCCTGCCTCCGCCAAGAACGGCATTGGCATTGAGGATATTCTTGAAGCCATCATCGAACGCGTGCCCGCGCCGGTGGAGCATGAAGATAAGCTCCTACGCGCCTCCGTCTTCGATTCCGTCTACGATACCTTTCGTGGCGTAGTGTCCTATGTGCGTGTCTTCTCTGGTAGCATCCACAAAGGGCAGCGTATTCGGCTCTTTCACACCAATAAAACATACGAGGTTAAAGAGTGTGGCGTTTTCACGCCCAAGATGACAAAGCGCGATGAACTCATCGCCGGTGATGTGGGTTACTTCATCGCCAACATGAAGTCGGCAGATGAGGCGAAGATCGGCGACACAGTCACTGACTCCACGCATCCATGCCCGGAGGAACTTCCCGGCTACAAAGAGATTCAACCGATGGTGTTCTCAGGTATCTACCCCGTGGATACCTCAGACTATGAGGCCCTGAAGACGGCGATGGCGAAGTTACAGATCAACGATGCCGCCTTCACCTTTCAGTCTGAGAGTTCCACGGCGCTCGGCTTCGGCTTCCGCTGTGGTTTCCTCGGCCTGCTCCACATGGAAATCATTCAGGAGCGTCTGCGCCGTGAGTTCAATATGGACGTGATTTCGACGTACCCTTCCGTGATCTACCAAGTGACCAAGACTAATGGCGAAGAGCTCATTGTCGATAACCCGGCAATGCTACCCGACGCTCAAGTGATCGAGGAAATCCGCGAACCCATGGTGAAGCTGTTTATCATGATTCCAGGCGACTACATCGGTGACATCATGGCGTTGGTGATGGAAAAGCGTGGCGATGTCACTCACACCGAAACGGTTGATCCCACCCGCGTGCTGCTCACCGCTGAGGTGCCGCTTTCTGAAATTCTCGTCGACTTCAATGACCGCATGAAGTCGATGACGCGTGGATACGGCTCGATGGACTATGAGCATTGCGGCTACCGCCCGGCCAAGATGGTCAAGATGGACATGCTTATCGCCGGTGAGCCGGTAGAGGCCTTTTCCACGATTGTCCACCGCGAGAAAGCTGAGAGCTACGGCCGTGCTCTGGCCGTGCGTCTCAAGGACGTGATTCCCCAACAGCTTTTTGTGGTTGCCATCCAAGCCTGCATCGGTGGCAACATCATCGCCTCCGAACGCATCTCCGCAATGCGCAAAAATGTGACTGCCAAATGTTACGGTGGTGATATCAGTCGCAAACGCAAACTTCTGGAGAAGCAAAAGAAGGGTAAGGAGAAGATGAAAGCCTTTGGTAAGGTCAATATCCCACAGGATGCCTTCATCAAGGTTTTGAAATCGGGCGACTGATTTGCCCGTCGGGTGGGCGCAAAAATACCCCACCTTTTCAGCGGTGAGTGAGACCTCGCAAGCCACGGTTATCATGCCGTGGAGTTCGTTGATTCGAGCTGGAAGTGGGCATTGAATCGAAATCTGTTAGTTTGCAGTCTAAAGTCGCTGGAAACGTTTAAAGCGTGATTGCTTGGTGTAGGTGGGTGGACAGTAAAATGCAATCGATGGTGGCGTTGGGATGGAGTTCTTGCACCGCCTCGCGATAGGCTTCGATTTGTGGGCCGTATGCGGCCATGAGTGTTGCGGTCTCATCCACGGCGTCGGTCTTGAAGTCGATAATCTCAATATGCTTCACCTTACCCTCGGCATCATGGTGTAGATGCAAGCGGTCGATGATACCCGAAATCCAGCGGCCGCCGACATCGGCATCGATGGATTGCTCCCTCAATAGCCGGATGTCTCTGCTGCCCTTGGTGAAGAAAGGTCGCGTGGTCTCATTTTGAAGCAGACCGCTGCATGCTTTACCTGCTGGGCTATTGGGTAGAGTGGGGGAGTTTTCATCGAGCCAAGCGATACCTTCCAACAGGCGATGGACCTCGCTTCCAAATGCCATGCCCTCGACTGAATTTCGTCCATGAGTACCGAGGCTACTGGGTGTGAGTTGAGTCAGGTGGTGATCCTCTAATTTTGGCGCCGGTAGTTCAGGTATGGTCTCGGTTACAGGAATGGATTTGAGCAGGTCGATGTCCAGAGCCCAGTCAACAGATCCCCTTTCCCATGCTTCCTCTGTATCCAGCGCATCAAGTCCAACCGCGCGCATTAGCCAGTTGGCCAAACTGGGCTTATTGAAATCGTGAGTTTTAGAGGGCTTGTCGAGCATCACGTAGAGTCCGCGTTTGGCTCGAGTGAGGGCAACATAGAGCATACACATGGCTTCGTGCTGTTGTCGCTGGCCCCATGTTTGTTCGATAGCAAGCAGCTCCGGATGCATCTGCCTAACCCATTGAGGCGGGGCCTCACTCAACCAGCCATTGCCATTTGGGTCAGTGTCCTGCATGACCCTAAAGCGGTTGGCCTCAGGGATGACCTTGTTCGATATATCAGGTAGCAGGACCACATCAAAGCCGAGGCCTTTGGACTTATGGATGGTCATCACTTGAATGGCCGCTACGCCCGGTGACTGAGGAATGCTAAGACGCTCAATACTGTCGGCTACCTCGCGACAACTTGCACTACCACGCCGTTCTATTTCAGAGAGGGCCTGCAGGATATCGTCAATTCGTCGTTGGTTGTAGGGTGCCCATTGAATGCCGCAGTTTCTGACCAAGTCATCGATGGTAGCCCGGTAGCCTGCTGTCGTAATAGAAGAGGTGAGTGCATTCCAAATGCCATTCCAGTCGTCGCCATGACGCTGGGCCAGTAAGGGATGGAGTGGTGACATCTCGAGCACTCCACGGGCCAGTTGGTTACCTGGGTCGGCCAGCCATCTCAATAGCTGGCCGATCGTGACACCGATGAGACTGTCGACCGACGGTTTGCGCTGGCCTTCAAGAATCACATCAAAACCACGGGAGCGCAGTTCGTTGGCAACTTTGGCGGCTGTATCGTTTCTGCGTAAAAGGATACCGCAGCTCAGCTCACGTTCGCCTACGCCGAGTTGTTTTAGCAGTAATTGCATGCGCTCTAACTTTTCATCCCAGTCACTGGTCATTTCAACTCGTGCGTGGCCTCTCTTGGACTCGTTGCGCAGAGGTGGAGCAGATTCGTGCGCTGGACACTTCCAATCACGACCAGCTTTGCCAAATATGCTTTCAACCGTGGGCTTGTCGCAGCAGACTTCATTGACGAGCTCCAGCACTTCGGGACAGGAGCGCCATGATTCATTGAGCTCTGCAATCTTCAGTTTCGAAGCGGAATTGCTACCATAGTGCTCAATGACCTGATCGAAGAGAGTGACGTCGCCACCGCGCCATGCATAGATGGCTTGCTTGCGGTCACCAACAATGAACATCGAGCGTTTTTCCTCGTCACTGATGGCTTCGTCAATCAGTGGCAGCAATCCGTTCCATTCCGCTGGGCTGGTGTCTTGGAATTCATCAAGAAGCCAGTGGTCGATGCGAGCATCGAGTCGGAAGTCAATGGCCTCACGGCGCAGTCGGGCTTCTTCGGAATTCACCCACTCGCCCATGAGCAGCTTGATGTCGTCAAAGCCAAGACGACCGCGGGTGCGTAACAAGAGCTCGCATTGCTCATCGTAGGCGGCGATGACTTCGTGCACTGCGCGGCTGCGCATGGCGGTAGCTGA